>MERK01000042.1 GCA_001770575.1 Betaproteobacteria bacterium RIFCSPLOWO2_12_FULL_64_23
CGCGATCAGCTGCTGTAATACATGTCGAACTCGAGCGGATGGGTGGTCATGCGGAACCTCGTGACCTCTTCCATTTTGAGTGCGCTATAGGCATCGAGCAAGCTCTCGGAGAATACGCCGCCGCGAGTCAGAAACTCGCGGTCCTTCGCCAGATGCTCCAGCGCCATTTCCAGCGAAGAACAGACATTCGGCACTTTCTTCGCCTGAGAGGCCGGCAGATCGTACAGGTTCTTGTCGATCGGATCCCCGGGGTGGATTTTGTTCTGCACGCCGTCCAGGCCGGCCATCAGCATCGCTGCGAAGGCGAGATAAGGATTGGCCATCGGGTCGGGGAAACGCACTTCGACGCGGCGCCCCTTGGGGTTGGTTGCGTACGGAATGCGGCAGGCCGCCGAGCGGTTACGCGACGAATAAGCGAGGTTGATCGGCGCCTCGAAACCGGGCACCAGTCGCTTGTACGAGTTGGTACCGGGGTTGGTGATGGCGTTCAGGGCCTTGGCGTGCTTGATAATGCCGCCGATGTAGTACAGGGCAAAATCCGACAGACCGGCGTATTTGTTGCCGGCGAACATATTTTCACCGCCCTTCCACACCGACTGGTGCACATGCATGCCGGAACCATTGTCGCCGACTACGGGCTTGGGCATGAAGGTGGCGGTCTTGCCATAGGAGTGAGCGACATTCCACACCGTGTACTTGAGAATCTGCAGCCAGTCGGCGCGCTTGACCAGTTTTTCAAACTTGGTCCCGATTTCGCATTGACCGGGCGCGGCCACTTCGTGGTGGTGAACCTCAACCTCCACGCCCTGCTGCTCCATCGCCAGACACATGGCATTGCGTATGTCGTGCAGCGTATCCACCGGCGGCACCGGAAAGTAACCGCCTTTCACCGGCGCGCGGTGGGCCATGTTGCCGCCTTCATATTCCTTGCCGCTTGACCAGGGCGCCTCTTCGGAGTCTATTTTCACGAAACAGCCGGACATGTCAACGTTCCAAGTCACGGAATCAAAAATGAAAAACTCTGGCTCTGGACCGAAGTAGGCGGTGTCGCCCAGACCCGTGGATTTAAGGTAGGCTTCGGCGCGTTTGGCAAGCGACCGCGGGTCGCGCTCATAGCCCTTGCCGTCGGAAGGCTCGACCACATCGCAGGTGATGTTGAGTACGGTTTCGTCGGTGAACGGATCCAGGCGCGCGGTATCGGCTTCAGGCATGAGCAGCATGTCGGAGGCTTCTATCCCTTTCCAGCCGGCGATCGACGAGCCGTCGAAGGCGTGACCGTCTTCGAACTTTTCCATGGTGAACTGTTTGGCCGGAACCGATACGTGCTGTTCCTTGCCGCGGGTGTCGGTGAAGCGCAAATCGACGAACTTCACCTCCTTGTCCTTGATCTGTTTCAATACGTCGGCCTGGGATATAGCCATTTATATCTCCTCAACTAGCGGTTAATGACAATAGATTGCGGATAACGGAGGGTAGTACAGCAGAAAACATGCCATCCGACGAAATGCGAGCACAGCATTGTGCCATAAGCGAAGTCTGATTGTGAACATGGGCAACGCCGCCCTCCTTTGGTGCAAACAACGATTGTCTGCACCAACCTTGTGCGTTCCTGCGCCGCGCAGTGGGGACACTCAGCCTCGCGACCAATTCACCAGACCGCTATAGGCGGTGCCCAACACCACCAGTCCGAAAGCGATGCGGTACCAGGCAAACGGCGTGAAATCGTGGTTTGAGATGTAGCGCAGCAGCCAGCGCACACACAGAAACGCGGAAACGAAGGCGGAGACGAACCCGACGCTCCACATTCCCCAGTCATCGAGCGAGAGCAGCGCGCGCTCCCGGTATAGCTCATAGGCGGAGGCAGCGAACAGCGTCGGGATGGCGAGAAAAAACGAGAACTCGGTCGCGGCTTTGCGCGACAGGCCGAACAGCAATCCGCCGATGATGGTGGCGCCGGAACGGGAGGTGCCGGGAATCAGCGCAAACGCCTGGGCGATGCCCAGCTTCAGCGCATCGGTCCAGCGCAGGTCCTCCACCTCGCGGATGCGCACCGTGTGTTCGCGCTTTTCCGCCCACAGGATAATGAAGCCGCCGATGATGAACGCCAGCGCCACCGGCAGCGGATGAAACAGCTGCGCCTTGATCGTTTTTCCGAACGCCAGGCCGAGCACTGCGAGCGGCACAAAGGCGACGGCGAGGTTTAGCGCGAAGCGCTGCGCCTCGCGCTGCGAGCCGAGGCCCGAGATCACGGCGGCGAGCTTGACCCGGTATTCCCAGCACACCGCGAGAATGGCGCCGCACTGGATCACGATCTCGAACAGTTTGCCCTTTTCGTCGTTGAAACCGAGCAGATCGCCGGCGAGGATGAGATGGCCGGTGCTCGATACCGGCAGGAATTCGGTGAAGCCTTCGACCACCCCGAGTATCAGCGCTTTGATGAGCACGACCAGATCCATGGGCCGGATTGTAAGCGCTGGCGGCGACCCACATGCGTCAGGGCAGAAAAAATATGCGCCCGCCTGCCGTCCCCGCGTCGCCCCTTGCGGCTGATACGGAAACAACGGCGCGTGTGCGCGCCGCTCTCACCTACGAAAAAAGCGCTCAGGCTTTGGAATAAATCTGCGCACCTTTCTTCACGAACTCCACCGCCTTCTGTTCCATGCCCGCAGCTGCCACTTCGGCCAGCGCCGCCTGCTCGTCCACGCCCTGCGCCAGAGCGTAGTCGCGCACGTCCTGGGTGATCTTCATGGCGCAGAAATGCGGACCGCACATGGAGCAAAAGTGCGCGACCTTCGCGCTGTCCCGCGGCAAGGTCTCGTCGTGAAACTCGCGCGCCTTGTCCGGATCGAGGCCGAGGTTGAATTGATCGTCCCAGCGGAACTCGAAGCGCGCCTTCGAGAGCGCGTTGTCGCGGATCTGTGCGCCGGGATGGCCCTTGGCGAGGTCGGCCGCATGCGCCGCAATTTTGTAGGTGATGATGCCGTCCTTGACGTCGGCCTTGTTCGGCAGGCCCAGGTGCTCCTTCGGCGTCACATAGCAAAGCATGGCCGTGCCATACCAGCCGATCATCGCGGCGCCGATGCCCGAGGTGATGTGGTCGTAGCCGGGCGCGATGTCGGTGGTAAGCGGCCCGAGGGTATAGAACGGCGCTTCCTTGCAGTCGCGCAACTGCAGCTCCATGTTCTCCTTGATCATGTGCAGCGGCACGTGGCCCGGTCCCTCGATCATCACCTGCACATCATGCTTCCAGGCGACGTCAGTCAGTTCGCCCAGCGTCTTCAGTTCGCCCAGCTGCGCTTCGTCGTTGGCATCGTAGATCGAGCCCGGACGCAGGCCGTCGCCCAGGGAGAAGGCGACGTCGTAGGCCTTCATGATGTCGCAGATGTCCTCGAAATGGGTGTAGAGGAAACTCTCCTTGTGGTGCGCCAAGCACCACTTGGCCATGATCGAGCCGCCGCGGCTGACGATGCCGGTCATGCGCCTGGCTGTGAGCGGCACGTAGCGCAGCAGCACCCCGGCGTGGATGGTGAAATAGTCCACACCCTGCTCGGCCTGTTCGATCAGGGTGTCGCGGAAGATATCCCAGCTGAGTTCCTCGGCCCTGCCGTCGACCTTTTCCAGGGCCTGATAAATGGGCACGGTGCCGATGGGCACCGGCGCGTTGCGGATGATCCATTCCCGCGTCTCATGGATATGCTTGCCGGTGGACAGATCCATCACGGTATCGCCGCCCCAGCGGATGGACCAGGTCATTTTCTCGACTTCCTCGCCGATCGACGAACCCAGCGCCGAATTGCCGATGTTGGCGTTTATTTTCACCAGGAAGTTGCGGCCGATGATCATCGGCTCGGACTCGGGGTGGTTGATGTTGGCCGGGATGATGGCGCGGCCGCGCGCCACTTCGTCACGCACGAATTCCGCGGTGATCTCCTCCGCAATGGCGGCGCCGAAGGACTCACCCGGGTGCTGGCGCGCCATCAGCTCGGCCAGCTTGGATCCCTGCGGCCCCGAGGCGCGCAGGCTTTCGATGTATTGCCGGCGTTGCAGGTTCTCGCGGATGGCGATGTATTCCATTTCCGGCGTGATCATGCCGCGGCGCGCGTAGTGCATCTGCGACACGTTCAAGCCGGGCTTGGCGCGCCGCGGCTTGCGCTTCAGGTTGAAGCGCAGCTCGGCGAGATTGGCATCGCGCAGGCGCTCGACGCCGAACTTCGACGTCGGGCCGGAAAGCGCCTCGGAATCGCCGCGCTCTTCTATCCATTTGGCGCGCAGCGGCGCCAGGCCGTTGCGAATATCGATGCTTGCGCCCGGATCGGTGTAGGGGCCGGACGTATCGTAAACATAGACGGGCGGATTTTTCTCGGCGCCGAACGAAGCCGGTGTGTCGCTCTGGCTGATCTCGCGCATCGGCACGCGGACGTCGGGCCGGCTGCCCTCTACATACACCTTGCGCGAGTTCGGCAGCGGCTGGACCGCAGCGTCGTCCACGTGCGCGGTGGCGGCGATGAATTTCGGGTTGGCGTTCATGGGTCGCTCCTTGTAACCGCAGGGGCGAAGGCAGGAGGGAGGTCTGCTCACGCTTCCCTGCGGCGGCATTATCCGCATCAGGTTCAAAGGGACTCTCTCACCCGCGCCGCATGTTGCAAGCCGTCGCGCAGGACCCCTAACGTTAGGGGCCAAGGTACCCCAATCGCTCGGACTTTGCAATCTTCCGCCCCGCTCCCGCTGCGGAAAACCGGTTACGCGCGGGTGCTGGCGGTGATATACACTTATCTGGACGATGTTGCGCGCGGGGTGCAGAATAGGCTTGGCTCCGGGCGGAACGCGGATGCGCCAAGTCCGAAGCGGGATGCACAGAGCGCTGCCTGGGCGGGGGCCGCGGGCGGTATGTGACAAGCGTCACAAGGCAGCCGCGCAAACGATGGTAAAATTCATCTTTGTCAAATAACCTGCGTGAGCTGATCCGCCATGTCTGCGATGAACGTCGAACAAGCCCGTTTGAACATGATCGAGCGTCAAATCCGCCCGTGGGAGGTGCTCGATCAGGAAGTGCTGGACCTGCTCTACGCGGTCAAGCGCGAGGATTTCGTGCCTCCCGCCTACCGCATGCTCGCCTTCTCCGATCTGGAGATCCCCATAGGCCAGGGCGAGCGCATGTGGCAGCCCAAGCTGGAGGCGCGTGTGTTGCAGGAACTGGCGGTGAAACCGACCGACCAGGTGCTGGAAATCGGTACGGGTTCCGGCTATTTCACGGCGCTGCTGGCACACCGCGCGCAGCATGTCTATAGCGTGGAAATCCACCCGGAACTGAAAGCATCGGGCGAGGCCAGCCTGCGCCGCGCGGGCGTGGCCAATGTGACCGTGGAGCTCGGCGATGGAGCGCGCGGCTGGACCAAACACGCGCCCTACGACATCATCGTGCTCACCGGCTCGACACCGGTGCTGCCGCAACAGCTGTTGCAGCAGATGAAGACCGGCGCGCGCATGTTCGCCGTGGTCGGCAACCCGCCGGTGATGGCGGCGCGACTCATCACCTGCACCGGCGAGGGTGTCCATAACGCCATCGATCTGCTGGAAACGCGAATTGCGCCGCTCACGAATGCGCTCGCGGGCGAGCGCTTCAGCTTCTGACCATGACGCAGATCACGCCGCAGCTGCTGCAGCAATGGCTGGCCGACAACGGACGCAAGCCGCCGGTTCTGCTCGACGTGCGCGAGCCCTGGGAACACCGGACCTGCCGCATCGAGGGGTCCGTGCTGGCGCCGATGAACACCATTGCGGCGCGAGCGCAGAACCTCGATCCCGACACCGATACCGTAGTCATCTGCCATCACGGGGTGCGCAGTTTTCAGGTAGGCCTGTTTCTGGAGCGCAACGGCTTTTCCAATCTGTACAACCTCCAGGGCGGGGTGAATGCCTGGGCCGACCAGGTCGAACCCTCGATGCCCCGATATTGAGCCCAACATGAAACGACACGCGATTTTCCTCGCCATACTTGCGTTCAGCCAGCCGCTCGCCGCGGCGGATTTGCTGCAGACCTACCGCGAGGCGCGTGCCAATGACCCGGCATATGCCTCGGCGCGGGCCGCGCGCGACGCGGGGCGCGAAAGCCTGCCGCAGGGGCTGGCGCTGTTGCTGCCGACGATAAGTGCCAGCGCGTACACCCAGATGAACGACATCGACATCGATTTCCGTGACGCGGCGCCTTCGTCGAAGCGCGAAGGCAACACCAACGGCTACAGCGTGTCGCTGACGCAGCCCTTGTTCAACTGGCAGAGCATCGTTCTGTATAAGGAAGCCGGCTTCAAGGTGGCCCAGGCCGAAGCGGTTTTCGGGCAAGCCGCGCAGGACCTGATCGTGCGCGTGGCCCAGGCGTATTTCGACGTGCTCGCGTCCCAGGACAGCCTGGCTTTCATCCAGGCGCAAAAGACGGCCATCTCGGAGCAGCTGGCGCAGGCGAAGCGCAACTTCGAGGTGGGCACCGCCACCATCACCGACACGCACGAGGCGCAGGCGCGTTTCGACCTTTCCGCCAGCCAGGAAATCGCCGCGCAGAGCGACCTCGAAATCAAGAAGAGCGCGCTGCAGCAGATCATCGGCAAGTTTCCCGACAGGCTTGCCCCGCTCAAACCGTTGACCGAACTCAGCCCGCCCACGCCCCATGCGATGGAGCAGTGGGTAGCCAGCGCCGAAGACCGGAGTTTCGCGGTGCGCATACAGCAGGCCGCGCTGGAAATCGCCTCGCGCGAGATCGAGCGCAGCCGCGCCGGCCACTATCCTTCACTTAATTTGGTGGGCAGCTATGGCAGCAACTCCGCCGGCATCAGCACCGCCGGCACGGTGAGTCTGGGCACGGACAGCACCAGCCGCAGCATCGGATTGCAGCTGGCGATCCCCCTGTATGCCGGCGGCGGTGTCAACTCGCTGGTGCGGCAGGCCCTGGCGAATCGGGAGAAGGCGCGCCAGGACCTGGAGACTGCGCGCCGCAGCGCAGCGCAGGCGGCGCGCCAGGCCTACCTCGGCGTCACCAGCGGCATGGCGCAGGTGAGCGCGCTGGAGCAGGCGCTGGTTTCCAGCCAGAGCGCCCTTGATTCGAACAAACTCGGTTACGAGGTGGGCGTGCGCATTAATATCGACGTGCTGAACGCGCAGCAGCAGCTGTTCTCCACCAAGCGCGACCTGTCCAAAGCGCGCTACGACACGCTGCTGAACGGGCTCAAGCTGAAATCCGCGTCGGGAACGCTGACCGAGGAAGACCTGGAAGCGGTCAACCGCCTGCTGGGCAGCGATTAGAGCCACGGTGCCCGAGCTTGCGCGGACGGCGTCCCGTCCGCGCCGATCGGCGATTGTGCACGGATGAAAAGCGCATCCGCGCACAATCGCCGATCTTGTATGAAAACAACCGCAAGCGTTAGGTGTTTTTAACAATAACCGTGTTTTTCGTGCGGATACGCTTTTCATCCGCGCGGAAAACACGGTTGGCGCGCGGAGCGCGCAATGCCTGTGTATCTACACCGGCGGCAGCAACCGCTCGCAAATCGCCAGATTGCGCGCCGTTGCGCCTTGGTGCGCGCGGCTGAAAGCAAGTGCTGCCTGCGACATGCGCGCCAGAGTCGGCGGATTCGAGAGCAGCTGTTCCGCCCGCTCTGCCAGTATGGGCGCGTCGGCGACCTCGATTGCGGCGCCCGCCGCCACCGCCAGCCTCGAGGCCTCGGCAAAATTGTACATATGCGGCCCGAACATGAGCGGGCGGCCGACGGCGCAGGCCTCGATCAGGTTCTGTCCGCCGTAAGGCAGCAGGCTGCCGCCGATGAAGGCCAGATCGCAGGCGGCGTAGTAGGCCGCCATTTCCCCCATGCTGTCGCCAAGGAGCACGCGGCAATCGGCCGACACGGCGCGATTGTCGCTGCGGCGCGCATAACGTAGTGCGCGCTGTTCCAGCACCGTCGCGACCTCGCCGAAGCGCTGCGGATGTCGCGGCACCAACAGCAGCAACAGACCCTCGACGCGGATGCGCGCCAGAGCATCCAAGACCAGCGCTTCCTCGCCTTCGCGCGTACTCGCCGCCAGCAGCACCGGTCGCTGACCGATGCGCTGCTTCAGCTCTGCACCCAGGACCAGCAGCCGCGGTGCCAGGGCGACATCAAACTTGAGATTGCCCGTTACCTCGACCCCCTGTGCACCCAGGCGCTCAAGGCGTTCGGCATCCTCGCGCGTTTGGGCGCTGACCGCCGCCAGGCGGGTGAGCGCGGCGCGGGTCAACGGCGCCGCCCGCTGGTAGCCGCGCGCCGATTTTTCCGACAGGCGCGCGTTGGCAAGGAGCAGGGGCACGCCCCGCCGCGCGCAGCCCTCGACCAGATTGAACCAGATTTCGGTTTCCATGAGGATGCCCAGGCGCGGCCTGAAGCGCGTCAGAAAGCGCGCCACGGCTCCAGGATAATCGTAGGGCAGGTAGACGATCGTCGCCGCATCACCGAAGAGTTGCTGCGCGGTCTCGCGCCCGGTGGGCGTCATTTGCGTGAGCAGCAGTTCATGCCCGGAATAGCGGGCGGCCAGCGCGCGCGCGAGCGGTTCCGCAGCGCGCGTTTCGCCCACCGACACTGCATGCAACCAGATCACCGGCCGCGCGGGCCTCACCTGATACCAGCCGAAGCGCTCGCCGATGTGCTCGCGGTAGCCGGGTTGACGCCGGCCGCGCCACCACAGGTGCATCAATGCCCAGGGGAACAGCAACCACAGCAGCAGCCGATAGCCGATGCGCCAGATCACGCCTGGCCTCCGCCAACGACTCCGTGTAACGCGGCCAGCACCTCGGCCACCTCGGGGACCATCTCCCTATCGCCGAGGTTGCGCACGCGCGCGCCCGGACCGGCGCATACGCCGGTGAGTCCGGGCTGCGTGCCGCAGTAAAGCGCCACCACCGGACGGCCCAGGGCAGCGGCCAGATGGGTCAAGCCGGTATCGACGCCGATCACCGCCTGCGCGCCGGCGAGCACGCCGGCAATGCCGAGCATGTCGAGTACGGGTGGCACGATCGCGGCAGGCAGCGCGCGCGCAATGCGCTCGCTGCGAGCGTGCTCGGCAGCATCGCCCCAGGGCAGCATCAGCGCGTAGCCCTGCCGTGCGAGTTCATCCCCGAGCTGAACCCATGCCGGCTCCGGCCATAACTTGTCGGCGCGGCTGGTCGCGTGCAGCAGCACGCAGTAGGGCCGGGGCTCGATTGGCCCGGCACCCGGGGGCAGGGCGATGCCGTAGTCCAGCGCAGCCGGCAGTTCGTAGCCCAGCGCCAGGGCGGCGAGGCGCCGGTTGCGCGCGACTGCGTGCAAATCGCGCGGCACCAGGTGCGCGACGTCGTAGAACTTCGCCGCCAGCGGCTCGCGCGCGCTAGCGCCGGCATAACCGTGGCGCGTGCCCGAGGCCGCCTGCGCCAGGAGCGCGCTCTTGATCAAACCCTGGGTGTCGATGACACAGTCGTAGCGCATGCCGGACAGCGCATGGCGGAACTGGCCGAACTCGCGCCAGTGCGCCGGCTTGAGCACATTCCCGCGCCAGCGCCGCAGCGCCACCGCAATCGCCCGGTGCACGCCCGGATGCATGCCGACGATGTCGCGATAGGCCTCCTCCACCACCCAATCGATGCGTGCGCCTTGGAAACGCGCGCGGATGTCGCTCACCACTGGCAGGTTGTGCACCACGTCGCCGAGCGAGGAAGTCTTGATGAGCAGAATATTGGGCATGGCTTGGGAATGCGGCGGGCTTTGTTAGAATGCAGCCAGCCGCAAATTATAAGGTATTCGATCCCTTGTCCTCTCAGCCATTGTCCGTCGTCATCGTTACGAAGAACGCCGCCACCCAGCTCGCCGCCTGCCTGGACAGCGCGTCCTTCGCCGACGAGATGCTGGTGATCGACTCGGGCTCGAGCGACGGCACCGCCGAACTCGCCGGGCAGCGCGGCGCCCGCGTGATGCAGAAGGAGTGGCTCGGTTTCGGCCGGCAGAAACAGTTCGCGGTCGAAGCCGCGCGCCATGACTGGGTGCTGTGCCTGGACGCCGATGAGCGCGTGAGCGAGCCCTTGCGCGCGAGCATCCTGGCGGCGCTGGCCATGCCCGCGGCGCGGGCCTATGCCATGGCGCGCTGCAATCGATTCATGGGCCGCTGGCTCAGGCATGGCGAGGGTTATCCGGACTGGAGCCTGCGCCTGTTCGACCGGCGGCATGCGCGCTGGAGCGATGATCCGGTGCACGAAAAGGTGCTCACCGAGGCGCCGGTGACGCGCATCGGGGGCGACCTGCTGCATGACTCGGCCGAGACGCTCGAGAGCTATCTCAACAAGCAGAACCGCTATACCAGCCTGCAGGCCGAAGCCTTGTTCAAGGCGGGAACACGGGCCGGCGTGGCGCAACTGCTGCTGTCGCCGCTGCTGCGCTTCGCCAAATTCTATTTCCTGCGTCTGGGTTTTCTCGACGGCACCGCCGGCCTGGTGCATATCGCCATCGGTTGCTGCAACAGCTTTCACAAATACGCCAAGCTGATGGCGCTGCAGCGCGGCAGTTGACGCATGCCGGATATCCTCGCGCCGCGCTCGCGGGAACACAAGCCAAACACAGCCAGGCATTTCAACTCACTGAACCGGCTGGAAATTGCAGCTATACTCAGCAGCAAATCCGGATTAAACCTGCGATCCGCTTTCGCACTATTGGCACGACCTTGAGCATAAGCGACACCCTGGATCCGAGCCGCATCCGCCGCGTACTGGTCACCAAGCTGCGCCACCACGGCGATGTACTGCTGGCCAGCCCGGTGCTCGGCACGCTCAATCGGTATCTGCCGCAAGCGCAGATCGACGCCCTGGTGTATCACGACACGCGCGACATGCTGTCGGAGCACCCGGCGCTGAGTCAGTTGCACCTGGTTACCAAACGCGGCTCCCTGCGTGAGGAGTGGCGCCTGCTGCAGGCCTTGCGCTCGCGCCGCTACGACCTCCTCGTCCACCTCACCAGCAGTGCGCGCGGCGCCTGGCTGGCGCGGATGTTGAAGCCAGCGGTCTCGGTGGCGCCGAACCACCCCGGCAAGCTGTATCGCGACAGTTTCACCCATCTCTACCAACACGCCAACGCACGCCACATGGTGGAATGCAATCTGGACGCGTTGCGCCGGATCGGGCTTTGGCCCGAGGAATCGGACAAGAAACTGGTACTGGTAGCCGGTGCGGACGCGGAACGCGGCGCGGAGAAACATCTGCGCGATCTCGGCCTCGAAGCCGGCAAGTTCATTCTGATCCACCCGACCTCGCGCTGGCAGTTCAAATGCTGGCCCGAGGAAAAAGTGGCGGAACTGGCGATACGCCTCGCCGAACGCGGCTTCCCCCTGCTCTTCACCAGCGCGCCCGATGCTCAGGAAACCGGAATGATTCAACGCATTCTGGCGCGTCTGCCCTTTCCCGCCCCGAGCCTGGCGGGCAGGCTGACGTTGAAAGAACTGGCCGCGTTGACGGCGCGCGCGCGCTTGTTCATCGGCATGGACTCGGCGCCCATGCACATAGCGGCCGCCGTAGGCACGCCGGTCGTCGCGCTGTTCGGTCCGAGTGGCGCGAACATCTGGGGCCCGTGGCAGGTGCCGGCCCGGGTCATTACTTCGGACCACTCCTGCCGCCCCTGCGGCCTCGACGGCTGCGGCGGCAGCAAGCGCAGCGACTGCCTGGAAATCATCCCGACCGGGCGAGTATTGGACGCAGCCCTGGAACTGATGGCGCAGGCGCGTTGAAGGCAGCAGAACGCGCGGCATGAGAATCCTCCACACCGAAGCCTCGTGCGGCTGGGGCGGCCAGGAAATCCGCATTCTGGAAGAAGCAAAAGGGCTGATCGCGCGCGGCCATGAAGTCAGCCTGGCCTGCCCCTCCGGGGCGCGGATATTTTCCGAGGCGGGACGCTATGGCGTGCCGGTCATCGCCCTGCCGATCGCCCGCAAGAACCTGGGCGGCCTATTTGCCCTGCGCCGACATTTGGCGCAGTTGCGGCCGGACGTGGTGAACACCCATAGTTCCACCGACACTTGGCTTACCGCCCTGGCCTGCGCCACGCTGGGCCACGGCCCGCCTATCGTACGCACGCGCCACATATCCGCCCCGGTTCCAAAGAACGCGGCCAGTCGCTGGCTCTACAGCGGCGCCGTATGTCACGTCGTCACCGCGGGTGAAGCCCTGCGCCAACAACTGATCGAGGGGTCCGGTGTGCTTCCCGAACGCGTCACCTCGGTCCCGACCGGGATTGACCCTGTGCGGTTCTCGCCCGGCGACAAACGGGCTGCGCGACTAGCGCTCGGGCTCGACCCCGACGCTCGCATTATCGGCATCGTCGCCACTTTGCGCAGTTGGAAGGGCCACCTGTATCTGCTTGAGGCGTTCGCCAAGCTCGCTCGATCAGACGCGACGCTGCTGATTATTGGCGAGGGACCGATGCGCGGCCCCATCGAGGAGAGAATCGCCGAGCTCCAGCTCACCAACCGCGTGCGGCTGGTCGGTCAACAGGACAAGCCAGAAGACTGGCTGCGGTCGCTGGATATTTTCTGCCTTCCTTCCTACGCCAATGAGGGCGTACCGCAGGCAATTCTTCAGGCAATGGTGACCGGCCTGCCCGTTGTCACCACGCCTGTCGGCGCCATCCTCGAAGCGGTGGACGATGGGCAAACGGCACTGGTCGTGCCGCCAAAGGATGCCTTCGCCCTGGCGGGGGCCATTGATCGGCTGATGCAGGACCCGGACCTGGCGCGTCGCCTTGGCCGTGCGGCCCGAGACCGGGCATTGGAACGCTACTCCCGCGCAGCCATGCTGGATCGCATGGAGAGCGTATTTCGCGACGTCCCGGGGAAACGGAAATGAACTTCGATTGGACCCGCATCTCCGACGATCCCAACAACCGCGCAGCAAAGGCTGAAGTGCGTGTCCTCTTGCCCCTTTTGCGCAAGGTTCATACCGACACTGACCTGACCGGGTTCGTCGAGAGGGCCGTTGCCGGCAAGCGTGTCCTCGACATTGGCGTCGTCTCCCACAGTGCCCGCTATTTCGACGAGCCCGGCTGGCGCCACGGTCGCATACACAGGGCTGCCGGATACTGCCTGGGTCTGGACATCCTCGAACCGCTGGTCGCAGAACTGAATGGCCGCGGCTTTAACGTCCGCTGTGTCGATGCGACATCGGAGCTTGACCTGGGCGAACGGTTCGACAGGGTATTCATCGGCGATGTCATGGAGCACGTTGACAACCCCTCCGCCCTGCTCCTTTTCGCCAAGCGC
This sequence comes from Betaproteobacteria bacterium RIFCSPLOWO2_12_FULL_64_23, assembly GCA_001770575.1. GTDB lineage: Bacteria > Pseudomonadota > Gammaproteobacteria > Burkholderiales > SG8-39 > 2-12-FULL-64-23. Next base: position 13,291 of record MERK01000042.1, read on the forward strand.
CATCTGAGCACAGGAGGCCGCATCTTTGCGGCAACACCAAATCCCTTCAGCCGCAAGTTCGTTCGCCAGTTCTTCCGCCAGGGCGTCGTTGTAGTGAACCTCGATCACATGGCCTGGTTCACGCCGACCATGGCGCTTGAAATCAGCCGCCGCATCGGGCTGCGCCTGAGGGCCTATCACCTGGTCAAGCCGATCGGCGGAATCAGCGGTGCAATCAAGAAGTTTGCCTGGCGCCTCGGCGTTTCTCCGATCGAATACTCCTTCCCCGACTACCTGTTCGAGTTCTGCCTGCCGGAGGAATAGGAATGTCCTTCCTCAAGCCGCCGCCAGCCAGCATCCTTTTCATTGCCGTCTCGCGCATCGGCGATACGCTGTTCGCCACGCCGGCCATCCGGGCCGTGGCGGCGGCCTATCCGGGCGCCCGCATTACCGTGCTCGGTCACCCCAAGCGCGCCGAAGTCTTCGAGCACCTGCCCTTTGTGTACCGCGTCGGCAGCATCACCAAGGGCCGCGCGACCTGGCGCGGCTGGCTAGCCGGAAAGTCTTTCGATCTTGCTTTCGTCTTCGGTTTTGACCAAGCCCTGGTGGCCTACGCCCTGAGGGTGTCGCAGCGGGTTGTGGCCTTCGAGCAGGAGAATGCCTCCCTGAACCGCAGGCTCTTCGCCGCCATCGCTCGCCCGCCTTTCCAAAGCGACCATGCCGTGCTCCAGCGCCTGCGCCTGCCTGCGGCAGTCGGGATTCCTCCGGCCGGTCTGCGCATTGCCTTCCAATCCACCGGCGAGGAAACCGCGTCTGCCCGCCGGCGCCTGGAGGATGCCGGCATCGGCGGCAGCCGGCCACTGATCGGCCTGCAAGTCGCCAGTTTCGCCACCAAATCCTACCGCGACTGGCCGATCGAGAACTTTGCCGCGCTTTGCGATCGCATCACGTCGCGTTGGCCGCAAGCCCGCTTCCTCGTTTATGGCGGGTCCGCGGAACGCCAGCGAACTGGCTGGTTGAAACAAGGTCTCGGCGAGCGCGCTGCACTGTTCGCCGGCAATCTGAGCCTGAGGGATACCGCGGCACTGATGACGCTTACCGATCTCTACGTCGGCGTGGACACCGGCCCTACCCACATCATGAGCGCCTTCGACATCCCGCTGGTCGCCCTCTACCACTGCATTTCATCCTCCAAACTCACCGGACCGCTTGAGCATCCCTGCGCCTATCCGGTCGATCACCCCGCGTCTGGTGAGCGCTGCACCGAGATGACCGAAATGGCGGACATACACGTCGACACCGTTTTCGCAGAAGTGGAGCGGGCGATGGCGGAACATCCTCCCGGCCAGCGATGAGATTCGTTTTCGTGGTCACCAACCTGGCCGGCGGCGGCGCCGAGAAAGCCATCGTCAAGCTGGCTGCGGGCTTGGCAGACAAGGGCCATGAGGTCGAACTCGCGCTGCTGGAAGACCGTGTCGAGCATGCGCGGCCCCGGGGCGTGAAAGTGTCGGCTCTGACAACGAAGGCATCCAAGGGCTGGATCGGCAAACGCCGCCTTGCGCACCGCCTGACCCGTCATTTGTCTGCGCCCTGGAATCTTCTGGTATCCACCCTGCCCTTCGCCGACGAAGTGGCCGCGCTGGCCAAGCTTCCCCGCCATTGGTGTCGCATCGCCAATACCTTGTCGAGCGAGGTCGTCAAGCTCGCCGCCGACCACCCCGCCAAAGCACGCCGGCGGCTGGCGCGCTACCGGCGCCTGTACGGAACACGGCCGCTGATCGCGGTTTCCATCGGCGTAGCGAATGACCTGCGGCGCGAGATCGGTGCAGACGGACCGATAGAGACCGTCCCCAATGCCTTTGACTTCGAGGCAATGCGTCACGCAACTGTCATCGCCGCGCCTGAACTGCCGGCCCGGCCGTATGTCGTTCATGTCGGTCGCTTCGCTCCGCAGAAACGCCATGACCTGCTGCTGGACGCCTGGACGCGTGTCGCTGCCGATCACCTGCTGGTATTGCTGTGCGCACCCGACCCCAAGCTCCAGGCCATGATAGCCAGCCGGGGCCTTGCCGATCGGGTGTTGATTGCCGGTTTCCAGCTCAATCCCTACCCCTGGATCGCCGGCGCCGATCTGCTCGTGCTCTGTTCCGACCACGAAGGCCTGCCCAATGTTCTGATTGAGGCGCTTGCCTGTGGTACGCCCACTGTGAGCACGGACTGTCCTTCCGGGCCGCGGGAGATATTGACTGCTTTTCCGCAATGCCTCGTGCCCTGCGGCGATTTCGCCGCACTGGCGAAGGCGATTTCCGACAACCTTGCCACCCCGATCGACCCTGGCAAGGCCGATCTCTCCATGTTTGAGATGAGCAGCGTAGTCGCTGCGTATGAGCGGCTGGCGGGCCGAGACTGAGCATGTGCGGCATCCTCGGCATGGTCGGCACCCGCTGGCGCGAACATATCCATGGCGCCCTGGATACCCTGCGAGCGCGCGGCCCGGATGACCACGGCGTGGTGGCTGCCGGAGCGGCCGTGTTCGGCCATCGCCGCCTGGCCATCATCGACCTGGCCGGCGGCCACCAGCCGATGCAAAGCGACGACCGTCGCTGGACCCTGGCATTCAACGGCGAAATCTACAACTTCAGGGAACTGCGCAAGGAACTGGAAGCCCGGGGCTGGCCGTTCCACACGCATTCCGACACCGAAGTGCTGTTGCAGGGCTGGCGCGCCTGGGGAGAAACGCTGCTGGACCGGATGGACGGCATCTTCGCCTTCGCCCTCTGGGATGCCGAAACGAAGCGCCTCGTGCTGGCACGCGACCGCGTCGGGGTCAAGCCGCTGTACTACGCGACGCTGGACAACGGCCTGACCTTCGCCTCGACGCTGGCGCCCTTCTTCGCCCTCCCCGGCTTCCCGCGCCGGCTGGACCATGAAGCCCTGCGCGACTACCTCGCCTGCCAGGCGGTGCAGTCGCCGCATTCCTTCCTGCGCGATGTCCACCCCTTGCCGCCCGCCAGCGTGTTGCTGTTCGAACACGAAAGTGGCCAGCTGACGACGCGCCGCTACTGGCGGCCGCCGGCGCCGCGGGCGGCCGCGCCCGCTTTCTCCGAGGCGTTAGAGGCAGTGGACGCCGCGCTGCGCGAAAGCGTGCGGCGCCAGATGGTGGCCGATGTGCCGCTCGGCGCCTTCCTCTCCGGCGGCATCGACTCCAGTCTGATGGTGCATTACATGGCCGAAGCGGGTATGCGTCCGCTGAAGACCTTCAACATCCGCTTTCCGCAGGCGGGCTTCGACGAAACCCCGGCCGCGCGCGCGGTCGCCGGCCAATACGCCACCGAGCACAGGGTGATCGATGCACCGGCGATTGACGCCACCGCCTTTGAAGCCGCCATCGCCGCGCTCGACCAGCCGCTGGCCGATCCGGCCTTTGTGACGACCCATGAGTTGTCCCGCCATACCCGGCAGGCGGTCACCGTGGCCATCAGCGGCGACGGCGGCGACGAACTGTTTGCCGGCTACCCGCGTTTCGCGCAAAGCGAAGACCATTTTCCCGACAACCCCGGCCGCCGTTTTCTGCGCGCCGGCGCGCGCTCCGGCTGGCTGCCCGGCAGCCTGCTGCGCCGGGGCTTGGCTGGGCGCGAGATGCTGCTCTACAAGCACGTCGAACTGGGTCCCTTTCCAAGCACGCGCAAGGACCTGGGGCGCTATCTCAGCCCGGCCGCCCTTGCCGCCTGCCGTGCGCAGGACACCCTGGCCCTGTGGCGCGACCTGGCGCTGAGTTACGCACGCGGCATGGATACGGCAAGCCTCATGCGCGCCGACCTGTGGACCTATTTGTCCGAGGATTGTTTGGTCAAGACCGACCGGGCCAGCATGAATCGGAGCCTGGAAGTGCGCGTACCGCTGCTCGGCAACCCGGTGCTGGACCTGGTCCTGGACTGGCCGGCCAGCGTGCATTACGACCGCGATGGCGGCAAAGCACTGCTGCGCGCTCTGGCCCGCCGGCATTTGCCGGAAGCCGTATGGAACCGGCCCAAGCACGGATTTTCGGTGCCCCTGCAGCACTATTTCAACGGACAATGGAACGCCGCCTGCGAGCACTACATCGCCCGCTGCGAGGAACTGGCGCCGTGCCTCAATGCCGCCGCGGTAAGACAACTCTGGCAGGCGGCGAAGCGGCGCAAGGCCTCGCGCAGATTGGCCTACACATTTGTCGTGCTGCTGATCTGGCTGGCTGGACACGGCGTATCGAGCGACTGAAGAGAGCAAGTCATGATCAGACCCGGCGGAAAAACCGAAAAACGCATCAAGCGCATCCTCTGGCACTTCCCCAAGGCCGGCTATTCGACCAACTTCGGCGTGCGCCTGCCGATCCGACACCCCGCGATCACGCCGCCTATCCTCAAGGACATTTTCTTCGGCGTGTACGAGTCCAAAGAAGCCGAACTGGTCGGGAAGAAGATCGCCGCCGATGATGTGGTGATGGAAGTTGGCGCCGGCATCGGCTTCCTCTCCGCTCTGTGCGCCAAAATCACCGGTAGCGAGCGGGTATTCGCCTACGAGGCCAACCCGCAATTGATGGATGTCATCAAGCAAGTGCACGAACTCAATCAGGTCGCACCAACGGTCAGCAATGTACTTCTGGGCGAGGGCGAGGGCGAGTGCACTTTCTGGCTGGAAAAGGATTACTGGGCTTCCTCGTTGATCCAGGGGTCCAAGGATGCCACGCCCATCCGGGTCAGGCAGATCGACCTCAATCAGGAAATCGAACGCATCCGGCCCAGCTTCATGATTCTCGACATCGAGGGCGGCGAATACGAGTTTCTGCGCCATGCGCGGCTGGATCCCATCCGCAAGATGGTGATCGAAGTCCATCCTCATGTGCTCAGCTACACCCGCATCTCGGAAATGCTCGGCTGGCTATTCGCCGCCGGGTTTGCCCTGGACCTCGGCAATATGCGCAAGAACGTCGTCTATTTGTTTAGGGAGACGGTCGCAGCATGAATCTGCTGCTCAGCCTGGTGGTGCCGGTCTACAACGTGGCACCTTTCCTGGAGCGATGCCTGCAAAGCCTGGCGGCACAGGACCTCGCGGGCATGGAAATCGTGTTCGTCGATGACGGTTCCACCGACGCCTGCCCGGCCATCCTCGCCCGCTACGCCGCGCAGCATTCGCAAATGCGCGTGATTCGCCGGGACAACGGCGGCCTCTCGGCCGCGCGCAACACCGGGCTAGACCGCATCGGAGGCGAGTATGTGGCGTTCGTCGATTCAGATGACTGGATCGAGCCCGGCTATTACCGCCACCTGCTCGATCTCGCCCGTGCGCAGCATCTGGACCTGGCGCACGGCAATGCGATGTACCACTTCGAGGGCCGCCGCGAAGACCAGCCCATTTATCGCGACGACCTGTCCACCGAAGTGATGCCCGGCCGTGAAGTGCTGCGCCGACGCCTGGCCGACAGGACCTTGCTGCACATGGTCTGGATGCACCTGTACCGGCGCGACTTCATAGAGCGGCTGGGCATGCGCTTCGTACCGCGCCTGATCCACGAAGACGTGCTGTGGACCACGCGCGCCTTTCTGCAAGCGCAGCGGGTGGCCTACGACCCGACTCCCGGCTATTACTATCGCCAGCGCATCCGTCCCCTGGCGGCCGATGTCATGGATCAGCGCCTGGACGCGATCATTGCGAGCTCCGTGTATAACGCCAGAGGACTGGCCGAGTTGGCGGCGCCCCTGCGCGAAGACCCGGAACTGCAACGGCTGCTGCGCTGGCAGCTGGTGGACGGCGCGCTGTCCATTTTCCACAAGCTGCGCAAGGTGAACTCGCTCGAGCTGCGCCGCCGTCTCTACCGCCAGTTGCGCCACGACGGCGTCTACGCCCTGCTCTGGAACAACGCCACGAATATTGCGCAGCGCCGCCGCATCGCGCGCACCTGGTTGAAGAGTTGGACGGCATGACCCGCTGTTACCAGATCAACCTGCAGACCGGCTGGGGCGGCGGCGAGGTCTATACCGTTTTCTTTGCCCGCGCGCTGGCCGAGCGCGGCGTGCGCACGGTGCTGTTCGCCACCGCCAACATCGCCGCCTGGCGAACACGACTGCCCGCCGGCAGCGAAGTGATCGTCATCGCCGGCGGCGACGAACTGGCAGCGGCGATCAATTCGCGCATTCCCGCCGGCGAGCGCGCCTGGCTGGTGTTCCACACGCCGGCGACCGCCGCGCAGGTCGCGCCGCTTCGCGCCGCTGGCCACCTGCTTTCCTGCTTCGCCCACATGCCGCTCTATGGCCGCAATCCAGCGACGCTGCAGCCCTACGACCTGGTGGTCCCGGTATCCGGCCACGTGCTTGCCAGTCTCCGTGCCAATGAGATGGTCAACGCCTACGCCGAGCCGCTGTACGGCATTGCCGACCTGTCCGGGCGCGGCAGCGACGGCGCGCTGCGCCGGCAATCATCCTACGATTGGGATACGCGCAAGCTGCGCGACCGCTTGTTCGGCTTCATCGAGCCGGCGCTCGAGCTATTGCGCCCGCATCCGCCGTTCGCCCGCGGCACGGGCATTGCGCTCGGCATCGTCTCGCGGCTGACACCGATCAAGCAGTTCCCGCAGCTCTTCCGCCATCTCGCGCCGGTACTGGCGCGGCATCCCGGTTTCGACCTCCACGTCATCGGCGCCGGCGGTTACGCCTCGGTGCGAGATCTCAAGCGCGCGCTGGCGCCCATCCGCTCCCGCGTGCGCTTCTGGGGCAAGCAGCGCGATGTGGCGGCGGTCTACCGCCGGCTCGACTACCTGCTCGCCGGGCTGCCCGAGAAGGAGGCGCTCGGCCTTAACGTCATCGAGGCCCAGGCCAGCGGCCTGCCGGTGCTGGCCGTAGCCGCGCCGCCCTTCACCGAGACCGTTGCCGCCGAAGTCACCGGACTGTTCTACGCCGACCCGCGCGGCGACGACGGCCGCGACTTTTCCGCGCTGCTCGACCGCCTGGCGGCGCAGCCTTTCCGTCCCGACGCCGAGAAGGCGCCGGCGCACTTGCAACGCTTTTCCGCAGCGGCCTTCGCCGAACGCGTCGGCCGCCTCGCCGCCTTCGCCACCCAGCGGCTCGCCGCCACGCCATGAGCCGCGACACCGTCATCTTCAATTTCCGCAAGGGATTCGAGCCGCTCAAGGAAGCCTTCGAGGCCAACGGCTACCGCGTGGCCGCGAACGAGTGGGCGCCTGCGCCGCAACTCGCTCGGCGCTGCGAGGCTGCCGTCGTCAATCTCTACGAGGCGATCCGCCGGCCCCGGGACGCCGTCGGGCTGCACCGCCGCCTGCGCGCCGCGGGCGCGCCGCTGATCGGTGTCGACCGCGACGCGCCGTGGCACATGGGCATGCGCTGGCGGCGGCTGGCGCTGTTCCGCCTGCTGCGACCGCTCGACATCTACGCCACGCACACGCTGCAACCGACCTGGGAATTCGCGCCGGTGAAAATCTACAACCCGAACGCCGTGTGGACGCGCCGCTTCAACCTGCACGGACATACGCTGGCCGAGATGCGCGATCCGCTCTTCTTCGAGTACGACGTCTCCTTCCTCGGCAACCTGGACGGGGAGCGCTACCGGGAGCACGCCGAGCGCGCGCGCTTCTTTGCCGCGCTGCGCCCGCGGCTGGACGCCATGGGCATCCGCCACTACATTGCCCATTCGTCCGGTATCAACGAGGAAACCCAGATCCGCGTCATCCAGCGCTCGCGCATCAACCTGAGTTACCGTTCGTCCTGCGACCACGGCGGCGCCTTGAGCTGGGGCCTGCCGGAGCGCTGCTACGGCGTACCTGCGCGCGGCGGCTTCCTGCTCGCCGACGAGCGCCGCCACGCCGCCGATGATTTCGACCTGTCAACGCAGTGGGCGGGCTTTACCGACATGGACGACTGCCTGGCGAAAATCCGCTACTACCTGGATCGTTTCGATCTTGCCCGCGATATCGCCGAGGCCGCCCATGCCAGGGTGATCCGGGATCACACTTATGAGCAACGCGCCGGGCATCTGATCGGGGCTGGACAAGCCTGGCGCATCGCTTTGTAGGAGCGAGCTTGCTCGCGAATTCCATCGTTCGCGAGCAAGCTCGCTCCTACTTATATGGCAGACTTCAAGATTAACGTGTCATCGTATTAGTTTCGAAAGTTGGATCTCGATGCAGGCAACCCCTTGCGATGTGAGAGAAAGCCAATGAACAATCCTGCGAAAGGAAGCGCCCGGTGCAACAGTCGCTAAAGGATACGTTCCGCGCCCAGAACGGCGAGGATCGATGGTTGGACAACTTCTTTGGACATAAGCGAAGCGGTTTTTTTGTCGAAGTCGGGGCGTTTGACGGTATCAATTTGAGCAACAGTTACCATTTTGAACAGATCGGTTGGACCGGTGTGTTGATTGAGCCCGATCCCGACAAGGCCGCGCTTTGCCGTTCAAGCCGTCCCGGCTCCAAGACCTACCAGTGTGCCGCGGCAGCGTCGCCCGAAATCAGCGAAGTCACATTTTTCCGGGTCGAATCCGGGGAGGTTTATTCGACGACCAAGCTGACCGGCGATCATGCGCGGCGCATCGACCATATGGGGCTCGCGTCGAAGCCGATAAGCGTCCCGGCGAGGACCCTGGATACCATTCTCGAGGAAGCCGGGGCTCCGGCAATTGACTTTGTCAGCATAGACGTCGAGGGTGCCGAGACGGAGGTCCTGCGCGGTTTCGATATCCGGCGATGGAAACCCGCCATCGTCGTGATCGAGTCGAATTCCAAGCTTCGCCTGCCGGAAGTTCGCGACTACTTTACCTCCAATGGCTATGCTTTCCGCTGCAGTATCGATGTCAACGATTTTTATCTTCGTGTGGGTCCCGCTCCTGTTCCGGCCTGGGCGATCGATGCGGTTTGCTATGCTTGGCGCCGGGTAACCAGGCGCATTTCGAGACTCGCACACAATATCCGCCGGTCCTGGAACAAGCGACGTGGCAAGAAGATCTGAGACCAGCGAAGCGGCACATCATGCTTGCGCATAACCACCGCCAGACCGCTGACGGCCCTGATTCGACCACGCAACGCGCAGGCTGCAAAGATGCGGCCTCGACCAGGATGGACGCATCCGCCGCGCCGAAGGTCCTGGTCATCCGCCGCGACAACATCGGCGACCTGGTATGCACGACGCCGCTCCTGCGCGCCCTGCGCGCGCAATTACCGGCGGCGCGCATCGTCGTCCTGGCGACGCGTTACAGCGCCGCGGTGCTCGCCGGCAATCCCGACATCGACGCCTCCTGCTCCTACACCAAGGCCAAGCACCGCGCGGCGGGCGAGTCGGCGCTCGGCATCTACTTGCAGCGGATACAGACCATTCTCGCCCTGCGCCGCGAGCGCTTCGACTGGATTCTGCTGCCCGGCGGTGCACAAGCCAGCTCGCTGCGCTTCGCGCGCTGGATCGGCGGCGCAAGGCTGCTGGTGCGCGGCGACGAGGACCTGGTCGCCGGCCCGCACGAGGTGGAGCAGAGCTGCCACCTGCTTTCGCGCATGGGCCTGCGCTACGAGACCCCGGCGCCGCGCGTGGTACCGGCGTCGGACGAACGGGCACGCATGGTCGCACGCATCGCCGCCGCCTTGCCGCGGCGGCCGTCCCGGCTGGTCGGCCTGCACATCAGCGCACGCAAGCCTTCGCAACGCTGGCCGGCCGAGTCGTTCGCAGAACTGGCACGGCGCCTGGCGGCGGAAGATAGCGCATTCCTGCTGCTGTGGGCGCCGGGGGGCACGGATAATGTGCAGCACCCGGGCGACGACGAGAAAGCCGCGCGCGTGCTGCAACTGGCGGCCGGACTCCCGATCGTGGCGCTACCGACGCGGCGTCTGGAACATCTGATCGCCGCCTTGTCTGTGTGCAACGCGGTGATCTGCGGCGACGGCGGCGCCATGCATGTGGCAGCCGGGCTGGACAAACCCATAGTCTGTCTGTTCGGGCAGTCCACCGCGGCCCGCTGGCATCCCTGGGGTCCGGCCTATGAACTGCTGCAGATGCCCGGCATGGAGGTGAAGGACATCTCGGTGGATGCCGTGGCGCGCGCTTACGCCGCTTTGCTAGGCGACGGCGTCAAATAGCCGCGAACGGCCTGCCGCGGGCGCGCACCCGATTCTGCTGTTGCCCGGACGTATCCTCTTCAACGGCGAACTGGATCTTGTACAGGTGCGCATACAGCCCATCGTGCGCCAGCAGCTCGGCATGAGAACCGATTTCGGCAATCCTGCCGTGTTGCAGCACCACGATGCGGTCCGCTTTCTCGATGGTGGACAGACGATGGGCGATGATCAGCGTCGTGCGGCCTCGCATCAGGGTGTCCAGCGCCGCCTGCACCACCCGCTCCGACTCGGTGTCCAGGGCCGAGGTGGCCTCGTCCAGAATCAGCACCGGTGCATTCTTCAGCAGCGCGCGTGCGATCGCCAGGCGCTGGCGCTGCCCTCCCGAGAGGCGCACGCCGTTCTCGCCTATGATCGTCTGCATGCCCTGCGCCATTTCACGGATGAATTCCATTGCATGCGCGGCCTCGGCGGCGGCGGCGATCGCGGCCTCGCTGGCGCCTGCCAGGGGGCCGTAGGCGATGTTGGCCGCAACCGTATCGTTGAACAACACCACGTCCTGGCTGACCAGCGCGAGATTGGCACGCAGGCTGGCAAGAGTCAGCGTCTGCGTGTCGATGCCGTCGAGCAGGATGCGCCCGGCACTGGGCTGATAGAAGCGCGGGATCAGGTTGGCGAGCGTCGTCTTGCCGCCGCCGGAGCCGCCGACCAAGGCCACGGTTTCCCCTGCGGCTATCTCCAGATTGACGTCGTCCAAGGCCGGCCGGGCGGCGTTGGGATAGGTAAAACACAAATGCTCGAACTCGATCCGGCCCTGCGCCCGGTCCAGGCTCTGCGTGCCGCTGTCTTCCTCTGGTTTTTCGTCGATGACGGCGAACACGCTTTCGGCCGCCGCCAGGCCGCGTTGCAGCCCGGCGTTGACCCCGGTCAGACGCTTGAGCGGCGAGAGCAGCATCAGGGTGGCGGTCATGAACGAGACGAAACTGCCCACGGTCACTGCGCCCGCCCCGCTTTGTTGCGTGGAATAGTAGACGATGACCGCGACGGCGACGGCCGCGCATAGCTGCACCAGCGGCACCGAGGCCCCGGCGGCAATGGTCTGGCGCATGGCGAAATCGCGCATGCGCTTGATCGCCGCGCCGAAGTGGCGCTGCTCGTACTCCTGACCGCCGAATACCTTCACCACCTTGTGGCACCCGATCGCCTCGTCCAGCACGTGGGTAATGTCCCCCATCGCGTGCTGCGCGTCGCGGCTCACCTGGCGCAGCCGGCCGCTGAACGACCGGATCACCAGGGCGATGACCGGGCCTACCACCAGCGTGATGAGCGAAAGCTTCCAGTCGAGGTAGAACATCCAGGCGAGCAATCCGGCCACGGTGAGGCTGTCGCGCACCATCACCGTCAGCACGCTGGTTGCGGCCCCGGTGACGCCCGTCACGTCGTAGGAAAGCTTGGAAATCAGCGCGCCCGAGGAAGCGTCGTCGTAATAGCGCGTGGGCAGGTTGACCAGCCGGCCGAACATCTCGGCGCGCAAATCGAACACCACGCGATTGGATACCCAGCTCAACGCGTAGTCGCTGACAAAGCCGAACACGCCGCGCACCAGGAACAATCCGACCAGGGCGAACGGAATGTAGCGGATGGTGGTGGGGTCCTTATTCACGAAGCTGCCGTCCAGCAACGGCTTCATCAGCGCCGGAAACAGGGGCTCGGTCGCCGCCACCAGTACCATGGCCAGGATCGACAGGGTGAACATGCGCCAGTACGGCGCGACATAGCGCAGCAGACGCAAGTACAGGGCGCGGCTTTTGGTTTCTGGAACAGCCATTATTGGGTCTGCATCAGAGTGGAAAAATATGCAATTATATCAGAGCCCTAAACCCTGACCGCAGGTCTTCGCGCGCTTGTTCGCGACGAAGTTCCCGCTAGCGCGACTCCGTTCGCAGCAAATCCGAGTAAAGCCGAGTCAACTGCTGCGCCATGCCCGCGAGGCCGTAGGGTTCGACCTTGCGCCGCGCCGCGGCACCCATCCTCAAGGCCTGCCCCGGCGCGGCGGCCAGATTGAGGCAGCGCGCCAGTTCCACCACGTCGAGCGCATCGCGGCAGACATAGCCCTCGACGCCGCTTTCGACGAACTCGGCCGCGCCGCATTGCATGGTGGTAATCAGCGGCAGCCCGCAGGCCATGGCTTCCATCGCGGCGTTGGGGAAGGGATCGTAGAGGCTGGGCAGAACGAAACAGTCGGCCATGCCGTACCACGGTTTGACGTCTTCCTGACCGCCCGCGAAATGCACCCGGGCGGAGAGCTTGGCCTGTTCTGCTGCCCGACGCAGGCGCGGGAGTTCTTTGTCCGCGCCCACCACCACCAGGTGGGCATCGCGCACGCCGGAGAGGGCGCGCAACAACTGCGGCAGGCCTTTGCGCCTGAAGCCTGAACCGACGAACAAGTACACCATGGCCGCGTCCGCGATGCCGAGCTCTTCGCGTTTGCGCTCGCGCCAGATCTGGCGCAGTTGCGGATGAAATGCAGCCAGATCGACGCCGTTGTAGATCACGTGCAGCTTGTCCTCGGCCAGCCGGAAATGCCGGCGCACCTCTTCCTTCACCATGTTCGAGTTGCAGATTACCGCGCGCAAGCGGGGGCTTTGGAATAGGCGCTTTTCCGCCGCCAGCGTATACCAGTGGTAGGGATTGAGCGTAAGCGCGATACGCTGCAACACGCCGGCGGCGCGCTTGCGGTTGGCGAGCCACTGGCGATGCACGCCGTCGCCGGCGCGGTAGACGTCGCAGCAGCTGATGCGCTCGTGCGACTGCACCAGATCGAAACGCTGCGATTTCACCGCGGCGCAGACGGCGCGGGCGAAGCTCCAGTCGCGCCACACCCGGCCGATGTAGAACGGATCGCAGCGGATCAGGTGCCGGCCATCGCCCGCGCCCGGTCCCTTCATTCCCGACCAATCACGCGCGAGCAGGGTCAGCTCCACATCCCGCGCGGCAAGCGCAGTCATGGCACGCTCGACAAAGCGCTCGGCGCCGCCGTACGGGTTGTAACGCTGACGTATCAGGGCGATGTTCATCGCGGCGCTTCGCCGTGCCGGCGCGCGGCGCAAGGCGGCTGCCCCAAACGCCGCGTTTCCTGCACCGCCATCACGCGGCACAACAGCGCCCATGGGCGCCCGACACGCGGCGCGCGCTTTGCAGATCGACCCGGTTCTTCAACATGCGCGCACGATAGCAGAGAACCCCGCAACGGTGAACGGGTCGGCCCGGCGTGCCGCCGGCTGCGGCGTTCAGCGTCCGCGCCGGGCGCGCGCTGCATCCAGGTGTTCGCACAGCTCTTGCGCGCCGTCCAGGATGCGCGGCGTATTGCGGCTGATGATATCGGAAGGGATCACAAACAGATTGCCGCGCGCGACTGCCTGCAGGTGCGGCCATTGTTTCCATGCGTCCAGATTTCCCGCCTGGCCCGCTTCCGCGGTCACACCGGCTATCGCCTCCGGGTCGGCGGCGAGCACCGCCTCGGTCGAGATTTCCGGCGTCAACCGTTTCAGACCGGCAAACACATTCTGCCCGCCGCACAGCCGGATCGCGTCGCTGATGAGATGCGCGCCGTTGACGGTCATCAACGGCCGGTCCCAGATCTGGTAGAACAGGGTCACCGGTGCGCGGCCGGCGTAACGCCGGCGCAACCCGGCTGCGCGCGCGACGAACGCCTGCGCGGCCGGCAGCGCGACCGCTTCGCTGCCGGCCAGGCGCCCGAGCTGCTCGATCGCGCGCGCGATATCGGGGAGCCGGCGCGGCTCGTTGTAGTACACCGGGATGCCGAGCCGCAGCAATTTGTCGAGCTGGCGCTGCGCGTTGCCATACTGCCAGACCACGACGAGGTCGGGTTTGAGGGCAACAACGCGCTCCAGGTCGAGCTGCGCGCTGTCGCCGATACGCGCGATGCGTTGCGCCGCCAGCGGGAAATTACTGTACTCGACCGTTCCCACGACCTTTCCGCCGGCGCCGGCGGCGAACAGCAATTCGGTCAGGTGCGGCGTCAGGCTGATGATGCGCTGCGCCGGTTGTTTGAGGACTACGCTGCGGCCGGCATCGTCGGTGAGCCGGATTTCGGCGGCGGCGGCGCCGGCGAGCGCCAGCACGGCGACAGACAGGCAACGCAGAAACGCCCGGCGGCGCCGATAGGCCCGGTTTCCCGCTTCGTCTGCGCCCATGTCAGTCCGGCACGAACAAAGTCCGCCCGGCCGCCTCTACGCGCGTCACCCGGTGCCCGAAGGCAGCCTGCAGCGCAGCCTCGGTCATGACCGAGGCTGCCGGCCCGTGCAGCACTGTCCCCCGTGGGGTGAGCAGCAGGGCGTGGCTGGCGAAGCGCGCCGCCAGGTCGAGATCGTGCACCGTGAACAGCACGCCCTTGGCATGATCCCGGGCGAGCATTACCAGATGTTCCAGCACCAGCACCTGGTGATGCAGGTCCAGGTGCGACACCGGCTCATCCAGCAGCAGCAACGGCGCATCCTGGGTGAACAGCGCTGCCAGCGCCACGCGCTGGCGCTCGCCGCCGGACAGCGTCAGCACATCGCGCCGCTCGAATCCGGCGAGATCCACCGAACGCAACGCGTACCGGGCGAATTCGCGCTCCTCCGCGCCTTCCCATTGCCAGCGTGAAAGATAGGGATGGCGTCCGAGCATCACACTCTCCAGCACGCTGGCGCTGAAAGCGTCATGAAAAGCCTGCGGCAGAAATGCGCGCTGCCGTGCCGCCGCCGCGGCGGGCCAATCGGCGAGCGCCCGGCCGGCGAGGCGCAGCGCTCCGCCCTGCGCCTGGCGCAGGCCGACCGCGGTATGCAGGAAGGTGGATTTGCCTGAACCGTTGGGACCGAGCAGGCACCACACTTCGCCGGCGTTGAGCCGAAAGCTCATGCCGCGCACCAGCGCGCGTCCGCCCGCGGACAGTGACAGATCCTGCGCTTCGAGCAGCGGCGCGTTCATGCCGCCTCCTGCTTTACCGGCTTGCGCGTCAACAGGAACATGAATGCGGGCACGCCGACGAGCGCGGTGATCACGCCTACGGGCAACTGCTGCGGCGCGAGCAGGCTGCGCGCGGCGGTGTCAGCCAGCAACAGCAGCGTGCCGCCGGCGAGCGCGCTTGCCGGCAGCAGCATGCGCTGATCGTTCCCCAGCGCCAAGCGCAGCGCATGCGGCACCACCAGCCCGACAAAGCCGATCGCGCCGGCAGTGGTCACGGCGAGCGCCGTCGCCACCGAAGCGACCAGATAGACAGCGCGGCGCAGTGGCACCACGCGCACGCCGAGCGCATGCGCCATGACCTCGCCGCGCAGCAGCACATTGAGCCCGCGCGCCATGGGATAGCTGACGGCCAGCGCGAGCGCCAGCGCGAGCAGCGCCGGCGCCCATGATTCCACGCCGTTCAGATCGCCCATCAGCCAGAACAGCATGCCGCGCAGCCTGGCTTCCGGCGCCAGCGTCAGCATCAGGGTGATGAGCGCCCCCCATCCGGCGGCCATGATCACCCCGGTGAGCAACAGGCGCGGCGAGGCTTCCAGCGCGCCGAACATTTGCTGGCGGGCGAAATCGCGCCGCGCGAGCGCGAACACCAGCGCGATCGCAAGCAGTGCGCCGGCGCTCGCACTGAGGTTCACCGCCAACGCGCCCAGCCCGACCAGCATGGCGCCGAGCGCACCGACCGCAGCCCCGCCCGACAGGCCCAGCACGTAGGGATCGGCGAGCGGATTGCGCAGCAGCACCTGCATCAACGCCCCGGCCAGCGCGAGCAGGCCACCGACGGCAAAGGCGGCCAGCGCGCGCGGCAGCCGCAGGCGGGTGACGATCTCGCCGGCGACGCTGTCGCCCGGAGAAATCAGCGCCTGCAGCAGCTCGAGCGGCGGCAAGTGCGTGCTGCCGCTGGCGAGCGCAAGCGCGAAGGCGACGAGCGCAGCCCCTGCGAGGCTGAGCCAAATGAGCAGCACTCGGCGCAAGTGTGTTGCTCCGGCTATTGCCAGCGGTAGGCTGCGCTGAGCAGGAAATTGCGCCCGGCCATGGGGTAGGCGTTGAAAGAGGTGCCGGCGCCGTTGCGTATGGCATAAGTGTAATATTTGCGGTCCGTCAGATTGTTCGCTGCCAGGGCGACAGTCCAGGGCCCGGCGACGTGGCTCAACTTGGCGTCGGCGGTTACGAACGAAGCCATCTGCCCGGGGAAGGTGTTGGCCTGGTCGTTGTCGAAATACTGCTTGCCTACGTAAGCCAGCGCGGCGCTCAGGCGCGTCTTTTCTTGCAGGAGCCAGCTAAGGCCCAGCTTGGCCGAGTCGCGCGGCACCAGGGGCACGTTGTTGCCGCTCAGGTCGACGCTGCCGCCGCTCAGCGCGTCCACATACGCGCCTTCGCGAAACACGGCGCGCGCATGGGTGTAACTGCCGAACAGGTCGAGGCGCTCGCCGAGTTTGCGGCTGCCCTCGAGTTCCAATCCCTCGCGCCGTGTAGGCGACAGGTTCATATTGGTGAAGGTGAGCGCATTGAAATGAATTTCGTTGCGCAGGTCCATGCGATACAGGCTCGCGCGCAGGCGGCCGCCAACGCTCTTGTACTCCAGACCGATTTCATGGTCGCGCGAAGTCTGCGGCTCCAGCGGTCGCAGGATGGAATCGAACAGCGGGCCGCCGAACTGGTTATAGATCTCGTCCACGGTGGCGACGCGAAAGCTCGCCCCGAGCTTGCCGTAGAGGGCGAGCGCCGGCGTCAAGTCGTGCCGCAACGCGAGCTCCCAGGCGCGCGGACTGCGCGTCTGGGAGGCATTCGCATGGCTCGCCGGATTCGCGCGATCATTGGCGGATATTTCCGCGCGCTGCAGGCGCGCGCCGAGGGTGAGCCGGGTCGCAGCGCTGATCGCAGTGTGGTTCTGCACATAAAACGCGCGGTCCTCTTGCGCGGCGGCCAGGTTGACTTGCGGCGCGCCCAGTTGCTCGAAGCGGGCGGCGCGCAACGCGTGATAGTCCCAGATATCGGCATCCATGCCGAAAATGAGCACGTGGTCGCGCCCGAGCAGCCGGTAAGGCAATTTCAGGCGCGGCGTGAGCGCCCACACCTTGGCGTGGGTGTCGGTGAACGTACTGAAGCCGAAGCCGCTGTAGTCGTCGAAAAAGCCGGTGCGCCTGGTATCCCGGTATGCAACATCGACGGCGAATTCGGCCGCGTCGAACGCGTAGCGTCCGGAGAGCGTCGCCTGCGTGCCATCACGCCCGCTGTAGTCACCCGGTGTGGCGCTGCCGCGCGCATCGGTTGCCAACTGCGCCGCGGTGCGCGCGCCGGGCAGGCGCAGGTTCTGGTTGTCCAGGCCGAACTTGAACACCAGGCCGGCTCGGTCTGCGCTCCAGCGCACATCGCCGAGCAGACTGCCCTGCTGCAGGCGGTTGTTGACGCGGTAATTATCCGAGTTGTATTGATTCGCGGTGAGTGAAAAGCCGGCATTGGTTCCAGAGAGATTGAACGCGGCATGCGTGTCATCGGTGTTGTACGAACCACGACTGACCGCAATGGTCGCGCTTTTCGCGCCCGCAATCGGCGAACGGGTGATGATGTTGATGGTGCCGCCGGTGGCGCCGCCGCCATACAACACCGCACCGCCGCCGCGTTGGATTTCGACGCGCTCGATCGCCTCTAGCGGGATCGCCGACCAGCGCACCGGCGTAAGCTCGGTGTCATTCAGGCGCTGGCCGTCGAGCAGCACCAGGGCATTCTGGTCGCCGCTCGCGCCGAAGCCGCGCAGGTCGATCGACACATCCGGACTGCCGCTGTTGTTGCGCGTATTGATGCCGGCGTAGCGCGCGAGCAGGTCCGGCAGGGTCGCTGCCGTGCTGTGCGCAATCTGTTCCCGCGTGATGAGCGTGATCCCGATCGGATGCTCGAGTTGCTTTTCCGGAAAGCGCGTGCCCGTGACCACCACCACTTCTTCTGCGGCAAACGCCTGCGCCGCCAGGGCGAGCCCGACGGCGGCAATGACTGACTTGGAATGCATGATTTTCCCCCGGCAGCCGGCGTCCCCGCAAGCTGCACAATTGAAACAACAAAGGAAACGCAGAGGGAAAACAGAACCGCAACCGGTGCACCGCTTCCCCGCAGTGTTTCCACTTGTCGCGCAAGGCCGGTCTCCGGGCTCGTGGGATCGGATCTGTCGCCTTCCCGCAAGCGCTTCTCTTGCAGTGGCATCGTGACAGACCCGCGCTCACCTACCGTTGCGGGGGCAGCACAGGCTTGGGCGCAGCTACGCGCCGTACCTGTTTCCCGTTTCACCCGCCGGCGGGAAGCGCTGGCGGACACCTCGAACGAGTGCGGCGATATTACACGTTCTCGCGCGTAAACAGAAATCGTCTGACCGAAAGCGAAACCGCTCAGCTCGCGCCCGCCAGCGCTGCGCGCCTGATCGGTCGAGCTCGCCGGGCGCGCCTGCGGGGGCGATGCGGCATGCGATTGAAGGCCTGGACAATCCTGAGCCGGTTCAATGAAATAGGGCGGCTTATTCATCATGGAAAGAGCTTTGAGAGTTGCCTGTTATTACTTGACTTGTCACGATTTTTGAAACTATAGTGTGGCGATGGATGCGGAATTCGACACCCTCGACGGCAAGATCGACCAGTTCCTGCAATTGTGCCAGCGCCTGAAGAGCGAAAACAGGGAACTGCGGCTGCAATTGGTATCGGCGCAAGACGACGTCAAGCTTCTGGAAGGCAAGGTCGACGGCGCCAAGACCCGCCTCGAAGCGCTGTTGCGTCAGATCCCAGAATGAGCGCAAAGGCCAAGACCCTTGATGTGAGCATCATGGGGCGCAACTATCGGGTCACCTGCGCCGACGACGAACGCGAGGCGCTGCTCGCCGCCGTTGCCTATGTCGACAAGAAAATGACGGAAATCAAAGTGGCGAGCAGGGTCGCCGGCACCGAGCGCATTGCGGTCATGGCCGCGCTCAATATCGCCAACGAACTGCTCTCGATCAAGATCGGCAGCGGCTTTGACATCGCTGAATTAAAGCGTAGAATGAATTCAGTGCAGTCGAAGCTCGATCAGGCGTTGTCGCAGCAGGATTCCCTGTTCTAGACCAGCGCCCGGGCGGGCCGGACTGCAATGAATTTCCCTGCGATGCTCGTTTAGGCCATATATTCCTTGAACCAATATATGTGCTGAGGTTGCGGACCATCGCGCTGCTATTGTGCGCGTCCCTTCGCCCCGTGCGAGTGCGGATGTACCTACGGCGGCCGGAATGCGACCACTCTGGACTGCAGGTTCGGAGGATGCGGGTCTGACGGCATTTGCGGGGAATCCAATACCTCATCAATCGCAGACCGAATCGCAGACAATCCGGTCTGCGATTTTTATTTGCAGGTTTGTAGAGTTCCTTCCAATGCGCTACTGGCTGATGAAATCCGAACCAGACGAGTTCAGCATCGACGATCTTGCGCGCGCGCGGCGGCGCGGCAGCGCCTGGTTCGGCGTGCGCAACTACCAGGCGCGCAACTTCATGCGCGACCAGATGCAAATCGGCGACCAGGTGCTGTTCTATCATTCGAGTTGCCCGGAGCCGGGCATCGCCGGGCTGGCCGAGGTCTGCACCAAGGCGTATCCGGACGAGACCCAGTTCGACCCGAAGAGCAAATATTACGACGCCAAAGCCACGCGCGACGACCCGCGCTGGGCGAACGTGGACCTTTGGTTCGTCAAGAAAACCCGGCTCCTCGGCCTGGCCGAGCTGCGCCGCCACAAGGCGTTGGCCGGCATGCGCCTGCTCGCGCGCGGCAACCGCTTGTCCATCACGCCCGTAGACGCGGACGAATGGAAGTTCATCACCACCAAACTGCTCACATGACATGACCAAGCTGAAGAACGACACGCTGATCCGCGCGCTCCTGCGCCAGCCGACCGAGTACACGCCGGTATGGTTGATGCGCCAGGCCGGCCGTTACCTGCCCGAATACAACCAGACGCGCAGCCGGGCCGGCAGCTTTCTCGGCTTGTGCAAGAACCCGGGCTACGCCACCGAAGTCACGCTGCAACCGCTGGCGCGGTTCGAGCTCGACGCCGCCATTCTGTTCTCCGACATACTCACCATTCCCGACGCCATGGGCCTGGGACTGTACTTCGCCGACGGCGAAGGGCCGAAGTTCGAACGGCCGCTGCGCGACGAATGGGCTATCCGCGATCTGACGGTGCCCGACCCGGGCGCCGAATTGCGCTATGTGCTCGACGCGGTCAGTGAAATCCGGCGCGCTCTGGCCGGCAGCGTGCCACTGATCGGTTTTGCCGGCAGCCCGTACACGCTCGCCTGCTACATGGTCGAGGGCGGCGCGAGCGACGATTTCCGCACCGTCAAGACCATGCTCTATGCGCGGCCCGATCTGCTGCACCGCATCCTCGAGGTCAACGCGCGGGCGGTGACCCTCTACCTCAACGCCCAGATCGAGGCCGGTGCGCAAGCGGTGATGATCTTCGATACCTGGGGCGGAAGCCTGTCCGATGCGGCCTACCGCGAGTTCTCGCTCGCCTATTTGCAGCGCATCATCGCCGGGCTCAAACGCGAGCAGGCCGGCGCGCGCATTCCCGCGATCGTATTCACCAAGGGCTGCGCCAACTGGCTGGAGGACATTGCCGCGATCGGCTGCGATGCGGTCGGTCTGGACTGGAGCGTGGACATCGGCCGGGCGCGAGCGCGCGTCGGCGATCGTGTTGCGCTGCAGGGCAACCTTGACCCGGCTGTGTTGTTTGCACCCGCAGAAGTGGTGCAGCACGAAACGGAAAAAATCCTCGCTTCTTTCGGCCACGGCAGCGGCCATGTATTCAATCTCGGCCACGGGATTTCCCAATTCACGCCGCCGGAAGCGGTCAAGATCCTGGTCGATTGCGTGCATCAATCGAGCGCGCGCTATCACCGCGACAGCGCCGGCACCCGCGCCAGTTAAGGATCTCTGCGGGTTCGACCAAACTTGACTTATGCACAACATCGTGCTTCCCCGCGATTTTGCTGGCGAAAACCAGGTTCTCCCTCAGGAGACAATGCAACATAATGTTTTTAAATGGTTATATGCCTAGCTGCAAATTTGGGCAGAAGGAGAAATTCCTTACGGCAAAGATGGTTACAGCAAGATTAGAAATTTACTCACAAAGTTACCCACAAAAATTGTGCACAACCCGAGTTCCCCTTTGGCAATAGGGTGATGCAGCAGTTTCCAGATAAATCGCATCAAATTAATCGCGTATCATCCTTAAGCGATTTTTTTTCCTTTGGCGGCAAATGAGCATACTGCGCGTCGCACTTGACCTGCCGCTGCCGCGCGTGTTCGATTACAGCTGCGACGAGGCAACGCTTGCCGACATCGGCATGCGCGTGCTGGTGCCCTTCGGCAACAAGCATACGGTCGGCGTGATTGTCGGCCTTGCCGACCGATCGGAGGTCGAGAGCGGAAAATTGAAGGCTGCGCTGCGCATCCTGCGCGAGACCCCGGCGCTCACACGCGATTGGCTGGGCTTGGCGCAATTCTGCAGCGGCTACTATCACCGGCCTCTTGGCGAAGTCATTTTCAACGGCTTGCCGCGGCGGCTGCGCCAAGCCGCCGCCGCGCCGGCGCTCAGGCAGGCAGTCGCTTACCGTCTCAGTGCCGGCGGACGTGAGGCGCTGGCACAGTTGCCCGCCCGCGCCAGGGTTAAGCGCGCGTTGCTCCAAACCCTGTCGCAGTCCGATTGTGCCGAGGAGCTGCTGCTGGCACAAAGCGCGAGCGCGAAAAAAACCCTGGTTGAACTCCTCGGCGCCGGATGGATCGAGCGCTATCAGCCGTCGCCACAACCGGGTGCCAGCCGCTTCGTCGAGAAACTTGCGCTCAACGCCGAGCAGCAGGGAGTGTTCGAGGAAATCGAGCGCGCCGGCCCCGGTTACGGAGTGTTTCTGCTGCATGGCATCACCGGCAGCGGCAAGACCGAGATCTACCTGCGCCTGATCGCAAGCGCACTGGCGGCGGGCAAACAGGCATTGGTGCTGGTACCGGAGATCAGCCTTACGCCGCGTCTGGAGCACGAGTTCAGCGAACGTTTTCCCGATACGCCGCTAGTCAGCCTGCACAGCGGCCTCGCCGACGGCGAGCGCACCCGGCACTGGCTGCAGGCGCAAAGCGGCGCGGCGGCGATCGTGCTCGGCACCCGGCTCGCGGTGTTCGTGCCCTTGCCGAAACTGGCGCTGATCGTGGTGGACGAGGAACAGGATGCGTCGTTCAAGCAGCAGGACGGATTGCGCTACTCGGCGCGCGACGTGGCCGTCTTCCGCGCGCGCCAGGCGGGGATCCCGATCGTGCTTTGCTCGGCCACGCCGGCGCTGGAAACTTATGCGCGCGCCTTGTCCGGCCGTTACCGGCTGCTGTGGCTGGCGCAGCGCGCCGTGCCGCAGGCACAGTTGCCGCTGGTGCACACGGTGGACATGCGCAGGCACAAACTCGAAGACGGGCTGACGCCACCGGTGCTCGCGGCACTGCAGGAGCGCCTCGCACGCGGCGAGCAGAGCCTGGTGTTTCTGAACCGCCGCGGTTACGCGCCGGTGCTGATGTGCCCGGCCTGCGACTGGGTGAGCGGCTGCACGCGCTGCTCCACGCGCATGGTGCTGCATCTGGCCGACAGGCAGCTGCGCTGCCATCATTGCGGCGCGAGCACGCCCATCCCGCGCCACTGCCCGAACTGCGGCAATGCCGATATCCATCCCTTTGGCCGCGGCACGCAGCGGCTGGAGGCGGCCCTGGCCGCGCGCTTTCCGCAGGCGCGCATCCTGCGCGTCGATTGGGACAGCACGCGCAACAAGGGCAGCTTTTCGCGCATGCTGGGCGAGATACAAGGGGGCCGCGCGGACATCCTGGTCGGCACCCAGATCCTGGCGAAGGGGCACGACTTCCCGAATCTGACCCTGGTCGCGGCGCTCAACGCCGACAGCGCGCTGTATTCCGCCGACTATCGCGCGCCCGAGCGCCTGTTCGCGCAGCTGGTGCAGGTTGCCGGGCGCGCCGGTCGCGCCGGCCTGCCCGGCGAAGTTCTGATTCAGACCCAGTATCCGCGCCATCCGCTGTATCTGGCGCTGGCGCAGCATGATTATCCCGGCTTCGCGCGCACCCTGCTCGCCGAGCGCGAGCAAGCCGGTTTCCCGCCTTACGTATTCGAAGCCGTACTGCGCGCCGAAGCCGAACAACTCAGCACCGCGCTCAAGTTCCTGCGCGAGGCAGCGGCGCTGGCGGGCCCGCCTCCGGCCGGCATTACGCTCTACGATCCGGTGCCGATGAGCGTGATGCGGCTGGCCGAGCGCGAGCGCGCGCAGCTGCTCGCGCAGTCGGCCTCGCGCAAGGCGCTGCAGGCGTACCTGGCCGCCTGGAGCGCGAAGCTGTATGCCCTGCCCCAGCGCGCCGTACGCTGGCACCTGGACGTGGATCCGATCGAGTTTTGATCTTATACGTGGCGACGTAAATTGCGCCCGCCGCTTTTGATTTTATCCATAACCCTGTTTTTGGTGCGGATATGCTTTTCATCCGCGCCAAAAACAGGGTTGGCGCGCGGAGCGCGCAATGGCCGTTCGGCGACATCGGTGGATACCTCGATCTGTTGCATTCGAGCTTGCGCGGACGGCGGCCCGTCCGCGCGGATCGCCGATTGCGCGCGGATGAAAAGCGCATCCGCACGCAATCGGCGATCTTGTACAAAACCCCCGCGCCGTAATTGGTCTCTTCCGTATATACGTTCAGAGAATGCCCTGAGCGCCTCACGGACTTGATCAGTCCTTCCCAAGGTATAATACGCAACTTTTTTCGCCGCAATCCCCTCCCTCTTGTCCGCTGAGATAAAGTCGCATTTGACCGAGCTGCTGACGCAGTCGCTGGCACGCGTGGCGCCGCAGTCTCCGGCGTCCGTCATCGCGCTCGAGCGCCCGAAGCAGGCCGCGCACGGCGACTGGGCATGCAATGTCGCCATGCAGTTGGCGCGAGAGCTCAAGCGCAATCCGCGCGAGCTGGCGCAGGCGCTGATCGCCGGCCTGCCCGCCTCGCCCTGGCTGGATAGCGCGGAGCTGGCCGGACCCGGCTTCATCAATCTTCGCCTGAAACCGGCAGCCAAGCTGGACGCGGTGCGCATGGTGCTGGCCGCCGGCGCGCGCTACGGCCGCGCCGACGCCGGGCGCGGGCGGCCGGTCCTGGTCGAATTCGTGTCCGCCAATCCCACCGGGCCGCTGCATGTCGGCCACGGCCGCCAGGCGGCGCTGGGCGACGCGATCTCGGCCCTGCTCGAGGCGCAAAGCTGGAAGGTGACGCGCGAATTCTATTACAACGATGCCGGCGCGCAGATCGACAATCTGGCGCTGTCGGTGCAGGCGCGCGCGCGCGAGCAGCGAGGCGAGGCGGTGACCTTCCCCGAATCCGGCTACAACGGCGAATACATCGGCGAGATCGCTGCGGACTTCCTCGCCCGGAACGGCGATCCCGGCGATCTCGCAGCGGTGCGCAGATTCGCGGTAGCCGCGCTGCGACGCGAGCAGGACGAAGACCTCAAGGCATTCGGCGTGAAATTCGACAATTACTACCTCGAATCCTCGCTCTACACCGAGGGCAAGGTCGAGACGACGGTCAGTGCGCTCGTCGCCTCGGGCAAGACCTACGAACAGGACGGCGCGCTGTGGCTCAAGACCACCGACTACGGTGACGACAAGGACCGCGTGATGCGCAAGTCCGACGGCGGCCACACCTATTTCGTGCCCGACGTCGCCTACCACGTGACCAAGTGGCAGCGCGGCTTCGCGCACGCCGTCAACATCCATGGATCGGACCATCACGGCACGGTGGCGCGGGTGCGCGCCGGCCTGCAGGCGCTCAACGCGGCAACCGGGGCCGGCATCCCGCGCGACTATCCCGACTATGTGCTGCACAAGATGGTGACGGTGGTGAAGGCGGGCAAGGAGGTGAAACTGTCCAAGCGCGCCGGCAGTTACGTCACGGTGCGCGATCTGATCGACGAGGCAGGGCGCGACGCGGTGCGTTTTTTCCTGGTTTCGCGCAAGGCCGACACCGAGTTCGTGTTCGATATCGACTTGGCGAAGTCGCAGACCGAGGACAACCCGGTCTATTACGTGCAGTATGCGCACGCGCGCATTTGCTCGGTACTGGCGCAGTGGGGCGGAAACCCGCAGGTGCTCCCCGCCGCCGACCTCGCGCCGCTTGCGCTTGCGCGCGAACTCGCCCTGGCGCAGCGTCTGGGGGAATTCCCGGAGATGCTGGCTGAGGCGGCGCGCGATTTCGCGCCGCACATGGTGGCGTTCTACCTGCGTGAACTGGCAGGAGAGTTCCACAGCTACTATAATGCCGAGCGCGTACTCGTCGCCGACGAAAGGCTCAAGCTGGCGCGGCTTGCCCTGATCCTCGCCGTGCGCCAAGTGCTGCAAAACGGTCTTGCGCTGCTGGGCGTAAGCGCTCCTGAAAAAATGTAGATGGCCAAAGACCACAAACCGAGAGCGGCGACGAGGAAGAAAAGCGGCGGTAGTACGTTGCTCGGGATTTTCATCGGCCTCATCCTCGGCCTGTGCATCGCCGTCGGGGTGGCGTGGTATATGAACAAGACCCCGATCCCGTTCCTCACCAAGGCCAAACCGCCGGAGAAAGCGGCGGCGGAGCCGGGTAAGACGATCGTCAAGCCGCCGGACGAAAAGACCACGCAACAGGTGGAAAAGCCGCGCTTCGAGTTCTATAAGATCCTGCCCGGCGCTGAAGAACCGGTGACCGAGCAACAGATCAAGCAGGCGGCCAAATCCGGTGCGCCAGCGGAAAATTACCTGCTGCAAGTCGGCTCGTTTCAAAATCCCGCCGATGCCGACAACCTGAAGGCCCGGCTTGCCTTGATCGGAGTCGAAGCGAGCGTGGAGCCGATCGATCTGCCCGAAAAAGGCACTTGGTACCGGGTGCGCGTCGGACCTTACACCAAGGTGGAGGAAATAAATCGCGTGCGCCAGAACCTGGCACAGAACGGAATCGAGGCTTCGCTGGTCAAAATCAAGGATCCAGGCTCGCGCTGAGCATCGGACCCTTTTCGGGAGAATGAAATGTTGAAGCGGCTGTTGGCGGCACTGGTAGTGTTTTTCGCGGTGGGCGTGGCGCAGGCCCAGCCCGCCGCGGGCGTCGAGTATCGGGAGCTTTCCCCGGCGCAGCCTACCGATACCCCAGGCAAAATTGAAGTCATCGAGTTCTTCTGGTATGGCTGCCCGCATTGCTACAATTTCGAGCCGGTGATCGAGCCATGGGTGAAGAAGGTGCCCAAAGATGTTCACTTCCGCCGCATTCCCGCCATGTTCAACGACGAGTGGGCGAAGGGCGGGCGGGCCTACTATGCACTCGAGGCCATCGGCGAGCTGGAGCGCCTGCACAAAGCGCTGTTCGACGCCGTCCACACCGGCTCCAAGCTCAGGGTGGCGGACGAAGCGGCGCTGACCGAATGGTTGGGCAAGCAGGGCGTGGACACGAAAAAATTTGCTGCTGCCTACCGCTCCTTCAGCGTCGAAGGCAAATTGAAGCGTGCCGCGCAGCTCACTCAGGCGTACAAAATCGAGGGTGTGCCCGCGATGGCGGTGAACGGCAACTACGTCGTCATCACCGATAACATCAAGTCGTTCGAGCAGCTGCTCGCCGTCACCAATTATCTGGTCGAGCAATCGCGCAAAAAAGGCGGCAAGGCGGCGCCGAAGAAGTAAGTTTCAGGCGCGCGGCGCAATGCCCTGGCGCGCAGCGCGTACGCGAGCGCTGGGCCAGACGGAAACCCGTTCGCGCATCACTCTTGCATGCGGCAGGAATGAGGGTTGCCCCTGTGCCGCACAAGCGCTTTTGGCAGACTTCGCCGGATCGACATATTATTCGGGGATCCAGCTTGGCCAGGGAAAGCACGATGATCCTCCTCAGAAAAGCCTTGGCGGCGCTGTTACTCGCGCTCGCGGCCGCAGGCGCCCATGCCCAGGCGCAATCCCTGCCGCAACCCGGCCGCGAATACCTCCGGCTCGACCCGCCGCGGGCGGTGGCGACTGGCGACAAAATAGAGGTCATCGAATTCTTCTACTACGGCTGTCCCGTCTGCTACGAGCTTGAGCCGACGCTGTCGCACTGGTTTTTCAACGCGCCCGGTTCCGTCGCGCTGCGCCGCGTGCCGGCCCTTTCCTCGGACAACTGGGACAATTTCGCCAAGCTGTTTTACACGCTGGAGGCCACCGGCCAGCTGGCGCGCCTGCACCGGCCGGTCTACGACAACTTTCACTTCGACGGCGTCAAGTTGAATGAAGAGGCGGCAATGCTCAACTGGGTTTCCCGCAACGGCGTTGACAAGCAGGAATTCATCAATACGTATCGCTCGCCGGAAATTCAGGCAAAGCTGGCTGCGGCGCGCGCCATGACCCGGAGCTACGATATCAAGGGCGTGCCCAGCATCGTGGTCGACGGCAAGTTCGTGACTTCGGCACGCCTGGCCGGCGGCACGCGCGAGCTCATGCGGGTGGTCGACCAGCTGGTCGAGCTGGCGCGCAGGGAACGCGGGAAATAGCGGTGCCGGTGCCGCAGAAGGTTTTTATCACCGGCGCCTCCAGCGGCATCGGCGCCGCCCTGGCGCGGCATTACGCCGAGCGCGGCGCCACCCTGGGCCTGGCCGCGCGGCGCGCAGCGCAACTGCAGACGCTCGCCGACTCCCTCCCCACCCGGGTCTGCATTTATGCGCTCGATGTGGCCGACAGCGCCGCCCTCGCGGCAGCCGCGCAGGATTTTATCGTGCGTCATGGCGTACCCGATATCGTCATCGCCAATGCCGGTATCAGTGCCGGCACCCGGTCAGAGCTGGCCGCGGACATCGCCGTGCTGTCCAGAATCATGCAGATCAATATGCTTGGCCTGGCGGCGACGCTGCAACCCTTCGTCGCGCCGATGCGCGAACGCGGCAGCGGCGTGCTGGCCGGCATCGCCAGCATCGCCGGCTTTCGCGGCCTGGCCGGCGCCGGCGCCTACTGCGCCTCCAAGTCCGCTGCGATCACCTGGCTGGAGAGCCTGCGCCTGGAACTGCATGGGAGCGGCGTGGACGTGGTCACGATCTGCCCCGGTTTTGTCGCCACGCCGCTGACCGCGGTCAACCGCAACCCGATGCCTTTCCTGCTCGAAGCGCCCGACGCGGCGCGGCGTATTGCGCGGGCCATCGCCGCGAAGAAGCGCCTTGCCATCATTCCCTGGCAGATGCGCCTGGTGTTCTTCTTTCTACGGCGCATGCCTAACTGGTTGTACGACCGCCTGTTCGCGCGCGCCCCGCGCAAGCCGCGCGATCTGCCGGCCTAGTTGCGACATGTGGCGCGACGCCGCCGGCACGCTGCATCAACGCGCAGACGGCCCGGCGCGCATCGTTTCCCTGGTGCCCTCGATCACCGAGCTGATTTGCGATCTGGGCCTGGCCGGGCAACTCGCGGGCCGCAGCGGCTTCTGCGTGCATCCGCGCGCAACCCTGAAGAACGTGCCGAAAGTGGGAGGCACCAAGGACGTGGACCTGGCCAAGGTGCAAGCACTTAAGCCGACGCATGTGCTGCTCAATATCGACGAGAATGAGAAACCGGTAGCCGCGGCTCTGGCGCGGTTCGTGCCGCACCTGATCGTAACGCATCCGCTAGGCCCGCTCGATAACCCGCCGCTGTATCGGCTGCTCGGCGGAATTTTCGGCCGCGGCGAGGCAGCCGAGGCGCTGTGCGCCCGATTCCAGCAGGCGCACGATGCGCTGACGCAGGCCGCGCGCGACTGGCCGCGCCAGCGCGTGCTGTATCTGATCTGGAAAAATCCGTGGATGACGGTTGCGCGCGACACCTATATATCGCGCACGCTGGCGCTGGCGGGCTGGGATAGCGTGCCGGCCGACGCGGCAGCACGCTATCCGCAGGTGCAGCTGGACCAAGCCTTGCTGCAGGAAGCGGAACTGGTGCTGCTGGCCAGCGAACCTTACCGCTTTCGCGCCCGCCATGTGGCCGAACTGCGCGCCCTGCCTGTCATGCGCGGAAAAACGGTGGCGCTGATCGATGGCGAGATGACCTCCTGGTACGGCAGCCGCGCCATCGCGGGGATGGGTTATCTGCGCCGGCTCAGACAGTAGTCAACAGGGCCGGACGCAGCGGAAAACCGATTCGATGAATGGTGCTAATCCTGCGCCGGCGCTGCTGTTTTCCGCTTTGCTTTTTCCGCGCCCAGGCGCAGGCTGGCGTAGGTGCCGGGCGCGTCCCCGATCACCTGCAGCTTGCCGTCCCCGGGCACGCGCGCCGCGACTTTGACGCCACCGTTGTGCTCATCCATCCAGGCCTGCCAGTCGGTCCACCACGAACCTTCATGGCGCGCCGCCGTCCCCAGCCACTCATCCGCATCTTCCGGAAACTCCGGGTTGGTCCAGTAGCAGTACTTGTTCGCCGCCGGCGGGTTGACGATGCCGGCGATGTGGCCGG
>MERK01000043.1:0-394 GCA_001770575.1 Betaproteobacteria bacterium RIFCSPLOWO2_12_FULL_64_23
TTGCGCGCCAGCTCGGCCACGCGCCGCGCCTGCGCCGTATCGACATGGTAGCGGCGCATGAACTGGCGCACCGTGACCTCGCGCATGTCGTGCTTCTGCACGCGGCCGAGCAAATCGTACAGCACGCCTTGACGCAGGGCGGCGTCCGACACGCTCATGTGTTCGATCCCGAGCTCGGAAAACGCGGCGCACATGATGGCGAGACCGCCCGGAAGTATAGAGGTTCGGTCTTCGCGCAGGCCGGGCAACGCCAGGCGCTCGATCTCGCCCGCCTTGAGGAAAGCGCTCCGGAGTTTGTCCAGGCCTGACGCCGATATGCCGTGCTCGCTCCAGCCGTTGGCTTCCACGATGGCAGCAATCGAGCGCACCGTGCCGGACGAACCAACCGCCTCGG
>MERK01000043.1:451-10668 GCA_001770575.1 Betaproteobacteria bacterium RIFCSPLOWO2_12_FULL_64_23
GCTCGGCCTGTTTGAACGTGGACTTCTCGATTTTGCCGTCGGCGAAGTATTTCAGGCTGTAGCTGACGCAGCCCATGTACAGGCTGTCCATGAGCTTCGGCTGCACGCCGATGCCAATGATGAACTCGGTCGAGCCTCCGCCGATGTCCATCACCAGGCGCCTGTCCCGGCTGAGCGGCAGGCTGTGCGCCACGCCGAGGTAAATCAGCCGCGCTTCCTCGCGCCCGGCGATGATTTCGATCGGGAAACCCAGCGCTTCCTTGGCCTCGGCCAGGAACTGGCGCGAATTCTTCGCCACGCGCAGCGTATTGGTGCCGACCACGCGCACCGCCTCCGCGGGAAAACCGCGCAGCCGGTCGGAGAAACGCCGCAGCGCTTCCAGCGCGCGCACCTGGGTGGCGCGGTCGATGCGCTTGTCGCGCGTCAGCCCCGCGCCCAGACGCACCTGTTCGCGCAAGCCGTCGAGCAGATAGATCTGGTCCTCGACCACACGGCCGATTTGCAGATGAAAGCTGTTGGAGCCCAGGTCGACCGCAGCAAGAGTCTCGTATTGCATGTCGCGCTCATGTGCCAAATGTTAACGGACCCTAACACCGGGAACCTGGGCGCGCAACGAATTTGGAGCGGCCCCCGGACCATGCGCTCGCGGTTTTCACATAGTTCTACGGGGCTCACTAATACAGGGCCCACTATTTCTGCTACATTGTGCGATCACGCCGTGTTTTTCAAGAAATAAATCCAATGTCCGCGAAGCAGGGCCCGCTCCTCAACCGGGAAATCGGCATCCTGGAATTCAACCGCCGCGTGCTGGCCCAGGCCGAGGACGCGGACATGCCATTGCTCGAACGCCTGCGCTTTCTTTGCATCGTCAGCAGCAATCTGGACGAATTCTTCGAGATCCGCGTCGCCGAACTGAAGGAGACGATCAGCGTCAATCTGTCCAGCGCCGGACCCGACGGCATCAACCCGCGCGAGGTGTTTGCCACGGTCAACCGCATCGCGCACGAGCTGGTGGAGCGCCAGTATCGGCTGCTCAACGAACATATCCTGCCCGAGCTGGAAAAAGCCGGCGTGCGTTTCCTGCGCCGCAACGATCTCAACGAAGCGCAGCGCGCCTGGGTCCGCGATTATTTCTTCAATGAAATGATGCCTGTGCTCACGCCGATCGGCCTGGATCCGGCGCACCCCTTCCCGCGCGTGTTCAACAAAAGCCTGAATTTCGCGGTGGAGCTGGAGGGCAAAGATGCCTTCGGCCGCGCATCGCGCGCCGCCATCGTGCAGGCGCCGCGCATTCTGCCGCGCATGATCCGGCTGCCGCGCGAGCTGCGGCAAGGCAAGGAGCAGAGCTTCGTCTTCCTTTCCTCCGTCCTGCACGAACATGCGACCGAGTTGTTCGCGGGCATGAGCGTGCGCGGCTGCTACCAGTTTCGCGTGACCCGCAACAGCGATCTGTTCGTCGACGAAGAGGAAGTGAAGAACCTGCGCACCGCGCTGCAGGGCGAACTGCCGCTGCGCAACCTGGGCGCGGCGGTGCGCCTGGAGGTCGCCGACAACTGCACCCAGGCAATGGCGGATTTCCTGCTGCAGCAGACCGAGCTCGCTGCGGAAGACCTGTACCAGGTCAACGGTCCGGTCAACCTGGTGCGGCTGATGCAAATCCCCGAGCTGGTCAACCGGCCCGATCTGCAGTTTGCGCCGTTCCGTCCCGGCCGCCCCGCGGCGTTGGAGAAGCGCGCCGATATTTTTGCAGCAGTGCGCAAGGGCGACGTGCTGCTGCACCACCCGTTCCAGTCGTTCACCCCCGTGGTCAATTTCATCCAGCAGGCGGCCAAGGATCCGCAGGTGGTTGCGATCAAGCAGACCGTCTACCGTATCGGCACCGACTCGGCCATCATGGAAGCCCTGATCGAGGCGGCCAGCAGCGGCAAGGAGGTGACGGTGGTGGTGGAACTGCTGGCGCGCTTCGAGGAGGTAGCCAACATCAACTGGGCGGAGCGCCTGGAGGAGGTCGGCGCGCATGTCGTCTACGGCGTGGTTGCGCACAAAACCCATGCCAAAATGGTGCTGGTGGTGCGGCGCGAGGACGGAAAACTGCGCCGCTACGTGCACCTGGGCACCGGCAATTACCATCCGCGCACCGCGCGCCTGTACACCGACTTCGGCCTGTTCACCTGCAACCAGGAGGTCTGCGCCGACGTCAACGAGGTGTTCAAGCAGCTCACCGGCCTGGGCAAGGCGGGAAAGCTGCACCACCTGTGGCAGGCGCCCTTCACCCTGCACGCGAACGTCATCGCTGCAATAAAAAACGAAACCCGCCTCGCCAAGGCGGGCAAACCGGCGCGCATCATTGCCAAAATGAACGCCCTGCTCGAGCCGACGGTGATCGAGGCGCTGTATGCGGCATCGCAGGCGGGGGTGCGCGTCGACCTGGTGGTGCGCGGCGTGTGTGCGCTGCGGCCCGGAGTATCCGGCCTGTCGGAGCGTATCCGCGTGCGCTCGATCGTCGGCCGCTTTCTCGAACACACGCGCATTTTCTATTTTCATAACGGCGGCAAGGAGAACGTCTACCTGTCCAGCGCCGACTGGATGGACCGCAACTTCTTCCGCCGTGTCGAATTGTGCTTTCCGGTGCTCGAGAACAAACTCAAGCAGCGCGTCATCAAGGAAGGGCTCAAACCCTACCTCAAGGACAATCGGCAGGCCTGGGACATGAATGCCGATGGCCTTTACAAACGCAAGAATCCGCGCGGCACCCTGCCGCGCTCGGCGCAACTGACGCTGCTGGGCGAACTCGCGCGAGAGTAGGCCCCGCTGCGCTCGGACGATGCGCGCAGGCTCATCCGCACAGCCTGTGGATAAGTCGGTGCGTTTGCACGCGCCGCAGCCGCAACCCGTCAATTCGCAATGACTTTTCCAAACCGGTACACAAAACAGACATCTTTCCTCGGCGCTGTCCCGTTCTCATGCGCAAATGGCGCGTCCGTTTTTTTTCGGACAATGCCCGCGGCTATTGTTACAATCTCGCCGCGAACAGGCGGGTATCGCATAATCCGCCCATACCCCTAACAACCCATAACGCAGTTTTCCAGTCGAGGTCGCGATGTTCCGTCGCTTCATGCCGCGCGAAGGCAAATTTTTCGATCTGTTCAACGAGCACGCGGCGCTGATCGTCGAGGGCGGCCACGAGCTGGCCGCGATCATGGCCAGCGGCGACGACCTCGAGCGCCGCGCCCGCAACGTCGAATCAATAGAAAAGCGCGGCGACAAGATCACCCGCAACACGATCGAACTGCTGCACCAGACCTTCATCACGCCGATCGACCGTGACGACATTCACCATCTGATCTCCGAAATGGACAACATCCTCGACCTGATCGAGGACTCGGCGCAGCTCATGTTCCTGTACGACGTGCGCAACCCGCCGCCGGAGGCGAAAAAACTGGCGGACATCTGCGTGGAATGCTGCGACAAGGTGAAAAGCGCCGTGGCGCTGCTCTCCAACATGAAAAACGCCGACGCGATCATGGCGATATGCCGGGACATCGACCGGCTCGAGTCCGACGCCGACCACGTGATGCGCGCGGCCATCGGACGCCTGTTTCGGGACGAACCCGACGTGCGCGAACTGATCAAGCTGCGCACCGTGTACGAGCACCTGGAGACGGTGACCGACCACTGCGAGGACGTGGCCAACATCATGCAGAGCATCGTGATCGAAAACGCCTGAGCGCGGCCACGAATACCCGCGACATCTGCCAATGAGTTTCGAGATCCTCGTCTTCCTGGTCGCGCTGGCGCTCGTCTTCGATTTTCTGAACGGCTTTCACGACGCCGCGAATTCCATCGCCACCATCGTGTCAACGCGCGTGCTGCGGCCGCAGTGGGCGGTCCTGTGGGCGGCGTTTTTCAATTTCATCGCCTTCCTGTTCTTCGGCCTGCTGGTCGCCGCCACCGTGGGCAAGGGCATCATCGATCCGGGGATCGTCGATCATTATGTCGTGTTCGGCGCGCTGATCGGGGCGATCAGCTGGAACCTCATCACCTGGTATTTCGGCATTCCCTCGAGTTCGTCGCATGCCCTGATCGGCGGGCTCGCGGGCGCGGCGGTGGCCAAGGGCGGGGTGGGCTCGCTGGTGGCGGCGGGCTTTCTCAAGACCACGGCGGCCATCGTGCTGTCGCCGCTGCTCGGCATGGTTCTCGGCTCGGCACTGATGATCGCCGTATCCTGGATGTTCGCGGGCACCGCGCCGCGCCGCGTCGACCGCTGGTTCCGCCGGCTGCAGTTTGTCTCGGCCTCGCTCTACAGCCTTGGACACGGCGGCAACGATGCACAGAAGACCATGGGCATCATCTGGATGCTGCTGATCGCCGCCCAGGTCTCGGGGCCGAAAGATCCCTTGCCGTTCTGGGTGGTGATGCTATGTCAGACGGCGATGGCGCTGGGCACGATGTTCGGCGGCTGGCGCATCGTCAAAACCATGGGCCAGAAGATCACCAAGCTCAAACCCGTGGGCGGCGCCTGCGCCGAAACCGGCGGCGCCATCACCCTGTTTCTGGCCACCGGAATGGGGATCCCGGTTTCCACCACCCACACCATTACCGGGGCCATCGTCGGCGTCGGCTCGGTGAAGCGATTCAGCGCGGTACGC
Source organism: Betaproteobacteria bacterium RIFCSPLOWO2_12_FULL_64_23 (assembly GCA_001770575.1). Lineage (GTDB taxonomy): Bacteria > Pseudomonadota > Gammaproteobacteria > Burkholderiales > SG8-39 > 2-12-FULL-64-23. The sequence continues at coordinate 5,101 of MERK01000043.1, forward strand.
TGGGGCGTGGCCGGCAACATCGTCTGGGCCTGGATCCTCACCATTCCCTGCTCCGCGTTCATCGCCGCGGTTGCCTGGTTCCTGGGCCAGCATTATCTTTAGACCGGTCAGCGATTTCTTCGCTTTGCATGCCGAGCATGTTTGATCCAAAGCAATAGGCGTAAGATTGCGTGAGGGCATCATTGCGGCAGCAGGCGCGGCGTCGCGCCGCGCGCATTGAAGGAGAACCCAGATGAGCCGAGACGTCGTGGTAGTGAGCGGTGTGCGCACCGCAATCGGTGATTACGGCAGCGCGCTGAAAGACATTGCGCCGACCGAACTCGCAGCCAAGGTCGCGCGCGAAGCGGTAGCGCGCGCCAAAATCGATCCCGGCGAGGTCGGCCACGTGGTGTTCGGCCACGTCATCCATACCGAGCCGAAAGACATGTACCTGTCGCGCGTGGCCATGATCAATGCGGGCCTGGCCCACCACACGCCGGCGATGACGCTGAACCGTCTGTGCGGCAGCGGCATGCAGGCGATAGTCAGCGCGGCGCAGACCATCATGCTGGGCGATGCCGATATCGCGCTTGCCGGCGGCGCGGAATCGATGAGCCGCGGCGGCTACCTGATGCCGACGCTGCGCTGGGGTCAGCGCATGGGCGACGGCGGCACGGTGGACATGATGGTGGGCGCGCTCACCGATCCCTTCGACACGGTGCACATGGGCATGACCGCCGAGAACGTCGCCGCGAAATGGAGCATTTCGCGCGAGCAGCAGGACGCGTTTGCGGTGGAAAGCCACCGCCGCGCGATCAGCGCCATGCAGAAGGGCTATTTCAAGGAACAGATCCTGCCGATCGAACTGAAGACGCGCAAGGGTGTGACCCTGTTCGACACCGACGAGCATCCGCGCGCCGACGCGAGCATGGAAGGCATGGCCAAACTGAAGACGGTGTTCAAGAAAGACGGCTCGGTCACGGCGGGCAACGCCTCCGGCATCAACGACGGCGCGGCGGCGGTGGTGTTGATGGAAGCCGGGGCCGCGGCGAAAAAAGGACTGAAGCCGATGGCGCGGCTCTTGGCCTACGGGCATGCCGGCGTCGACCCCAAATACATGGGCATCGGCCCCGTGCTCGCGGTACAGACCGCACTCGCGCGCGCCGGCCTCAAGGTGAGCGACATGGACGTGGTCGAATCGAACGAGGCGTTCGCGGCGCAGGCCTGCGCCGTGGCCAAAGATCTTCAATTCGACCCGGCGAAAACCAATCCCAACGGCGGCGCCGTCGCGCTGGGCCATCCCATCGGCGCCACCGGCTGCCTGCTCACGGTCAAGGCGCTGTATGAACTGCAGCGCATAGGCGGCCGCTACGCCCTGGTAACCATGTGCATCGGTGGCGGGCAGGGCATAGCTGCGATATTCGAGCGGATGTAGCATCACTGCTTGGACTTCGATTGTCTCGCCTGCGGCGCATGCTGCGCCTATTCGAAATCCTGGCCGGTGTTCGTCGGGGATGGCGATGCGGCGGGCATTCCGGATGAACTGATCGACTTCGAGCACGGCCGCATGCTGTGTCACGGCGACCGTTGTGCCGCGCTGGTGGGCAAGCTTGGAAGCCGGGCGGCATGCAGCGTCTACGCCGACCGGCCCCTGGTGTGCCGCGAGTTTCAGCCGGGTTCAGAGGACTGCATCATGGTTCGTCGCAGTTTCGGCCTGTCCGCAGCGCAGTAACGCCCGAGTCTTCCGGACCGCGGCTACAAACTCCGCTCCATGCGCTCGACGATGGTCTTGAGGATCTTGACGCGCGTAAAATACTTGTCCTCGGCCTCGACCACGGTCCATGGCGCGATATCGGTGCTGGTGCGGTCTATCATGTCGCACACCGCCTGCTCGTATTCGTTCCATTTCTTGCGGTTGCGCCAGTCTTCCTCGGTGATCTTGAAGCGCTTGAAGCTGGTCTTCTGCCGCAGGGTGAAGCGCTTGAGCTGCTCCTCCGCAGTGATCTGCAGCCAGAACTTGCACACGATCGCGCCGCCGCGCGCCATCTGCTCTTCGAAATCGTTGATCTCGCCGTAGGCGCGCATCCAGTCGGCGACGCCGCAGAAACCCTCGACGCGCTCCACCAGCACGCGCCCGTACCAGGAGCGGTCGAAAATCGTGATGCGCCCGCGCCGCGGCGCATGGCGCCAGAAGCGCCACAGATAGGGCTGCGCGCGCTCCTCCTCGGTCGGCGCCGCCACCGGCACCACCTGGAAGTGCCGCGCGTCGATGGCGCCGGTGATGCGCCGGATCGCCCCGCCCTTGCCCGCCGCGTCCGAGCCCTCGAACAGCAGGATCAGCGAGTGCTTCTTGAAATATTTCTTGTCGCGCGACAGCAGGTTCAGCCGGCCCTGCCATCTCTCCAACTGCGTTTCGTATTTCTCCTTGGCCAGCTTCTGCGTCATGTCGAGCTCGCGCAACAGCCCGAGATTGTCCGACGCCAGCGGCGGCGCCTGCACCCGGCGTTCCTTGTAGTGGCTTTTTTCCAGCCGCTTTTTCATCGCCTCGAGCAGCAGCTTGCCGACGGTGAGGCTGCGATAGCGCGCGTTCGCGCCCTCGACCACGGTCCAGGTCGCATTGGCGCTGCTGGTATCGCGCAGAGCGCGCTCCGAGATCTGGCGGAAGGCGTCGTATATCTTGAAGCGTTCCCAATCGAGCTTGGTGACCCGCCAGCGGGTGAGCGGGTTCTTCTCCAGCTCCTGCATGCGCTCTTTTTGTTGCTTCTTGGAGAGGTGAAACCAGAACTTCAGCAACAGCACGCCCTCATCGCAGAGCATTTTCTCGAAACGCACGATCTCCTCGAGGCGGCTCTTCAGCTCGGCGTCGTCCGACTTCCCAAGCACCCGGCTGATGATCGGAGCGGTGTACCAGGAACCGAACATAATGCCGATCTTGCCCTTGGGCGGCAGTTCGCGCCAGAAGCGCCACATGCGCGGGCGCGCCGCTTCCTCGTCCGAAGCATCGCCGAAGGCGCGCGTCTGGATGTGGCGCGGGTCCATCCATTCGTTGAGCAGGTTGACGGTTTCGCCCTTGCCCGCCCCGTCCACCCCGCCGATCAGAATCAGCACCGGAAACTTGCGCGCCTGCGCCAGATCGAATTGCGCGTTGAGCAGGGCCTCGCGCAGCTTAGGCTCCTGTCTTGCATAGATTTGCTTCGTGATTTTGTGGCCAAGCTCTGCGGATTCAAACATGACTACCCCCTAACCCGGACGAGCCGGAATCAAGCAGAGTGCCTCCGGCGGGGGAAAAGCCCTAATTTTACGAACAAGGGGGGGTGCACCCCCCCTTGTCCCCCAAGGGGACTTCCCCTGAGGCGTAAATCCCCCCGCCGATGCATCCCCGCGATTTATCGAAATCTTCGCCATTTCCGTCAACCCTTGACCGATGACTGATGAGAGACGATTAAGCTCAGGAATTTGTCCGTGGTGGCTTCCAGAATGGCTTCTGCCGCTGCCAATGATCCCACGCCCGGACAAGCGCGTCGAGTTGCAAATGCGTGCTGGCCGCGCTCCAGCCCTGGATCATGCCGGCGACGCGCGGATCGGGCGTGCGCGCGCCCGCCAGCGCTTCCGGCAGCAGGCGCAGCAAGGTCGCGGCATCGTTCAGGCCGCCGAGCACCTCCTGCATTGCGGCAAGCGACTGGACGTAAGGCCGGACGCGCCTTTTCGGGAACAGCACGGCGAAAAATTCGGCCGCATAACGCAGCTTCTTGGCCGCGATGCGCAGGCGATGGCGCCCGGCGGCGTCGAGCTCCTGCAGTCGTTTGCCGCGTTTTTTCAAAGTGGCCGCGCGCCGCTGCAACAGGCTCGCGGCGAAGCCGCCCACCGGCAGGGCAAGCACCGCCGGGTCCTGCTGCCATGCAGCGTCGGCCAGCAGCCGTCCGAGCTCCAGCCACAGGCGCTGCCAGGCATTGGAGGCGACCACGCCCTGCGCGGCGCGCAATTGCGCGCGCCGCAACCTGACGCAGCGCCGCTCGAACGCCGCCAGAGCCGCCTCGTCGGCACACTGCGCACGCAGCGCACGCAAGGCATCGTGCACGAACACATCCCAGTTGCGCGCCGCCCCCAGTGCCGCGCTCTGCAGGCGCACCTGGTCGAGGATAGGGGCGAAGACCGGCTGCGGGAGCACCGTCTTGAACAGGCTGAAGCAGGCGCGCATGCGCCGCAACGCGACACGCACCTGATGCAGATACTCCGGATCCTTGCCGGCGAGAAAACCGGTTTCGTTCGCCTGCAAGTGGGCAATGCAGCTGCGCACAATAGCGGAGAAAGCCGCGGCTGCTTTGCCCTGCTCGTCCAGTTCCAGCGGCGCCGCCTTGACCGGGCGCGCCGGCTGCGCGCACGCAAGCGCGTAGCCGCGCGCGGCTTTGCTCGCATGGCCCAGGCGCAGCGGCACGCGTTCAGCCAATTCCAGCGCCAGCTCGAACAGGCGCTGCGGGCTGCCGGCAAGCAGTTCGATCTCGGCCTCGCTGATCGCGCTCGCGCGCCGGCCGCTGCGGACTTCACCGCTGTCCAGGCAAAGCTCGGCCAGGCTGCCGTCGGCGAAACCCAGGCGCAGGCTGGTGCGCGTGAACTCGGTCGCAAAAACAGGGCCCAGCGCCGCGCGCAGCCGCGGGGCGCGAAACCGCTTGGCCTCTAGCGTCGTCGCGAGCAGGCCGAAGTCAAGCGCCTCGCCCGGCAGCGGCCATTCCCATTCCTCGCGCAGGTGCAGCCCGGCCGCGGCCCGCCCTTCGGTCTTCAGCGTCTGCAGCCAGCGCTTGCCGTCCGAGCGCAGGCGCAAGGCCAGTCCCGCGCGCAGCAAGGCGAACTCCGGCGTGTCGTAGTAGACGCTGCGAACAAGCCGGGTCGAGCCGCGCCCCTGCTGCAGCGCCTTGATCCGGGGATCGCGGCGCAGCCGGCGCAGGTCCTGCGGCGCGAGCAACAGCTTGAGTTCGGTTTCCACTAGCGTCTGCTCGCAGTGAGCACGCCCTGCACTTCCCTGACCAGCGCGAGCGTTCGCTGCAGCTGCTCCAGATCGGAGATTTCGACGGTGAAGGACATGTAGGCCAGATGCTGCTTCGATTGCGTGTTGACACCGGTGACATTGATTTTCTCGCGCGAGAGCACCTCCGAAATATCGCGCAGCAAGCCCTGGCGGTCGTGCGCCTGCACCACGATGTCGACCGAAAACACCCCGTCCTTTTGCTGACCCCAGGCGGCTTCGATCATGCGTTCGGGTTGAAGCTCGGCCAGGCGTTGCAGATCGCGGCAGCTGCGCCGGTGAATCGACACCCCGCGGCCGCGGGTGACAAAGCCGGCGATGGCGTCAGGCGGTGCCGGTCTGCAGCACTTGGCCAACTGCGTCAGCAGCTTGTCCATGCCGACGACGAGTATGCCGCCGTCCTTGGCGTCCGCCTTGCTCTTGCCCGGCAAAAAGGCTGCCGGCGCCGGCGCGGTGGGCGCCGCGCCGCGCAGCGCAGTCTGCAACAGCTTCGCCCCGATTTCCTCGCGCCCGGCCGCGGCGAACAGCTCCTCGCTCCTGCCGTAGCCGAGCTGCTGCGCCAGGTGGTC
>MERK01000043.1:10762-11136 GCA_001770575.1 Betaproteobacteria bacterium RIFCSPLOWO2_12_FULL_64_23
CCTGGGTGTTGAACCACTGCCGCAGTTTGCTGCGCGCGCGCGAACTCTGGATGTACCCCAGCGCCGGGTTCATCCAGTCGCGGCTCGGGCCTCCGCTCTTGGCTGCGATAATCTCCACCCGCTGGCCGTTGGCGAGCTTGTAATTGAGCGGCACCATCGCGCCGTCGACCTTGGCGCCGCGACAGTGGTGACCGAGATCGGTATGCACATGGTAGGCGAAATCCACCGGCGTCGATCCTTGCGGCAGATCGAGCACCCGCCCCTGCGGCGTTAGCACGTAGACCGTGTCGTCCAGCGCCGTTTGCTTGAGCTGCTCGACCCAATTGACGGATTCGACCAGGTCGTCGCGCCAGGCGAGCACTTGCCGCAGCCAG
>MERK01000044.1 GCA_001770575.1 Betaproteobacteria bacterium RIFCSPLOWO2_12_FULL_64_23
ACATCGCCGTCGCCCATCTCCAGCACCTTGTCGACAACAGCCCGCACTTCCCGCCCGATCAGCGTCTTCTCGCGTTCGAATTCCGCCAGCCCGTCAAGACGGATGTCGCGCGCGAGATAGATCGCCATGCGGGTGATGCGCAGGCCTTCGGCGTTGGCCTGAGGTGTAGGAATGCCGAAGGCCTCGTGCGTGCTCTTGGTGGTAACGCTTGCAGCACCGCTGATCGCCGCAAGCGTGCCGCCGTAGCCGATGATAGCTGCCGCCTGCGCCTCGTCCTGCGGCCAGGCGCTCATCCAGTGCAGCAGGGTAACGGAGGTGAAAACGTCCGCATGACCTTTCTTCAGCAGGTACTCCTGGCATAGCTCACGGCAGGCCGCAACCGCCGCCGCATCCTGGATCAGGTGCAGCGTCTCGCCCATTTCCAGACCATAATTTTTTACCCCCTGCGCCGCCGCCAGCAGGCAATCCAGTACGCAAATAATGATCGCGATCGATGGCGGGATATTGGAGCCGGTAAGGAATCCCGGTTGACGCCGATGCAGTTCGACGCCGTGCTCGTCATACATCGCCGCGAGGCGGTCGAGATACTGGTAATTGCGTATGCCGTCCTCGATCGACAGTTCCTTGATGTACGAAGTGGTGTAGGCAATGCCGGAACCGAGATAACCGGAATAGCCGCCCGCGAACGCGATTTCCGAGGTCAGCCTGGGCATCGTCGTGCCGGTCAGCATGATCGCCGGTTTGTCGATCGCCTCGATCAGCTTGCGCGCGCAAGCCACGCCGTAGTTGACCATCGGATAGCCGTTGAGCATCGAACGGCCCGCCTTCTCCGATTCCTCGATGCCCTTTTGCGCCAGCTGCCATTGCTCGTTGCGCGTGTAACTGTCGGTGGTCGTGGGGACGATGTCGGCCAGGCCTTCCTTATCCAGCGTCACCATCAGACTGCGCTGCATCTCGAACGTGCCGAAGCCGCCGCGCGGCTGCGTCAGGCAGCGCCGCTCGGCCACCGCCTTGCGCATCACCCAGCCAAGTTGCTTGTGCCGAGGGAGCCGCTGGTGCAACTCGACCGCTTCGTCGAAATCGACGTCGGCGCCGCTGGGCCAGCGGGCGAGGTTCTGCCTGCGCATGTCGCCAAACACATCGTCCGCGATGCGCTCCTCGGAGAGCAGCGCACGCGCGCATTCAGGCGCCGATGGATTGTTCATGCGGGATCTCCGTGTCAATCGGATCGAGGTGAGCGAGCGCCAGTTCGAGCGCGGCCTGCGGCTCGACCGCGCCGAGAAGGCCGCAGGCGTAGAGCAGATATTCGCGGTCGAGCATAAGTTTGGGTTGCTTTGGCCGCAGCGACAGCGGGTCGGCGGAATCGGCAAGCGCCATTTGCATCACCGCGCGCGCATCACGGCTGTGCACCAGCGCGCCGCCGGTGCCGATCACGGCGCCGACATTGGACAGATCCTTGCCGTGCTGCACCGTGACCGGACCGGTAGCGGTAAAGACGGTTTCCACGCTGCCGCAGTGCCGCATGACGGCGAGTTTCACCGAGGCGCGCACCAATGCCTGATCGAGCGCTGTTTCTTCGGCCGACTGCGGCAGGCGCTCCACGTCGCCGCGGATCTGATCGAGCAAGGCCAGCACCCGCGCGGGGGCAAGGCGGGAGTCCGCAGCGATGCGTTCGAGTCCGGCTGCCTCGATGATGGCCGCGGCGTTGTGGCGCATGCCCAAATCGCCTTCGACGGTGCGCTTTACGCGCGGCTCGGGCAGACCCTGCGGAATCACCCCTGCCACCGACGGCTCGCCGCTCGCGACCGAGTGCACGTCGGTCGTGGCCCCGCCCGGATCGACGACCAGCAGCGGACCGAGACCGGATACGCCGGCGCACCCGTCGGCCAGCAGCTTGACGCCGTCCAATACGGCGGCCGGCGTGGGCATCAGCACCTGGTCGAATTCGGCGTGCGCCCGGTCGATGCCTTTGGCGTGTACGATCCGCTCGATAAACACTTTTCGAATCGCAGTTCGCGCCGCTTCGATGTTGAGGAGGTTGAATTCCGGCATCACGTTTTCGCAGGTGATCACCTCCCTCGCCCCGAGCAGAACCACGGCTTCATCGGCCGCGCTGCGATTGCCCGCAAGCACCACCGGGCAGGAAAGCGCGCTCCGGCCCAGCGCCGCGGCATTGTGCAGGATGACTGCGCTGTTGCCGCCATCGGTACCGCCGGCCAGCAGCAAGATATCGGGCGCAAGCGCGCTGATTTGCTCGACGTCGCTTCGCGTCAGGCGGTAAGCGAAGGTGCCGACCAGGCGCGCGCCTGCGCCCAGCGCCGCACGGCGAGCGGCCTCGGCGGTAAGCTCGCGCACCAGGCCGACCGTAACCATGCGCAGCCCGCCGGCCGCGCTGCTCGAGGCCAGGCGATATTTGAACCGGGGCAGCTTGCCGAGGCGTTTTTCCAGGTCCGCCAGCGCAGCCTTCATGCCGACCAGGATGTCCGAGGTGACCGTGGACGGCCCCTGCCCCGTACCCAGAATCCGGCGCCCATCAACATCGATCGCGCGCAGCTTGGTGTAGGTGCTGCCGAAGTCGATGAGCAGCGCGCAGACCGGCATCGGTTCAGGCCTTGACTGGATGCTGACGCTGATCGCGGGCGGCAAAATCGCGCGCCAGCCACTCGATCACGGTTTCGATCCTCGTCCCCGGCGGCGCCGCCCGGTCAAAGCCCATGTCGAGGAAACGCTGCTCGACCTCTGGCCATGCGTGTTTGCCGACGACGAGATTACCGCCCAGGTAGAGCAGGATGTCATCCAGACCCGCTTCGATGCACAATTCGCGAAAGCCGCGGCAATCGAGCTCTCCCTGGCCATAGAGCGAGGACACCATGATCGCGTCGGCGGCGGTTTCCACCGCCGCCTTGACGAAATCGCCGGCAGGCGTCAGCGCGCCGAGCGCGATCACCTTGTAGCCAGCCGCCTCCAGCGCCATCGACAAAATGCGGTTGCCGACGATATGCGTATCGGAGCCGATGACGCCGGTCACCAGTACCTTCTGTTTCGTGCTCATTCGAAGATCGGACTTCCCGGAGTGTGAAGGCGCTCTGCCGCCTTAAGCAACGCGTCTGCCGAAGCGATGCAACGCGGGCATGGGGCTAGGTTCCTCGCCCTTTGGCCGCGATCCGCCTTTGACTGTATTCATGCCGCAAATGGCGAATGGCGGGGAAGAGTAGCGTTAGTATCGCGGCCGCCATTATCGGCCCGCTGATCGGGCGGGTAAAAAATTCAGTCCAGTCGTTGCCGTAGCTGATCATGGTGGTCATGAACGAGGATTCTGCAAGCGGCCCCAGGATCACGCCGAGCACGAGCGGCGTGATCGGGAATTTGAAGCGCTCGAAAAGATACCCTACGATGCCGAAGATCACCATCAGCCACACGTCGGTGACGTTGTTGCGCGCGGCGAACGCGCCGAGCAGGCAGAGCATCATCACGTACGCCGAGACGATGACTTCGGGAAACTCAAGTACCCGGACCATGGGTTTCATCGCGAAATAGCCGATTACGCACATGACGATAATCCCGACGAACACCGAGGCGAACATCGAGTAGACGATATTGCTCGAGGCGGCGAACACCTGCGGACCGGGCTGCAGTCCGTGCAGCAGGAACGCGCCGAGAATAATCGCCGTCGCGCCGCTGCCGGGAATACCCAACGTGACCAAGGGAACGATGGCGCCACCGACCGAGGCGGTAGCCGCCGTTTGCGGTGCAATGATGCCTTCGGGTATGCCGTTGCCCATCTCTCGCCAGCGCTTGCCGTACTGGCCCTCGACGCCGTAGGAGAGAAACGAGGCGACGGTCGCGCCGGCGCCCGGAACGAGGCCAATGATGATGCCAATCACGCTGCTGCGCAGGAACGTGCCTTTTCTGGCCAGCACTTCGCGCAGTTGGGGCAGGCGCGTTCTGATGCTGTCCACCGCTTCGAGGGGCGCGGACTTGAAGCCCTGCTCCAGGCGCATGAACACTTCGCCCAGACCGTAGGCGCCTACCATCACCACGAGATAATCGATGCCGTCGGACAGGATTTGTACCCCGAACGTAAAGCGGGGCGCGCCGTACGTGTCATCGACGCCGACGGTGGCGATCAGCAGCCCGAAGAACAGGCTGATCAGGGCGTTGGCCAGAGAACTGCCGCCCAGCGAGACCACGCTCGCCAGGCCGAAGAAAAGGATCGCGAAGTATTCCGGCGTCGAGAAGGTGAGCGCGATTCTGGCGATCGGCTGCGCGAGCAGCACCATCACGGTGGCGGCGACCAGCCCGCCGAATAGCGCCGACAGCAGCGTCCAGCCAAGTGCGTAGGCGGCCTGACCCTTGCGCGCCATGGCATAGCCATCCCACAGCAGCGGCACGTCCATCGGCTCGCCCGGCACGCGGAACAGGATCGAAGTCCATGCGCCGGCATAAGTGCCGGATACGTACATCGCGGTGAGCAGAATGATGGCCGGTATCACGTCCATGCTGTAGGTGAACGGCAGCGCCAGCACCACGCCCATGACCAGGGTGAGTCCCGGCAGCACCGCGACCAGCAGCCCCAGAATAATGCCGATCACCAGCATCAGGAAATTAACCGGCTGAAAGACCTGGCCAAAGCCGACAGCGAGATTGGTGAGGATACCTTCCATGGCGGCTTGCCCTCAGCGGATCCCCATCACCTGCATCAGGAAGAACGTGACCTGCGAGAACGGCTCAACGCCGATCGGCAACGACACGTACACCAACTTCATAAAAATAAACATGAGCAGCAAGGTCCCGATCAGACTTACCGCCGCGATCACGCCCCATCTGCGGTATCTGCCGATCAGCATGAACACGATGAGGTAGGTGACCGTGGTGAGGAAGAAGCCCAGCTTCTGCACGGCCGCTACGTAGAGCAACGTTACGCCGATGCCGAGCAGCAGCAGCACCGGATGGCTCTCGACGGGGGCTGCGTCCGGCTCTGCCGCGGCATGCTTGTTGGCGGATTCCTTGACCATGTCTTCCAGCACGCCCACGACGTCGTGCGTGTGGGCGCCGCGAACAGCGATCTTGATCACCTCGTAGAGGCAGACCACGATCGTTAGAACGAGAATCGCTTGGGGCCAGAAATCGGGGCCGAGCGTGCCGGTCCGCGCATGGTATTGGAAGTGGGCGGCTGCATAATAGAGATAACCCGCCGCTGCGCCGACAATGGCGTAGGGAAGAGCTTCGGTGAGGCGGGCGTCGGTGGCCATGATGAGCTGCGGTCGGTTGTCGTCTGGACTCAAATCGCGAAGGCGGCGCCGCTTGTCTGTTGCAAACGCCGCCTTCGCTGTTGCCTTAGCAGCTTAACGCGAAAAGAATCATCACAAAGTTTTGCATCAACCTGCCAGTACGGTTCTCTATTTCTTCGGTGCGTACTTCTTCATGGTATCGAATTCGTGCTTCATGAAATCGACCGCTCCGGAAGCCGGGATGTAGCTGTTCTCGTCCGCGTATTGATCCTTGAGATACGCTTTGAATTCCTCGCTGGCGGCGACTTTGGCGAGCGCATCGGAGATGGCTTTCACCCGCTGCGGATCAGTACCTCTTTTCATAGCCACCGCGCGGAACTGGTTGATGATGATCGAATGCCCGAGTTCCTTGCCGGTCGGCACATCCTTGAACGCCGGAAAGCGCTGGTCGGCGAAGATGACGACGGGCCGCATCTGCTTGCCGTCGAGGAAGCTCCGCACGTCGCCCAGTTGTTCATAGAGCAGGTCCGCATGGCCGCCGAGGATCGCGATGTAGCGCTCGGAGGGCTTGGGAAACGGCACCGAAATAAGCTTGAGTCCCTTGCCGTTGAAGTAGATCACGTGCAGATCGTCGGCGCTGCCGAAACCGGTCACGCCGACCTTGAGCGGGCGCTTCTTCGCTTCCGCCTCGACGTCTTTCCAGGTCTTGAGTGGGCTGTTTTCAGCGACGAAGAAAGCCGACGGCTGGCGGATCATGATCGCCGCGGGCACGATGTCGTCAAGCTTCCAATTGGTGCCGGACTCCATCTGCAGCGCGAGCGTATCGGCGATGAATATGGAGATCGAATAGCCGTCGGCGGGCGATGTAAGCATCTTGTTCAGGCCGGTCTGACCGGTGGCGCCCGCGACGTTGATTACGGGCAGCGACACCTTGAGCTCTTTTTCCATGAGGGGCGCCGCCTTGCGAGCGAGCTGATCGGCGCCGCCGCCCGGGCCCCAGGGCACAATGAACTCGATCGGCCGCGAGGGATATTTTTCCTGCGCCGTGACGGCAAGCGATGTCAGCCCCAACAGCAATGCCACGCCAACTTGCAAAGACCGCTGTTTCAATTCAGTGCAATTCATGATACGCCTCCTCATTTGGTTAATACTACCTTTCCAGCGACGCGCTTTCCGTGAAGCGCGGGCCGCAGCTTACACCTGTAACAGTAGTTTTCCCCTCGTCTTGCCAGCTTCGATATAGCGATGCGCTTCCGCCGCGTCGGCGAGCGGGAACTCGCGGTCAATCGTCACGTCAAGTCTGCCTGCGGCAAACCACGCAAACAGGTCGTTAGCGCGTGCGCCGATCTCCGCCGCCGTAGCGATGTAATCCGCGAGGTGGGGTCGGGTGAAAAACACCGACCCCGCTTCCCCCAGTTCCAGTGGACTTATCGATTCCACCAGCCCCGAGGCGCCGCCGTAATTGACGCACAAGCCGCGCTTTCCGAGGCTGCGTATGCTCTTATCTATCGTGTCCTTGCCTACCGCATCATAGACGACATCGACACCCCTCCCGCCGGTAATTTTCATCACTTCTTCGCGGAAGTCGACCTGGCGGTAGAGTATGACATGGTCGGCGCCACGATGCCTCGCGAGTTCGGCCTTTTCTTCGCTGCCGACGGTTGCAAGCACGGTCGCTCCGCGCAGTTTTGCGAGTTGTATCAGCAGTTGCCCCACCCCGCCGGCCCCCGCATGCACGAGACATGAATTCCCGGACGCAAGGGAAAATGCGCTGTGAGTCAGATAGTGCGCGGTGAGCCCTTGCAACATCAAGGTCGTGGCGATCGGCATCGGCACTTCCTGCGGAACCTTCACCAGTCGCCAGGCGGGCACCGCTGCGAAAGCCGCATAGCTGCCACGCACGATGCAGTAGGCAACCCGGTCGCCGACCTTCAGCCCGGTTACACCTTCGCCCAACGCCGCTAGCGTACCGCCAGCTTCCATGCCGATGGTCATGGGCAGTGGCGTTTGATATGTGTTTGAACGCGCGTACTTGCCGCTACGCATGTAGATATCGATGAAGTTGATACCGGCATACTCGATCTTGACCACGGCTTCCCCTGCGGCCGGAGTCGGTTTCGGCATATCCATGAGCTCGAGGTTTTCCGGGCCGCCGAACCGGGTTATTGCGATGGCCTTCATCTCGGGTAAGAATGCGATGCTGGAGGCGATGCGGCGTTTGCCGACAAGACAAGCGAGTCAACCTGATGCTTTCGAATATTATCGGCATCAAGTTGCGGCGAAAACCCGGGTTTGAGCTGCATTGCGCCACCAAGGAATTCGAGGCCGCCCTTGAGCAACGGGGAACGCGCTTTGAGAAAGCCATTCATCTCGCCTGCATTATCAATGTACCGCGCCGCAATGCAAGCTTCCATCCAACAGCCGGGATCACATGCAACACCGTTGCCCAAGACCGGTTTCATCCCGAGTTCCTTGATGCGTTCGAGCGCTTTGGCGAGCCCTTCCAGGGTAAGCAGCTTCATCAGCTTCAATTTGATATAGCTCGCCGCTTTCAGGGTTGCCGCCTTTTCGATATCGGCAAGCCCGTAGATGGATTCGTCCAGCATCATCGGCACCGGCGAGACGCGGGACACGGCGAGATGTGAATCCCAGTCTGCCGCGGCGCAAGGCTGTTCGAAAAGCTCGATATCGGCGGGATCGAGCGCAGTGACGAAAGCCTTCCCCTGTTCCGCGGTGAAAGCCTGATTTGCGTCAAGACGAATGCGCGCCCGGCCGTTCACGACTTGCTGCACGTCCTTGACCAGCCGGATGTCTGTTGCAACGTCGAATCCCACTTTTACCTTGATCGTGCGATAACCTGCATCCAGCAGTTGCTGGAATTCGGTGCGCATGGAATCCGGCTTCTTGGCGTTCAGCAGCCCGACCAGCGGAATGCTCGCATTGGCGGACAGGTCAAGCAGTTTGCTCCCGGCCAGCATCTCGAGCGCGGTGCCGAAAGCGGTTGCCGTGAACGGGAATTTCACGCCCAGTTTCTGAATCCCGCGCGTAGCGTTCTCCGGGGCGACCGCCGCCAGCTCCCCGGCGAATTGCTTGGCTGCACTCCAGCTACCCTCGATGGTTTCATCGGTATAGCCGGTCAGGATCGTCGCCTCGCCAAAACCGCGACTCCCGTCGCGGTCGACGACTTCCGCGATGATGGTATCGAAATACTCGACCACGCCAAAAACCAGACGATACGGCGTCACCAAGGGGACGCGTAAGCGGTAAACAGCGATCTTGTCAATCAAGCGGGCCATGGCTCCCCGAACTGGACATCAGGCTCGGCGTCCGAGCCCGGCCGTCAACGCCGCGCCAACATCGGACGGCGTATCCAACACGGTAACGCCGGCGTCTTCGAGCGCCGAGCGCTTGGAGGCATAGGTTCCCTTGTCGCCCATGACGATGGCGCCGGCGTGCCCCATCTTCTTGCCCTTGGGCGCGGCGCCGCCGGCGATGAACGCGACCACGGGCTTGGTCATGGTCTTGGCGTATGCAGCCGCTTCCTCTTCCATCGAGCCGCCGATCTCGCCCACCATGACGACGGCCTCGGTACCGGGAAAATTGTCGAGTGCGATGAGCGCGTCGCGCGTGGTAGTGCCGATAATCGGATCGCCGCCGATGCCGACGAAGGCGGATTCACCGTAGCCTGCCTGGACGATGTTGAGACAAAAAAGTACGCCCAGACTGCCGCTGCGGGAAATGACGCCGATCGAGCCCTGCTTGAAGATGCGTTCGTTGAAGGCTGGCATGAAGCCGACGAAGCATTCGCCGGGCGTGACGGCGCCGGCGGTGTTGGGGCCGAGGACGCGCGCGCCACGCTCCTTCGCCGCTGCCATGAAGTACATCACGTCCTGCACCGGGATGTGCTCGGTCATCACGACCAGGCCCTTGGCGCCGGCCTCGATCGCGTCCATCGCGGCTTCCTTGACCATCAAGGGCGGAATGAAGAGGACCGCCACGTCGAAGCCGGCGCCCTTCATCGCGTCCCTCGCGGTGGCAAACACCGGCACGCCGCAATGCATGGTGCCCGCCTTCTTCGGATGGGTGCCGCCGACGACCCTGGTGCCGTAGGCCTGCATGCGCTCGGTCCAGAACGCGCCCTGCTTGCCGGTGATGCCCATCACCAGCACGCGATCGGTGCCGCGGACGATCATCGCGCCGCCTCCACCGCCGCCTTGATCGCGTCGTCCATGGTCACGAGCGGCGTGACGCCGAGGCGGTCCTTCAATAATTTGATCGCTTCCTCGTCGCCGGTGCCGTGCACCGAAAAGAAGATCGGCAGTTCTGGTTTCAAGGCCTCGATCGCCTCGATAACGCCGTGGGTCATCACGTCGGTCCGCGCGAAGGCGCCGCAGAAGTTGATGACCAGGCTCTTGATAGCGGAGTTCGACAGCAGCAGTTCGAGCGCAGGCTTGGCCT
>MERK01000045.1:0-4865 GCA_001770575.1 Betaproteobacteria bacterium RIFCSPLOWO2_12_FULL_64_23
GCCGCTATTCACTTTCGCCGCCTATCTCGGCAGCGTCCTGTCGGTTACCCCGAACGGATTCCTCGGCGGACTGCTCTGCCTCATCGCCATCTTTCTTCCGGCGTTCCTCCTGATCATCGGGGCACTCCCGTTCTGGGATGCGCTGCGACAGAAGACGCATGTGCAATCGGCGCTGCGCGGCGTAGGCGCGGCCGTGGTCGGATTGTTGTTGGCCGCACTCTACGATCCGGTATGGACCAGTTCCATCAAGTCGACGAGCGACATGGCCTTGGCCCTGGTGTCATTCGGGCTGTTGGTGTTCTGGAAATGGTCACCGCTGCAGGTAGTGGTGTTTGCGGCGATCGGGGGCGCGGTGAACGCCTTATTTTGATGCTTCCTTTGCCGCCATGAATCGAGTCCCACCTTGCCCGGGTCGCAGTCCACCGCCGCAACGGTTGCGGATTGCCGCGGATGATTCCGGCGGTGCGGCCGGCGAATGAAGACAATATAATGCGGGTATTATACCCCGTCCAGGTATTGACCCCAGACGCGGATAAGGTCTAATCCCGCAGCATCCGATGCGACCGGTTTTTCGGCAACGCAATGGCAACTCGAGCAAAGGAAGAACCAACATGCAGCACACGATAAAGCGAACCGGGGCCGGTGGCGCGCGCGCAGCTCTGCTGTCGTGCCTATTGATGGCGGTTCTGGCGCTCATGCTCCTGCCGGCATTCGCTGCCGGCCCTTCCGGCCGCGGCGCGCCGCTGCGCAATCCGCATCTGGCGAGCATGCAGATCGAGATCTGGCCCGAATTCTACCGTCCGGCCGCTCTGGTGATACTCAGGGGCGTGCTCGCCGCAGATGCCAAATTGCCGGCCGACGTGACGCTGCGCATTGCCGCCTCCAGCGGCGGTCCGTCGGCGCTGGCATACTCTGCGACGGCGGGCGGGAATTTGTTGAACCTGGAGCATGAGCAAAACGTCGCAAACGGTTTCATCACACTCCGCTTCAAGGTGCCGGAGCGCTTTTTCCACGTCGAGTTCTACGATCCGCTCGCGACCGGCACGCCCGAGCGCAGTTACACCTATGTCTGGCCGGGCGATATGGCGGTGAACCAATTGCGCGTGGTCGTGCAGGAACCGGCGGCGGCGAGCAACTTTTCGGTGCAGCCCAATCTTGACGCCACCGCGTCCGGGCAGGACGGGCTGCGCTACCGCTCGGCAGAGCTGGGAGCGCAGGTAGCGGGAAAGCAGCTGCCGATCAAACTGCGCTACACGAAGTCGGACGCGCGCACTTCCGCGGACATACTGCGGCCGCAAGCCCCCGATATGACGAAAAAGCCGGCCTCGGGTGCCGTAACCGCTGGCGCCAGTGACGAAGTAACCAAGGGGGTCTTGATTTTCATCCTCACCGTGTCGCTGCTCATCGGCATCGGCACCGCTGTCATGTGGTGGCGCGGGCGCGCCAGGACAGCTGGACCTGAGGCGGGCGGCGGCTGCACCAAGTGCGGCACCCCGCGGGCCGCAGGCGACCGCTTCTGTTCCAAGTGCGGCGCGCGCTTGAAATAGCCCAGAATCAGCCGGCGCGCCGGCAGAGCCGCAGGCCTACGCAGTTTCCATCGTCCCTGCCACCCGTTTGCGGAAGTAAACCTTGAGCAGTTCCATGGCAACCGGCGAGGCGAAGAAAAACGGCAGCATGAACAGCCAGTCATCCACTGCAAGCGGCACGGTGTCGAAGAACGGCCTGAGGAACGGCACGTACACCACCATCAGGACCAGCAGGAACGACACCCCGACGGCCCAGACCATCCAGCGGTTGGAAAACACGCCTATGGAGAATATGCTGTGGTACTCGGAGCGGGCGGTAAAAGCGCGGATGAGTTCCGAGGTGCACAGGGCGACGAAGGCCATGGTCTGCGCCGCCTCCAGATGGCCGGGATAGCGCTGCAGGCCCAAATAGAAGAGCGCAAGAATGGCAATTGCGTCGACAGCTCCGACGACACCAATGCCGATCGCCATATCCCTGTTGATGACGGGCTCCGTCGGCGAACGGGGCGGGTGCGTCATGATGTCGGGATCGCCTTTCTCCAGCCCCAAGGCGAGGGCGGGGGCGCCGTCGCTGACCAGATTCAGCCAGAGAAGCTGAACCGGCCTCAATGGGAGGGGCAAGCCCACCAGCATGGCGCCAAATATGATCAGGATTTCCCCGACATTGCACGCGAGCAGGAAGTAGACGAACTTGCGGATGTTGGAATAGATGATCCGTCCCTGCTCGATGGCTGCGACGATGCTGGCGAAATTGTCGTCGGTGAGGACCATGTCTGCCGTCTGCTTCGCCACATCCGTGCCGGTGATACCCATGGCGACGCCGATATTAGCCCGCTTCAGGGCCGGCGCGTCGTTGACGCCGTCACCGGTCATCGCCACGATGTGGCCGCGCGCCTTAAAGGCATCGACGATCCTTGTTTTGTGCTGGGGCGAAACCCGGCAACATACTTCCAGCCTGTCGACCTTGGCCGCCAATTCTTCGTCGCTGAGCTTTTCGATTTCCGGGCCGGTGAGCACCAAACCACCCGGGGTCAGCAAGCCGATGTCGCGGGCGATCGCCTCGGCGGTGTCCTTGTAATCGCCGGTCACCATAACGCTCTTTAGTCCGGCCCCGTTGGCCACTTTGATCGCGTCTATCACCTCGGGCCGCGGCGGGTCGATCATACCGAGGAGCCCGACGAAGACGAGATCGCGCTCGACGGTTTCCGGGGTTGGGGTTCCCGGAACTTCCTGCAATGAGCGATAGGCTACTGCAAGCACCCGCAGCGCATTGCTTGCCATGTCGCGATTCTGCTCGAGAATCGCCTGGCGCATGTCCGCGGTCAGGCCGACGGCCCGGCCGGATTCCATCTTTTGGCCGCAGAGATCGAGGATGACATCGGGCGCGCCCTTGACGAACGCAATATGCGGCGATGAGCCGAGGCTGGAGACCGAAGCATGCAACCCCGCCTGGGCGTGCGCGCCGTCAACGCTGTGTATCGTGGTCATGCGCTTTCTGTCGGAATCGAAGGGAATCTCCTGCATCCGCGGCAGCGCCTTTTCCAGCTCACTGCGCCGGTACCCGCTCTTCGCAGCGGCAACGACCATGGCGCCTTCGGTGGGATCACCGATGATCTGCCACGAGCGCTTGCCGGCTTCGTCGCTTCGTTCCTCCAGCTTCGCATCGTTGCAGACCAGCGCGCCGTGGAGCAGCACAGTCGCGTCCGGATCGGTGCGCGGATCGAAGGGTTCCGTGCCCGCAAAGAACTGCCCGTTCGGGTTATACCCTTCTCCCGTTATGCGGAACCGCTTGCCCCCGGCCCATCCCTGAACCACGGTCATCTGGTTCTGCGTCAGGGTGCCCGTCTTGTCGGAGCAGACCACCGTGGCGCAGCCTAGCGTTTCCACGGCGGGGAGCTTGCGGATCAGGGCGTGGTGCTTGATCATGCGCTGCATCCCCAGGGCGAGGCAGATGGTCACGATGGCCGGGAGACCTTCGGGAACGGCGGCAATGGCGAGGCTCACCGCGGTCATGAACAGATTGATGATGTCCTTCTTCTCGGCCTCCAGATAATTCAGGAAGCCGCCATTCACCGCGTCCGCGAGGTGCGTATCCCGGAACAAGCCGTAAATGAACACGAACGCGGAGATGGCAAGGCACGCCGTGCCGAGAACCTTCCCCAGATGCGCGAGCTTCTTCTGCAGCGGCGTGTCCTCGGCTTCGAACGACTGGATCATCTCGGCGATGAGGCCGATCTGGGTGTTCATGCCCGTGCCCGTCACCAGCCCCTTGCCACGCCCGTAGGTGATCAGCGTGCCCATGAAGGCGGTGTTCTTGCGGTCGCCCAGCGGTATGTCCTTGTCCAGCACGACCGCGGCATTCTTCTCCACCGGCACCGATTCGCCTGTCAGCGAGGCCTCCTCGATCTTGAGATTGACGCTCTCGACCAAGCGCAGATCGGCGGGAACATAGTTACCGGATTCCAGCAGGACGATGTCGCCGCCGACGATCTCCCGGCCCGGAACCGTGATCTGCTGGCCGTCGCGGATGACCTGGGCATTCGGGGCGGACATCTTCTGCAGGGCCGCGAGCGCCTGTTCCGCCTTCGATTCCTGGATGACACCGACCACCGCGTTCAGCACGACGATGAACATGATCGCTATGGAATCGACGTACTCTCCCAGCGCCAGCGAGAGCAGCGCCGCGATGATCAGAATGATGACGAGGTAATTGTTGAACTGATCCCAGAGGAGCGCGAGAAATCCCGGCCGCGGCCGTTCAGTCAGCTCATTGGCGCCGAACTTCGCGAGACGGTCCAGCGCCTCCTGTTGGGTCAGCCCTTGATCGAGGTGCGTCCTAAAACCGCTAACAATATCCTCGATCGGCCTGCCGTGGGATTCCGTGTCTTGCATACAAACCTCCTCTGGGTTTCTTCAATCCGCGCAGCGAACCTCGCCGCGCGGGCGGCAACCTCATTCGTTCCACCTGAGCATGGCTTGCCTCGGCGGCGAAAAACATTTGAGGTTTGTGATGCCTTGCATTGCGAAAACGAAGTCAA
Organism: Betaproteobacteria bacterium RIFCSPLOWO2_12_FULL_64_23; assembly: GCA_001770575.1. GTDB lineage: Bacteria > Pseudomonadota > Gammaproteobacteria > Burkholderiales > SG8-39 > 2-12-FULL-64-23. The sequence goes on from MERK01000045.1 coordinate 4,565, forward strand.
GGAAACGTTTGGCGATGTTTGGGTTTGCGATTCGCAATGGACCGCCGGCACGGCGCGGGCCCTTGATGACCGGGATCTATTCTACTATAAGGATATTGCGTGTCCCGGCGCAAGCCGAGCGCCGGAAACCGCGGCCCGACGCACTCAAGCAATGAACAATTTGCGCAAATGCTTTAGAATCAGCCCCGTGAGCGGGAGTAGCTCAGTTGGTAGAGCGCCGGCTTCCCAAGCCTGAGGTCGCGAGTTCGAGACTCGTCTCCCGCTCCATCCCGAATTTCTGCTCGATGTCGTCATTCAAGAA
>MERK01000045.1:4878-8075 GCA_001770575.1 Betaproteobacteria bacterium RIFCSPLOWO2_12_FULL_64_23
GCCGCCCGCCTGCTCGCCTGGCACAAGCGCCACGGCCGCCACGACCTGCCCTGGCAGGGCACACGCGACGCCTACCGCATCTGGGTCGCCGAGATCATGCTGCAGCAGACCCAGGTCGCCGCGGTGATTCCCTATTACCTGCGTTTTCTAGCGCGCTTCCCCGACCTCGCCGCGCTCGCCGGCGCGCCGCAGGATGAAGTGCTGCGGCTGTGGAGCGGGCTCGGCTATTACTCGCGCGCGCGCAACCTGCACCGCGCGGCGCAGCTGGTGGCCGAGCGCCACGGCGGCGTGTTTCCGCGCGCGCTCGACGACATCGCGGCGCTGCCGGGCATCGGCCGATCGACCGCGGCAGCGGTCGCCGCATTCGCCTACGGCACGCGCGCCGCCATCCTGGACGGCAACGTCAAGCGCGTGCTCGCGCGGCATTTCGCCGTTGCCGGCTTCCCGGGCGAGAGGCGCGTCGAAATGCGCCTGTGGCAACTGGCCGAGGAACAGCTGCCGCCGCGCGCCATCGGTCGCTACACCCAGGCGCTGATGGATCTGGGAGCAACGCTGTGCACGCGCGCGAAACCCGCCTGCGCCGACTGCCCGCTCGCGCAAAGCTGCCGGGCGCTCGCGCTGGCGCGCGTCGGGGATTTTCCCGCGCCGCGACCGGCGAAGGCCGTGCCTACCCGCGCCACCCACATGCTGCTGCTGCTCCGGGCCGGCGAAGTGCTGCTGGAAAAGCGCCCGCCCGCGGGCATCTGGGGCGGGCTGTGGAGCCTGCCCGAGCTCGCCGACGCAGCCCGCGTGCGCGCTCACTGCCGCACGCGCTATGGCTGCAGCATCGCCGCGCCGCAGCCGCTCGCCCCGCTCGCGCACGGCTTTACCCACTTCAAGCTGCAAATCCAGCCGCTCCTGTGCCGGGTCGAGAAGCTCGCCCCGGCTGCGCGCGAACCGGGCCAGATGTGGCTGAGCCTGGAGGAGGCGCACGGCGCGGCGATACCCGTGGCGGTGCGCAAGCTGATCGAGCGCCTGCTCGCAGGCATCCCGGCCTAGATGCCGTCGTAGAGCCAGGCGACGCCGTTGTATGCCTGCTCCGGCGTGCGGCCGGAGAGCAATTGCCGGCGCAGGTCGCGCACGGCGTCGGCGGCGTGGTAAATGTCGCCGTAGAAACGCGCGGTCAGTTGCACGCGGGTGGTGCGCAGATAGCGCTCGCGCTGGTAGGCGAGAAAGGCGGCCGCAACGTCGCCCTTGGCCGCCTGCAACTGATCGGCGAGCACTACCGCATCCTCGATCGCCATGCACCCGCCCTGAGCCAGATATTGCAGCATCGGGTGCGCCGCATCCCCGAGCAGGGTCACACGGCCGCGGCTCCACTGGCTGACCGGATCGCGATCGCACAGCACCCACATTTTCCAGGCGTTGACCATGCTCATGAACTCCAGCACTTCGGGGCGCTGGCCGCGAAAGCGTTCGCGCAATTCCTCCGGATCGCCGTAGGTGTCCCAGCCCTCCTCGTAGCGGTTGCTGTGGAACACGACGACGAGGTTGTACAGCTCGCCGCGGCGCAATGGATAATGCACCAGATGCGTCTTCGGCCCGGCCCAGAGCACGACGTCGTTGCTGCGCAGATGCGCCGGCACCTCCGGCGTGGGGATGACGGCGCGATAGGCGATGTGGCCGGAGACGCGCGGTTTGCCCTCGCCGAGCATCTGCGCGCGCACCTTCGACCACAGGCCATCGGCGCCGATCAGCGCAGCGCCCTCGTAGCTTGCGCCGTTTTCGCTCATGACCACTACCCGCTCGCCCGCCTCCTCGAAACCGGTGACCTTGACCGAGGCCGACAGACGCACCTGCGGATGGCGGCGCACCGCGTCGAGAATGGCCTGGTGCAGGTCCGGGCGATGGATCACGGCATAGGGGTACTTGAACCGGGCGCGAAACTCGGCGCCCAGCGGAATGCGCGTCACTTCCTCGCCGGAGAGGCCGTCGCGCATGACGAGGTTGCCGGGAAACACGGCGCTCGCGTTGATCGCCCCGGTCAAGCCGAGCAGCTCGAACATGCGGAACACGTTCGGTCCGAGCTGGATGCCGGCGCCGACTTCGCGGAAATCCGCGGATGACTCGAGCACCTGCACGCTCCGACCCTTGCGCGCGAGCGCCAGCGCAACCGCCAGGCCGCCGATGCCGCCGCCGGCCACGAGTATGGGCAATTCGCTGTTCGCCATGTCTCTCTTTGACAACCTAGGCCGCGGCCGGCCCGCGCGCGGCAAAGATCTTATCGAGCATGCGCGCCATGATAGTTCACCAGACCTGGCCCGGCACCGGCGCTCCTCGAATGGCGTCCGGCGCCTCGGCGGGCAGGCCGGGCGCGGCCAACTGCGCCTGCAGCGCGGCATCGATGCGGACCGCATCGATCTCAGCGTGGATTTTCTGCAAGAACTGCCACAGCACTTCGGCATCGCCCAGCGCCCGGTGGCGCGCGCTGCACTTCAAGCCGTGGCGCTCGATCAGACTGTCCAGGTTGTGGCGGCGGTGTTCGGGAAAGAGCTTGCGCGAGAGCTTGGCCGTGCACAGCACGCGCGAGCGGTAGGACATGCCCAGGCGCGCAAATTCGCTCTTGAGAAAACCGTAGTCGAAGCGCGCGTTATGCGCGACGAGCAGCTTGCCCTCGAGGCGCTCGAACAATCCCGGCGCGAGTTGCTCGAACCTGGGCGCATGCTGCACCATCTTGTTGCTGATGCCGGTGAGCGACTGGATGAAAGGTGGAATGCGCTTTTCCGGATTTACCAGCTGGCTCCAGCTGTCCACGCGTTCGCCGTTGGCCACCTCGACCAGGCCGATCTCGGTGATGCGCTCATGTGCCGCAACCATGCCGGTGGTCTCGAGGTCGAGGAAGATCAGCGATTGGGAGAGCATGGGCACGGCGCTTCTGGTCACGGCTGCCATGTTACAGAACAATTCAATTGACCGCGTCATTCAATTGGTAACCGCGACTCCTCCCATTTCGAGCAGCAGTACCGCCTCTTCGTCCCTGGGCGCCGGGCCGAAACGGTGCCTCAGGGGGCGCCCGCTCGCCAGCGGGTCGTCCGCCGAAAACAGGATATCGGCGGCGATGCCGTTCCCCGGCACGCGCAGGTCCTTGTTCTCCCAGTCGGCGTGATAGCAGAAAATAACCAGCGTCTCGCCGTTCGGAAGCGCGGCGCAGCGCACCA
>MERK01000046.1 GCA_001770575.1 Betaproteobacteria bacterium RIFCSPLOWO2_12_FULL_64_23
CGGCCCCGTGGATAACCCTGCGGCGTAACCACATGCACACCCATCCCTCACCACCCTCGTTCAGGCTCATACCTGAATTGGAATTGACTGTACATGCCGCAAGCCACCAGCCGCCGGGACCACATCGCCATGCGCATGGTCATGAGTATTTCGAGCACGCCGATCAAATGATTTAGACATAGTGGTCCAGCAGCAGCGCCGTGAATAGCACGGCCAGGTAGACGACCGAATAGCGGAAAGTCTGCTGCGCCAGCCGGTCGCTGTAGGCGGTATAGATTCTCACTGCGTAGTACAGGAAAATGCCGTCGAGGACGAGTGCGGCGACCAGATAAATCCAGCCGCTCATGCCGTAGGCAAAGGGCAACAGCGTGCTCGCGATCAAAATCAGGGTGTAGAGCAACACGTGCAGCCGGGTGAATTTCTGCCCGTGGGTGACCGGCAGCATGGGCAAGCCGGCGCGGGTGAAATCCTCGGTGCGGTACAGCGCCAGCGCCCAGAAATGCGGCGGCGTCCAGGCGTAGATGATCAGCACCAGCAGCAGCGCCTCGGGCGCCACTTCCCCTGTCACCGCAGTCCAGCCCAGCAGCGGCGGCATCGCCCCGGATAGCCCGCCGATGACGATGTTCTGCGGCGTCGCGGGCTTCAACAAGATGGTGTAGATAACCGCGTAGCCGACGAAGGTGCCGAACGTGAGCCACATGGTGAGTGCATTGACGTAACGGTGGAGCAGGAACATGCCGATGCCGCCGATCACGCCGGCAAAGACGACAGTTTGCAAGGACGTCAGCTCACCGCGCGGCAGCGGGCGCGCGCGGGTGCGCGCCATCTTGGCGTCGATCTCTTGCTCGATCAGGCAGTTGATGGCGAAAGCCGCGCCCGCCAACAGGGCGATCCCGGCCGTTCCGGCGAACAGCACGCGCCAGTGCACCATGCCCGGTGTGGCGAGGAACATGCCGATCACGGCGCAGAATACCGCGAGCAAGGTCACGCGCGGTTTGGTCAGGGCGTAGAACTGGCGCATGCGCCGCGCGGTGTCGTGCAAGGTAAGCTGCAAAGCCATGAACTTAGCGCGGAAAAATGACGGTGAAGTCTATCACGACGGGTGCAGGCAACTGCGCCTAGCCTATGCGCGAAGCCCGCAGCAGCCGCGCCAGATCCTTGTGCATCTTGCGCGGATCGGCATCCTTGGGAAAGCGCAGCATCAGGTTGCCATGGGGATCGATCAGATAGATGTGATCGTGCGCACCTCGAGCCGGCGAAAAATCGGCTACCAGCGGACTGCCGGCCGCGCGCAGCATGCGCGTGCCGTCATATTCGCGCATCAGCTGCGTCTCCAGCGGTGCCTCATCCAGAATCAGCCAGACGCGCTCGACGCGCTCCATCTCGCGCCCCTGGGCGAGGCGCACCTGGCGCATGTTGTAAAGTTTGGCGCGGCAGGCTGTGTCACATCCGCCATGGTCCAGCTGCAGCAGAATCCACTTGCCCCTGAGGGCGGACAGCTTGAACGCGCGCTGATCCAGGCGGCGCAGCGGCGGATCGATCAGCTGGCGCGCCGGAATGAGCTCGCCATAGTTCATGCCGCCCTGCGGCTGCCAGTAGAAGTACGCGATCAGGGCGGCGGCGAAAGGCGCGAGGCACAAGGCCGCGATCGCGAGCGCCGTCCTGCGCCCGGGGCGCGGATCAGGCTGGACGTCTGAAGCTGAACGCGACATAGAAAGCGAAGATTGCGGTTGCGAGCGCATACCACTGGAAGGCGTAGCCGCGGTGCGTGTCCGCGCCGGTGTCCGGCCGCGCCCAGGCGCGCACCAGGCCGTCGGCGGCCTCGCTGCTCTGTTGCAGCACGACCGGCTGCAGATCGAGCCCCGACCATTTCGCATAGCGCGCGAGCACCAGGTTCTGCCACACGACGCCTTCCTCGGTCTTTGCGTCCAGTTCGAAGATATGGCTGCCGGGCACGATGGCGATCCCCTCCACGGTCCCGATCCCGGCGGGCGTCTGGATCTGCGGCAGGCTGTCGCGCCGCAGGCCCGCCGCCACCCAGCCGCGGTTCACCAGCACATACATGTCGCCGCCGGCAATTTTCAACGGCGTCAGCACCTGGTAGCCGGCGCTGCCGCGCAGCACCTTGTTGTCGAGCAGGATGGTGTGTTTGACCGAATACTCCCCGCGCGCGCTGATGCTTCTGAATTCGAAGTCACGCGCGTCGACCGGGCGCGGTGGCAGGGCCAGCACCGCCTGGCGCGCAGCGTTATCCAGTTCGCGCCCGAGCGCGAGCTTCTCCTCGGCGCGGCGCGACTGCCAGTTGCCGAGGGACAGGGTAAGCGCGATCGCAGCCAGCGCCGCCACGCCGGGCAGGAAAGCGGGACGAAAGCGCCGGTTTCCTAGCATGCAAGGACGGCTGTTCTCGTAACGCCGGTTTGACTGGGATACACTGACAAGAATCCGTTTGCGCCTGCAATGAAAATCGTCGTCATCCTGTTCATCATACTAATCCTCGCCAGCCTGGGCTCGGCGCTGTTTTTCCTGGTCACCGACCGCGGCCAGTCCAAACGCACCGTCACCGCCCTGGCCCTGCGCGTCGGCCTGTCGCTGATCCTGTTCCTGTTGCTGATGGCGGGCTATTACTTCGGCCTGATCCCGGGAAAGATTTCCTAGGGGCCGTTTCAGCGATTCCGAGACAAGTCCCTTAAACCGCTAAAGAAAGAGCGCCGCACTGTGTGCGGCGCTTCCGAGACCCTCTGCCGAGCCTCTCCTCCTGGTGTTTCACCCCTGGACCGTGTGCAGCCGGTTCGTCGGCCCTATACCCAGTAGACAAAGACAAACAGCAGCAGCCACACGACGTCGACGAAGTGCCAGTACCAGGCCACCGCTTCGAAGGCGAAGTGTTGCTTGGGCTTGAAGTGACCGGCGATCGAGCGCAGCAGCATGGTGGTGAGCATGATCACGCCTATGGTCACGTGAAAGCCATGAAAACCCGTAAGCATGAAGAAGGTCGTGCCGTAGATCCCGGTGCTCAGCTTGAGGTTGAGCTCGGAATAGGCGTGCGAATATTCGTAGATCTGGAAGCCGAGGAAGGTGACACCCAGGGCAATGGTCAGGAACAGCCACAGCTTCAGCTTGGTGCGTTTGCCCTCGATCATGCCGAAGTGGGCGATGGTGAGCGTCACACCCGAGGTGAGCAGCAGCAGGGTGTTGAGCGCGGGAACGCCCCAGGCCGCCATGGGCGTGAACGGGTCCTTGAACCCCGGACCGGCGCTGGGCCAGTGCGCGCTGAAATCGGGCCACAGCAATTCCCTGCTCGCCAGGCTGCCCAGATCGGGAACGGCCAGCACGCGGGCGTAGAACAGCGCGCCGAAGAACGCGGCAAAGAACATCACTTCCGAGAAAATGAACCAGCTCATGCCCCAGCGAAAGGAGACGTCCTCCCATTTGCCGTATTTGCCGCCTTCGGATTCGCGCACCACGTCGCCGAACCAGCGGAACATCATGAATGCGAGCAGGGCAAAACCGACCAGCACGCCATAGCGGCCGAGGTCTGCGCCGTTGAACCACATCGCCGCGCCGCCCGCCATGAACAGCAGCGCGAAGGAGCCGACGATCATCCAGTGGGACGGCGGCGGCACGAAATAATGCTGAGCACGGTCGCTCATGTTCTCTCTCCTCGATTTATGCCAGCCTGCCGATGACCAAACGCACCAGCAGTATCAAACCCAAAACAAGAAACGCCGCCCCGATCAGCCCGGCAACGATCACCTGCTGCGGTTTCAGCTGCACGCTGTCCGTCTCGTAATCGCGGCGCTTGCGTATGCCGAGGAAAGACCAGAACACCGCCTTCGCCACTTGCAGCGGCGACGCCCTTTTTCGTCCCTCCGCCACTGTCATCCCTTACCTGCCTTCACGTTCGCACCATCCACCCTAAAGAAGGTATAGGAAAGCGTGATGGTGTTGACGTCCTTGGGCAAACTCGGATCGATCACGAATACCACCGGCATCTGCCGCACCTCGCCCGCGGCCAGCGTCTGCTGGGTGAAGCAGAAACACTCCAGTTTCCTGAAATACTGCGCGGCCAGCCTCGGTCCGTAGCTGGGCACGGCCTGCCCCGTGACCGGCTCGGCCAGCGTATTCCTCACCTCGTACACCATCTGGATCAGCTCGCCCGGATGGATTTCCACGCTCGAGGCCATGGGCTTGAACGTCCAGGGCAGCATGCGGATGTTGGAGTCGAATTCGACCGTCACCGTGCGCGTCAAGTCCACCTGGGTATTCGCCGCGCCGGCCTCGGCCTGGCCCGGCTGCCATACATTGCGCAGGCCCGCGATCTCGCACACCTTTTCGTAAAACGGGACCAGGGCGAAACCGAAACCGAACATGCCCAGCGCCACCACCAGCAGCTTCTTCAGCATGCGCCGGTTGGACGCGGAAGCAGCGGCGGGCGCGCTCATTTCGACAACCAATACTTGAGCATGATCGCGACAAAGAATGCGAGCGCCACCGCAGCCAGCGCCAACGCTGTCCTTCTGTTGCCTGTGTTTGCGCCGCTCATGCCGGTTCCTTGCATCACTTCACTTCCGGCTGCTCATGGAAGCTGTGATAAGGCGCCGGGCTCGGCAGGTGCGTCCATTCCAGGGTATCGGCGCCCTCCCACGGCCTGGCCGGGGTCTTCTCACCCCTGGCGAACACGCTGGCTTTGAGCACGATGTACAGGAACAGCAACTGGCTCAGGCCGAAGCCGAATGCGCCGACGGTGGCGATCTGGTTGAACTCGGTGAACTGGCTGGCGTAATCCGGGATGCGCCGCGGCATGCCCGCAAGACCGAGAAAGTGCATCGGGAAGAAAGTGATGTTGAAGAACACCAGCGACAGCCAGAAGTGCCACTTGCCCAGGGTCTCGTCGTACATGCGCCCGGTCCACTTGGGGATCCAGAAATAGGTGCCGGCGAAAATCGCGTACAGCGACCCGGCCACCAGCACATAGTGGAAGTGCGCCACCACATAGTAGGTGTCCTGCAACTGCACGTCCACCGGCATGATCGCCAGCATGAGCCCGGTGAAGCCGCCCATGGTGAACACGAAAATGAAACCGACCGCGAACAGCATCGGTGTCTCGAAGGTCATCGAGCCTTTCCACATGGTGGCAAGCCAGTTGAACACCTTCACCCCGGTGGGCACGGCGATCAGCATGGTGGCGTACATGAAGAACAGCAGTGCGGCGGTGGGCATCCCCACGGTGAACATATGGTGCGCCCAGACGATGAACGACAGGATCGCGATGGATGAGGTCGCGTATACCATCGAGGCGTAGCCGAACAGCGGCTTCCTCGCGAACGCCGGGATCACCTGGCTGATGATGCCGAACGCCGGCAGGATCATGATGTACACCTCGGGGTGGCCGAAAAACCAGAAGATGTGCTGGAACATCACCGGGTCGCCGCCGCCGGCGGCGTTGAAGAACGAGGTGCCGAAGTGGCGGTCGGCGAGCACCATGGTGATGGCGCCGGCGAGCACCGGCATCACCGCGATCAGCAGGTAGGCGGTGATCAGCCAGGTCCACACGAACATCGGCATTTTCATCAGCGTCATCCCCGGGGCGCGCATATTGAGGATGGTGGTGACGATGTTGATCGAACCCATGATGCTGGAGGCGCCCATGATGTGCAGGGCGAAAATGCCGAGGTCCATGCCCGGGCCCATCTGGGTCGAGAGCGGCGCGTAGATGGTCCAGCCGGCCGCAGGCGCGCCGCCGGGGACGAAAAACGAAATCACCAGCAGCGACGCCGCCACCGGCAGCAGCCAGAAGCTCCAGTTGTTCATGCGCGCGAACGCCATGTCGGGCGCGCCTATCATCATCGGTATCTGCCAGTTGGCGAAGCCGACGAAGGCCGGCATGATCGCGCCGAACACCATGATCAGGCCGTGCATGGTGGTGAGCTGGTTGAAGAATTCCGGATTGACTATCTGGATGCCGGGCTGGAACAGTTCGGCGCGCAGGGTCAGCGCGAGTACGCCGCCGACGAACAGCATGATCAAGGAGAACCACAGGTACATCGTGCCGATGTCCTTGTGGTTGGTCGTGGTCACCCAGCGCATCAGCCCCGAGGGCTGATAGCCGTGGCCCTCGTGATCTGCGTGACCGTGAGTATCGATAACTGCGCTCATGCGTTTCTCCTGGAAATCGAATCTTTACTTGCGCGCCGCTTTGACTTCGGCCGGCTGCACCGCGTCGCCCGTCTTGTTGCCCCAGGCGTTGCGCTCATAGGTAACGACGGCGGCGATGTCGGTGTCGGAGAGCTGTTTCGCGAACGCCGCCATGGCAGTGCCGGCCTTGCCGTTGAGCACCATGTCGATGTGCGCCTTCTTGCCGCCGGTCGCAATCTTGGAGCCGTCGAGCGCCGCGAACGCCGGCGGCAGGCCCTTGCCCGTCGCCTGGTGGCACGCGGCGCAGTTGGCGGCGTACACCTTCTCGCCCTTCGCCTGCAGCTCTGCCAGGGTCCACTGCTTGTTCGGATCCTCGGCGGCGGCGGCCACTTTCGCTTTCTGCGCGCCGACCCACTCGGTGTATTTTTCCGGCGACACTACCTCGACCACGATAGGCATGAAGCCATGGTCCTTGCCGCACAGTTCGGCGCACTGGCCGCGGTAGGTGCCTTCCTTGTCGGCCTTGAACCAGGTATCACGCACGAAACCCGGAATGGCGTCCTGCTTGATGCCGAACGCCGGCACCCAGAAGGAATGAATCACGTCATTGGCGGTGGTGAGTATGCGCACCTTCTTGCCCACCGGCACCACCAGCGGGTTGTCCACCTCCAACAGGTAATTCTCGCCTTTGGGTTTCTGGTTGTGGATCTGATCCTGCGGCGTGGCGAGGGCGGACAGGAACGCCACGCCCTCGCCTTCGCCCTTGAGGTAGTCGTAGCCCCATTTCCACTGGTAGCCGGTGGCCTTGATCGTGATGTCCGGGTTGGACGTGTCCTTGAACGCGATCAGGGTCTTGGTCGCGGGCCAGGCCATGCCGACGAGAATTACGAACGGGATTACGGTCCAGATGATTTCCACCGTGGTGTTCTCGTGGAACTGCTCGGCCTTGTGGCCGACGGACTTGCGGTGGGCGTAAATGGAGTAGAACATCACGCCGAAGACGACGCAAAAAATCACCAGAATGATGTACATCATCAGCATGTGCAGATCGTAGATTTCGCTCGCGACCCGCGTTACCGGTGCCTGAAAATTGAGTTGGTAGGCGGCGGACGCGAGCCCCGCGTAGAGCGCCAGCAGCAGGCCGCCGCTCAGTCGTCCCAGCTTGTTATTCATCGTTCCCTCGTCACTGGCAGATAGCCTAGGCCAGTAGTCTGGACCAAGCCAAAAAAAAGTCCGGTACCGTAGCACAGCCATCAGGCTTAATCAAGCTTTTCCGGGATTGCCGCAGGCGATTGGAACAATAACAAACCGAGTCAAGTCCGCTTGGCGCGCGACGGTTCGAGCCTGACGATGGCGCGCCCGTCCCCGCTCAGGCGCTGCTGCGGTTTCCAGGCATGGCCGTAGACGATCTCGAAGCTGGCCGGCAGCCTGCCGTCGCGGCGCAGGTTCGCGTAGGCCGCGCGCATGGCGCCGAACACGCCCGTGCCGGTGAGTCCGCGCCTGCGCCCGGCGAGCGTATTCACCTGTCCGGTCGCGCGCAGATCGGCGCAGAGCGCGTCGACATCGGCATAGGTAAGGGTGATGAGCTCCATGTCCATTACTGGCGCGGCATAGCCGCAGGCCGAGAGCATGTCGCCCAGATCGTGCATGTCGATGAAGCTGTGCACGTGAGCTTCCCTGTCGAACGCGGCAAACGCACTCTTGAGTTCCTTCAGCGTATCGGGTCCGTAGCAGCTGAACATAAACAGACCCCCCACCTTCAGCACCCGCCGCAGTTCCTTCAGCGCCGGCAGCGGATCTTCTGCGCAATGCAGCGCCAGATTGGACCAGGCGAGATCCACGCTCGCCGCCGGCAACGGCACGGCGGCCAAATCGCCGCATACGTAATCCACACGCTCGCGCCGAAGGACTCGCCGCAGCCAGGCGCCGTGACTGCGCGCGGCCTGCAGCATCGGCGGCGCGAAATCCAGTCCGAGCACGCGCGCACCCGGATAGAACTCGGCCAGGCGTCTGGCGCCATGGCCGTCGCCACAGCCCGCGTCCAGGACGCGCTGCGGCGAAAGTTTGATGTACTGCAGGCGCTCCAGCATGCGCGCCTCCACCTCGCGCGCGAGCACCGCCGCCGCGCCATAGCCGGCGGCCGCTCGTGCGAAGGCGCGGCGCGCGGCGCGACGGTCGATCGAAGCTGCGCTCAGTGCAAACCCCCGAGCTGCGGCGCCGCGCTCAAGCCGCGCTCAAGCCTCACGAGGGCAGCGCCGGCAAGGTGTTGCGCCCCCGGCGCCGGCGGCGCCGGATTTGACCGCCATCCGCTTCATCGTTACTCTCTTCTCGCGTGAGCGACCAGCGCATCTTCAGGGAAGCATTTCCACTTGTCAATTTCGTTGCGCCCGTTTCTGAATATAGGCAAGAAAATCGGGCAAAACCTCCTGGCCCAGGACTGCCTGCTGTGTCAGACGGCGAGCGGCGGGCAGCTGTTGTGCGAGGCGTGCACGCGCGAACTTCCATCAGCCGCGTCGGCCTGCCCGCGCTGCGCCTTGGCCGGCCCGAACAACGCCGAGTGCGGCGCTTGCATCGCCGAAGCGCCGCATTACGACGCCAGTTGCGCGGCGTTCGCCTATGCCTACCCGGTGGATGCGCTGATACAAGCCCTCAAGTATGGCGGACAACTGGCGCTGGCCGAGCTGTTCGCGCACGCGTTGCAGCGGCGCATCGGCCGCGCGGACGGTGTCGATCTGATCGTGCCCCTGCCGCTGCATCCGGCGCGCCTGGCCGAGCGCGGCTTCAATCAGGCGGTCGAGATCGCGAAGGTGTTGTCGCGCCAGAGCGGCATCGCCATGGATGCGCAGCTCGCGCGGCGCGTGCGCAACACCGCGCCGCAGACCGAGCTGCCCTGGCGCGAGCGCGCAACCAACATGCGCCAGGCCTTCGCCTGCGGCCGCGACCTTGCCGGCTTGCGCATTGCCGTGGTGGACGACGTCATGACCACCGGCGCGACGCTGGACGAGTTCGCGCGTACGCTCAAGCGCAGCGGCGCCGCGCGGGTCGAGAACTGGGTGGTCGCACGGACGGCGCGCGGTGTTTGACATCGTTCTCTACCAGCCGGAGATTCCCCCCAATACCGGCAACATCATCCGTCTTGCCGCCAACACCGGTGCCACTTTGCACCTGATCGAGCCGCTGGGATTTCGCCTTGAGGACCGCGAATTGAAGCGCGCCGGCCTCGATTATCATGAGTATGCCGGCCTGATCGTGCACCGGGATTGGCCCGCGGCTTGCGCATATCTTCGGGGCAGGCGCATGTTCGCTTTTTCCACGCATGCGCTGCGCCGTCACACCGAGCCCGAATACCGCGAAGGCGACGCGCTCCTGTTCGGGCCGGAGACCCGCGGCCTGCCGCCGGAAATACTCCACAGCGTACCGGAGGAGCGGCGCCTGCGCCTGCCGCTGCGGCCCGGCAACCGCAGCCTCAATCTGTCCAACGCGGTCGCCGTGGCGGTGTACGAAGCCTGGCGGCAGCTGGGCTTTGCCGGCTGCGCCTAAGTTTCCCCCTTAGGGTCGCGCGCCAACAACTGCTCCACCGCCTCGCGCGGCGAAACGCCGCCGAACAGAACGGCGCACACCGACTGCGTGATAGGCATATCGATGCCGAGCTGCAGGGCGCGCTTCTCGACCGCGGCGGCGGTATACACGCCCTCGGCCACATGCCCCAGTTCGCGCAAGATGTCATCCAGTTTCTTGCCTTGCGCCAGGCCCAGGCCGACGCGCCGGTTGCGCGACAGCTCGCCGGTACAGGTCAGGATCAGATCGCCGGCGCCGGTGAGCCCGGTGAAAGTCTCCGGACGGCCGCCGAGCTTCACCCCGAGGCGCGTGATTTCGGCCAGTCCGCGGGTGATCAGGGCCGCGCGCGCGTTGGCGCCCAAACCCAGTCCGTCGGCGATGCCGGTGGCGATGGCCATGACGTTTTTTACCGCGGCGCCGATCTCCACTCCGACTATATCGCTGCTGAAGTAGACGCGCAGACGCGAACCGTGCAGGGCGCGTGCCGTGGCCTGGCTAAACCCGGCATCGGCAGAGGCGAGCGTGAGTGCCGTCGGCATTTCGCGCGCGACTTCGAGCGCGAAGCTGGGGCCGGAGAGCACGCCATAGACGCTGCCGGGCGCCAGCACTTCCGCCGCGATCTGATGCGGCAGCGCGGCGCTTTCGGGCTCGAACCCCTTGCACAGCCACACCACCGGCTTTCGCAGGGGCGCGAGCCAGGCCAGAATGCCGCGCAGCGCCGCGGTCGGGGTCGCCACCAGCACCAGTTCAGCGGCGGAGACGGCGGCGGCAAACCCTGCCTCGATTGCGAGCTGCGGCGGCAGGGCGATTTCAGGCAGGTAGCGCTGATTACGCCGGGCGCTGACGATTTCGCGGCATTGCGCGGGGTCGCGCCCCCATAACACCGTGTCGTGTCTGGCACTGAGGCTGACGGCGATCGCCGTGCCCCAGGCGCCGGCGCCAAGTACGGTGATTCTCATGATTGCTTGGCTTGCGCGGGAGCGCTAAACCGCTACAGTCCCCAGACCTGGTTCGCGCGCACGAATCCGGTCTGGCCGTCGCGGTGGCGCACCTTGACCCAGGGGCCCACGCCGAGTTCGACGATTTCCAGCGCGACCCCCCGCTGCGCCTGAAACACCAGCGGCGCGCCGTCTTCAGCCTTCTGGCGCACATCTGCGAGCGCCGCCGTAACCACTACGGTGCGTGTGTCGGACAGGTTTTTTTTCTCCACCCAGGCGAGATCGCCGGCGACATCGCGCACTTTGGTCCAGGCGTCGAGCTGGACGATGACTTCCACCGGATAGAACCTGCTCGCGACGAACAGCGCGTTCGCCTTGACCGAGGGCGCATCGTACATCGGCGCGGCATTGTCGCCGATGGAGCGGAACTCCCCCGCCATGGCCGCCGGCGCGGCAATCAGCAGAAACAGAAAACAGAGACAGCGCATTCTTTTCTTAATGTGCGATCTCGATCTTCGGCGCAGCCTGCTCCTGCGCCTGTTGCAGCCGTTGCAGGTAAATTGCCTCGAAATTCACCGGCGCCAGATACACTGGCGGGAAACCGGCGCGGGCAATGACGTCGGACACCGCCTCGCGCACATAGGGGAAAAGTATGTTGGGGCAGGCGGTGGCGAGCAGCGGCTCGAGGTCGGATTCGGGCACGTTGCGGATCTGGAAAATGCCGGCCTGCGCCGCCTCCACCAGGAACAGGGTCTTGTCGCCCGCCTTTGCCGTCACGGTAACCGTCAGCACCACCTGGTACAGGCCATCGCTTATGGCCGTGCCCTCGTTATGCAACTGCACATCCACTTGCGGCTGCTCGCCGGACAGGAATACCTCCGGCGCATGCGGAATCTCCAACGACAGGTCCTTGACGTAAATCTTCTCGATGCCGAATATCGGCTGCTGCTGCGGTTCGTTCATTTTGGTTCCAGTGATTGAAGGGAAGGGCTGCCGCCGTCAGGCCTGGCCGCGCAGCAGCGGATCGAGCTTGCCGGCGCGATCGAGCGCCGCCAGATCGTCGAAACCGCCGACGTGAACCTCGCCGATGTAGATCTGCGGCACGGTGCGCTGGCCGGTCTTTTCCATCATCTCGTTGCGCCGCGCGGGGTCGAGGTCGATGCGGATTTTCTCGATTTCGGCCACGCCCTTCGACTTGAGCAGCATCTCGGCGCGCTGGCAGAACGGGCAGACGGCAGTGCTGTACATGCGGATTTTGGACATGAATGCGCCTATTTCTGTACCGGCAGCCCGGCCTGCTGCCAGGCCACGAAACCGCCGCTCAGATTGACCACGTTGGAAAAACCGCGCTTTCTCAGCACTGCCGCAGCCGCGCTCGAACGATTGCCGGTGGCGCAATACACGATCACCGGCTTGTCCTTGAACTTCTCGATATCGCCGGCGCGCGCCTCGAGCTGCGACAGGGGCAGCCCGCGCGAATTGAGGATGTGCGACTGCGCATAGTCGGCCTGCTCGCGCACATCCAGCACCAGCGCATCCTGCCGGTTGATCATCTGCGTCGCTTCCAGAGTGGTCACCGACGGGCCGCCGGCGCCGCGCCGCACCAGCGGCCACACCAGCATCGCGCCGCTGACGAATGCGACTGCAATGAGGAACACATTGTCCAATACAAATTTCACGCCCGCTCCTAATGTTTGGCCGCAATGGCGCAGGGCATTTCGCCCATCCCACTGATAGGCGTCATGGTGCGCGCAGCACGCTAAACGAGCCCCTGTTCATCGGCCAGATCGAAAATATCTGGCGCCGAGGCAGCCCGCCCACGGTTTCTGATTCCGGAATATTATAAAATATTCGCGGGCTTACCGTACGGCAAAAAAGGATCTTTATGAAAAAAGTCATTCTGCTCAGGCACGGCGAGTCCGTCTGGAACAAGGAAAACCGGTTCACCGGCTGGACCGACGTCGATCTGACCGACAAGGGCGTGGAAGAGGCGGGAAAGGCGGGCGAGCTGATGCAGGACGCAGGCTTTGTGTTCGACCTGGCGCATACTTCCGTGCTCAGGCGCGCGATCAAGACCCTGTGGCTGGCGTTGGAGCGCATGGATCTGATGTGGATACCGGTGCTGCACTCCTGGCGCCTGAACGAACGCCACTACGGCGCCCTGCAGGGCCTGAACAAGGCCGAAACAGCGGCCAAGTTCGGCGACGCGCAAGTGCTCGCCTGGCGCCGCAGCTATGATGTCCCGCCGCCTGCTCTCGGCGCAGACGATCCGCGCTGCCCCGGCAACGACCCGCGCTACCGCGGGCTCGCGCCTAACCAGATGCCGCTCACCGAATGCCTGAAGGACACGGTGGCGCGCGTGCTGCCCTACTGGAACCAGGCCATCGCCCCGGACATAAGGGCGGGCAAACGCGTCCTCGTCGCCGCGCACGGCAATTCGCTGCGCGCGCTGGTAAAGTACCTGGACAAGGTGAGCGACAAGGACATCGTCGGCCTCAATATCCCCACCGGCGTGCCGCTGGTATACGAACTGGACGACGACCTCAAGCCCATCCGCCACTACTATCTGGGCGATGCGTCCGAAGTCGAAAAAGCGATGCAGGCGGTCGCGAACCAGGGCAGGACGAAGACTTGAATCCGGCGCAGGGGACGCGCCGAGCGCGCGGAGGCGACTTGAGTTTCCTCCGCGTCCCGCGCGTCCTTTGCGGCGAAGTGCTTTTTCTGGCTTTGACGCTGCTCGGCGCACATCCGGCATACGCCGCCGACGAGGCCAAACTGGACGCGCTGCGCGGCCGCATCGAAACGCTGAAAAAAGATCTGACCGGCGCCGAGGAAAATCGATCGGAGGCGAGCGACGAACTGCGCGCATCGGAACGCGGCGTATCCGAGGCCAATCGCATACTGCGCAATATCGGCGCGCAACAGGGGGCGGCGCGCGCCGACCTCGCCCGCGTGGGAGAGCAATCGCGCAAGCTGGAGGCAGCCATCGCCGCGCAACAGCGCGAACTCGGGCAGCTGTTGGCGATGCGCCATGCCTCGGGTCAGCAGGACTATCTGCGGCTGTTGCTGTCCGGCCGCGACCCGAATCAGACCGCGCGCGAGCTCTACTATTACAGCTACCTCTCGCGCGCTCAGGCCGATTTCATCCGTGCGCTGCGCACTAACCTCGTCGGGCTGGCGCAACTCGCGCGCGAAGCGCGCGACAAGAGCGCCGAACTGGCGGAGCTGGAGGCGCGACAACGCGAAGGCCGCAAGGAGCTGCTCGCGCAGCAGGCGGAACGGCGCCGGGTGCTCTCCAGGCTGGCAACGCAGATCCGTTCGCAACGGCGCGAAATAAAGTCACTGCAGCGCGACGAAGCGCGTCTGTCGCGCCTGGTCGAGGAGCTGGGAAAGATCGTTTCCCCTCGCACAAGCGGGCGGCGCAACGAGAAACTGCCCGAATCGGGCGGCGAGGGCGGAGCGTTCGCCTCGCTCAAAGGCAAGCTCAGGCTGCCGGCCCGCGGGGAACTAATCAACCGCTTCGGCGGTCCACGCAGTGAAGGCAGGCTTAGCTGGAAGGGTCTGTTCATCCGCGGCGCCAGCGGCGAGGAGGTGCGCGCGGTCGCCGCCGGCCGGGTGGTGTTTGCCGAGTGGATGCGCGGCTTCGGCAATCTGATGATCGTCGACCACGGCCAGAGCTACCTCACCATCTACGGCAACAACGAGGCGCTGCTCAAACAAGTGGGCGATACGGTCGCGACCGGCGATGCGGTAGCGACGGTCGGCAATAGCGGCGGCAACCCGGATTCAGGTTTATACTTCGAGATTCGCTATCAGGGCAAAGCCTTCGATCCGTTGCGCTGGGTGTCTTTGAAGTAGAAGGGTGGTGCTTGTCATGAAACTCAAGTTACAGAAAGTAGGCCTGGTTCTGCTGGGGGCGCTGGCGGGGGTGCTGCTGTCGCTCAATTTCTCCGCCATCGCCCAGAAGGAAGGGGCGCGCTCGCCGCTGCCCGTGGAGGAACTGCGCTCGTTCGCCGAGGTGTTTGGCGCGATCAAGAGCAATTATGTCGAGCCGGTCGAGGACAAGAAGCTTATCTCCGAAGCCATCAACGGCATGCTCACCGGCCTCGATCCGCACTCCGCCTACCTCGACCACGACGCCTACCGCGAGCTGCAGGTAGGCACGCAAGGCGAGTTCGGCGGCCTGGGCATCGAGGTCGGCATGGAGGACGGGTTCGTCAAGGTGATTTCCCCGATCGAAGACACCCCGGCCTTTCGCGCCGGCATCAAAACCGGCGATTTGATCATAAAACTGGACGAAACACCGGTGAAAGGCATGAGCCTGAACGACGCGGTCAAGCGCATGCGCGGCAAGCCCAAGACCTCGATCAAGCTCACCGTGCTGCGCAAGGGCGAATCCAAGCCGCTGGAGATCACTCTGGTGCGCGATGTAATCAAGGTGCAAAGCGTCAGGTCCAAGTTGATCGAGCCGGGCTACGGCTATCTGCGCGTAGTGCAGTTCCAGGAACATTCCGGCGAAAACGTGGTGCGGCACCTCAATACCCTTTACAAGGATGGCCAGCTGAAAGGTCTGGTGCTGGATCTGCGCAATGACCCGGGCGGACTGCTCAATGGGGCTGTCGGCATCTCCGCCGCGTTCCTGCCGCCCAAGTCCATCGTAGTCACGACCGACGGCCGTACCGAGGACGCCAAGCGCAAGTACCTCGCCAGCACCGAGGACTATCTGCGCGGCAGCAGCGATGACTACCTGAAGAGCCTGCCGGCGGCGATCAAGACCGTGCCCATGGTGGTGCTGGTGAACGGTGGCTCGGCCTCCGCCTCTGAAATCGTGGCGGGCGCGCTGCAGGACCACAAGCGCGCCTTGATCATGGGCACCCAGACTTTCGGCAAAGGCTCGGTACAGACCATCATGCCCCTGGGCAACAACACCGCAATCAAACTGACCACCGCGCGTTACTACACGCCCAGCGGCCGTTCGATCCAGGCCAAGGGCATCACGCCGGACATCGTCATCGAAGAACCCGGCACCGATGCCCGCGCGTACCTGCGCGAAGCGGACCTCAACAAGCACCTGTCCAATGACAAGGATACGGCGGCAGGCTCTGGCAAGCCGGCGGCGCGCGCCAACGACAAGCCCAAGAGCGAGAACGGCGAGGAACCGGCCAAGCCCATAGAGTTCGGCTCGGATAAGGATTTTCAGTTGACTCAGGCCATCAACATGCTGAAGGGCCTGCAGATCATTCAGAAGAACTAGCGTTCAGCGTGAGCCGTGCGAGGCAACCGCCGCGGTTCACGCCAGACGCTTTGCTCCGCTCTCATGAATGACGACCAACTGCTGCGCTACAGCAGACATGTTCTGCTGCCCGAGATCGGCATCGAAGGCCAGGAAAAACTGCTCGCCGCGCATGCGCTGGTCATCGGCGCCGGCGGCCTGGGCTCCCCCGCCGCCATGTATCTCGCCTCGGCCGGCGTCGGCCGCATTACCCTCGCCGACGGCGATTCGGTCGATCTCACCAATCTGCAGCGCCAGATCCTGCATACCACGGCGGCGGTCGGGCGGGCAAAAGCCTATTCCGGCAAGGACACTCTTGCGCAGCTGAACCCGGAGGTCGACGTCGCCGCGATCCCGGAGCGCCTGGAGGGCGAACGCCTGGCCCAGCTGGTCGCGAGCGCCGATGTCGTGCTCGATTGCTGCGACAATTTTGCCACCCGCCATGCGGTCAACCGCGCCTGCGTGAAATACCGCAAAGCGCTGGTCTCGGGAGCCGGCGTGCGCTTTGACGGGCAGGTCAGCGTATTCGACCTGCGCCAGCCCGAGGCTCCGTGCTACAACTGCCTGTTTCCGGAAGACACCGAAGCCGAGGAAACCCGTTGCGCCGTGATGGGAGTGTTCGCGCCGCTTACCGGGATCATCGGCACGGTGCAGGCGGCCGAGGCGCTGAAGCTGCTCTGCGGCGCGGGTGACACGCTCAATGGTCGCTTGCTGCTGCTCGATTGCCTCAGAATGGAGTGGCGCTCGGTCAGGTTGTCCAAGGACGCGGCGTGCAAGGTCTGCGCCTCTTCAGCCTAGCAGCATCGGTCCCTGTCAAAATAGGGGACAGACCACGTTTTTCGAGCGAAAGCAGAATAGAGCAAAGTGCAGCAGGAAAAACGTGGTCTGTCCCCAGTTTGCTAACCTAGCAGCATCGGTCCCTGTTGCTGCCACAGTTCGGTCGGCAGACGTTTGAAGCCGCTTTTGGCGTATTGGTGCCAGCGGCCGATGATGTAGGCGAGCATCAGGTTCGCCTGGGCGGAAGCATCGGTGCCCTTGTCGATCTCACCTTGCGTCAACGCCAGCCGCAGCGATTGTTTGAGCGTCGCCTCCAGCCGGTCGTGCAGCTGGTTGATGCGCGCCTGCAGGCGCTGGTCTTCGTTCACCAGCGCGTCGCCGATCAGCACGCGCGTCATGCCGGGATTTTTTTCGGCAAAGGACAGCAGCATGGCGGCGATGGCGTGGGTCTGTTTCAGTCCGCTTTCCTGCTCCGCGCTGATCTTGTTGATCAGGCCGAACACCGCTTCCTCGACGAAGCCGATCAGGCCTTCGTACATCTGCGCCTTGCTGGCGAAGTGGCGGTAGAGCGCGGCTTCCGATACCTCGAGCCGGGCGGCGAGCGCGGCGGTGGTGATTTTCTCGCTCTTCGGCGCCTGCAGCATCTCGGCCAACACTTGCAGGATCTGGTTCTTGCGTTCGCCAGAGCGGGTCGCCATGATCATCCCCTTGGATCGGTCGATGTACGCCGATTCTAGCCCATACGGTTGGTGAGTGCTAACCTTTTCATAGTTCCAGGCGCCCCAGCAGGCGCGGCAAAGCGAGCACCGACGCGGTCTTGACGTCGACGTAGGCCGGGGTGCGCGCCTCGCGCGTGACCCACACGGTCTTCATGCCCAGGCGCTTCGCCGGGCGCAGGTTTTCACGGCTGTCCTCCACCATGACGCAGCGCGCGGCGATGAGGCCGTGCGCGCGCAGCAGACTGTGAAAGGCGGCGAGTGAGGGCTTGGGCCGGTAGCCGGTGGACTCGATGCAGTGCACGGCGTCGAAATAGCCGTCGATGCCCATCATCTGCAGCACGGCTCTGGCGTAGTGTCGCGGCGCGTTGGACAGGACCAGCTTGCGGCCGGGCAGGCGGCGCAGCATGGCGGCGAGTCCGCGCTCATACACCACCATGTTGGACAAGTCGGGAAAAGCGTGCGTTTCGCGCAGAAAATGCGCGGGATCGGTGCCGTGATGGCGCATCATGCCCAGCAGCGTCGCGCCGTAGCTGCGCCAGTAATGCGCGCGCAGCTTGCCGGCGTCCTCCTCGGTCAGCCGCAAATGCCGCTGCAGATAAGCGGTCATGCTACGACTGATATGCGGGAAGATATGCGGCGAGGCGTTGTGCAGGGTGTTGTCCAGGTCGAACACCCAGCTTAGCTTTGTTGGCACTGTTGCCGGTCCAAGTCGGGACTCGCGCCCGGCAAACTCACTTGCCGCGTATCAGCGTGCCCACACCCTGGTCGGTGAGGATTTCCAGCAGCAGCGCATGCTCGACGCGGCCATCGATGATATGCACGCTTTTCACCCCGCTCCTGGCCGCATCCAGGGCCGAACTGATCTTGGGCAGCATGCCGCCGGAGAGCGTGCCGGCGGCGAACAAGGCGTCGATGTGCTTTGCCGTCAGGCCGGTGAGGAGCTTGCCGTCCTTGTCCAGAACGCCCGGGGTATTGGTGAGCAGCACCAGTTTCTCCGCCTTGAGGATTTCGGCGAGTTTGCCCGCGACCAGGTCGGCGTTGATGTTGAAGGATTCGCCGTTGGCGCCCACCCCGATCGGGGCCACTACGGGAATGAAGCCGCCGGCTTCCAGTACCGAAATCACCTGCGGATCGATCGAGTCGATTTCACCCACCTGACCGATGTCCAGCATCTGCTTCGGTTTGTCCCTGTCGGGCAGCATCAGCTTTCTTGCGCGGATGAACCCGCCGTCCTGGCCGGTAAGGCCCACGGCCCTGCCGCCGGCCTGGTTGATCAGCGTGACGATGTCCTTGTTGACCGCCCCGCCGAGCACCATCTCGACCACGTCCATGGTTTCGGCGTCGGTGACGCGCATGCCCTGCACGAACTCGCCCGTCTTGCCGATGCGCTTGAGCAGCGCCTCGATCTGCGGGCCGCCGCCGTGCACCACCACCGGATTCATGCCCACCAGCTTCAACAGCACCACATCGTGGGCGAAGCTCTTCTGCAGAACCGGATCGGTCATGGCACTGCCGCCGTACTTGACGACAATGGTCTTGCCGTGAAAGCGCTTGATGTAAGGCAGCGCTTCGGCCAGGGTCTGGGCCTTGAGTGCGGGTAGGGCAGGCTTGGACATGGAACTGCCACGGTTAGAGTAATGAGCGCATTTTACCGCCCCTGAGACGAAAAAAGGCGGCCTGGAGCCGCCTTTTCCCGACACCTGACGCGCCCGGCAGGAAATCCTGATATTGGCCCAAGACGGCATGGATTTGGTAGAGTATTGCCAGGTCCGTTGTGATTATGTCAGCCTGGCCGCCTTCCCCCGCAGCGCTTCGGCGTACGAACACAAGGCATTCCGGGACGGTCAATTCGGGCGCAGCGAACCAGGTAAGCAGAACTTCAACCAAGTGGAGACAACGCATATGAAAACCAACAGAACCAAGCTGGCACTCGCCATTCTCGCTGCCGGCAGCGCGTTAGCCATCGCCACACCCGCGCAGGCGGGCAAGACGCTCGATGCCGTCAAGGCGCGCGGCGAACTCGTTTGCGGCGTCAATACCGGCCTGGCTGGCTTCTCCGCAGCCGACAGTCAGGGCAAGTGGTCCGGGCTGGATGTGGATGTGTGCCGCGCCATTGCAGCGGCGGTGCTGGGAGACGGCAATAAAGTGAAGTTCGTGCCGCTCACCGCGCAACAGCGTTTCACTGCGCTGCAGTCCGGCGAGATCGACATTCTTTCACGCAATACGACCTGGACTCTCACGCGCGATGCTTCGCTGGGCCTGCATTTTGCGGGCGTCACGTACTACGACGGCCAGGGATTCATGGTGCCGGTGAAAAACAAGATCAAGAGCGCCAAGCAGTTGAAGGGTGCCACGGTGTGCGTGCAGTCGGGCACGACCACGGAAAAGAACCTGACCGATTACTCCCGCGCCAACAACCTCAACGTGAAGCCGATCGTGTTCGAGAAGCAGGAAGCCGCGACCGGCGCCTATTTCTCCGGCCGCTGTGTGGCCTTCACCACTGATGCGTCGGGTCTGGCCTCGATCCGCAACAAGGATGCGAAGGACCCCAAGGAACACACCATTCTGCCTGAGCTGATTTCCAAGGAGCCGCTCGGGCCGGTAGTGCGCCGCGGTGACGATGAGTGGTTTGCCATTGCCAAGTGGGTGCTCAACGGGCTGATCGAGTCCGAGGAATATGGCATTAGCCAGGACAATGTCGATAAGCTCAAGGCGGAAAGCAAGGACCCGGTGGTGATGCGCATCCTCGGCACCTCTGAAGACACCGGAAAGCTGCTTGGCCTGGACAAGGACTGGATGGTGCGCGCTCTGAAGACCGTCGGTAATTATGGCGAGATGTTCGAGCGCAACGTTGGTCCGAAGACATCATTGGCTCTGCCGCGGGGCGCCAACGCCCTGTGGAACAAGGGCGGCTTGATGTACGCTCCGCCGATTCGCTGACACCGGCCGATGTGGCGCGGTCGCAAGGCCGCGCCACGCTCATTTCCGTTACTGCTCTGGCTTGCCGACTTGGCGCCGCGGTCTTGGCGCGCTTGCTGCGTCGGTGTACCTATGTGGCCGGTAACGCGATATGAAGGAGTCGCACCATGGCTGAACGAGCACCGCCCAGGAAGCGCGCATGGTCCTGGCGCAGTCAGGCGTTTCGCGGTCTCATTTACCAGATCGTCGCCGTGGCGCTCATCGCCTTTGGCGTCTGGTATCTCGTCAATTCGACGCTGGCCAACATGGCCGCGCGCGGCATTCAGTCGGGCTTTGGCTTTCTGCTGCAGCCCGCCGGTTTCGACATCGGCGAATCGCTGATTCCCTACGATGCGCTCGACCCGTACTGGAAAGCCTATGCGGTAGGCGTGCTCAATACCTTGCGTGTCGCTGCAGTCGGCATCATTTTTGCCACCCTGCTGGGGACGGTCCTGGGCATCGGCCGGTTTTCCGGCAACGCCATCGTGCGCGGGCTTTGCTACGCCTATGTTGAGCTGTTCCGCAATGTGCCGGTGCTGTTGCAGCTCCTGATGTGGTACCTGTTGTTTGCAGACATGCTGCCGCCGATTACCGAAGCGCTTTCCCTGGGGGGAGTACTCTTTCTGTCCAAGAACGGGCTTTCATTTCCCGTGCCGGTGTGGGGGCCGGGTGTCGGGCTGGCGTTGCTGGGCGCGCTGGCAGGCATGGTGGCGGCTTGGCTGTACCGGCGCTGGGCAATCGCCAGGTTTGAGGCTACCGGGCAGATAAGAAGCCTGTTCTGGGTACCCATGGTGATCGTCATTGCCGGAGCGTTGCTGGGCTGGATCGCAGGCGGTGCGCCTTCAACATGGAATGTGCCCAGACCCGATGGCTTCATCATGCACGGTGGGGCGTCCGCAACCCCCGAATTTCTCGCTGTGCTGTTGGGTCTGGTGCTCTATACCGCGGCGTTTATTGCCGAGGTCGTCCGTTCTGGAATCGCTTCCGTGGTGCGTGGCCAGGTCGAGGCCGCCAGCAGCCTGGGGCTGTCGAAAGACCAGGCCATGCGTCTGGTCATTTTGCCTCAGGCGTTGCGCGTCATTATCCCGCCCGTCACCAGCCAGTATCTCAATCTCACCAAGAACTCCTCGCTCGCGGTGGCCGTGGGATACCCCGATGTGGTTTCCATCGCCAATACTTCGCTGAATCAGACTGGACGGGCGGTGGAGTGCATTGCATTGATCATGGCCGTCTACCTCACCACCTCGCTGGCCACATCTGCGTTCATGAACTGGTACAACCGGCGTGCCGCGATCAAGGAGCGCTGATATGGCGGGAAGCATTTTTCAGCCCATCCCGGCGCGTCCCTCCCCGGTGAAAACCGAAGGGCTGCTGCCGTGGTTGCGCGCCAACCTGTTCGGCAATTGGGTCAACTCGATGGTGACTGTGCTGATCGCCGTCGCGCTGGGGTACGCGGCTTCCGGATTCCTCACTTGGGGGCTGGTCAATGCGGTGTTTGCGCCCAATGCCGATCAATGCCAGGCCGCGCGCGGGAGCGGCGCGTGCTGGGGCGTGATCGCGGAGAAGTTTCGCGTCATCATTTTCGGCCGCTATCCCTACGAGGAGCATTGGCGTCCTGAAATCGGCACCATTCTGCTGTTGGGCTTGCTGATCCTGAGTTGCATCCGCCGTTTCTGGAAACCCTGGCTCGTTCCGGCGTGGATTGGCGTGCTGTTTGCCTTCTTTACGCTCATGGCGGGTGGCAAGCTGGGTCTTTCCGAGGTGCCCAGCGACCAATGGGGCGGGTTGCCGCTCACCATCATGCTGGCAACACTGAGCATCGTCTTCGCCTACCCGCTTGCCATTCTGGTCGCATTGGGACGGCAGTCCGCGTTGCCGGCCATTCGTTCGCTGTGCGTCATCTATGTCGAGCTGATACGCGGCGTGCCCCTGATTTCAGTGCTGTTCATGGCGAGTTTCATGTTTCCGCTGTTCCTTCCGGTAGGAAAGTCGCCTGACGTGCTGTTGCGTGTGCTGGTCGGCATCACGCTGTTTTCAGCCGCGTATCTCGCGGAGGTGGTGCGCGGTGGTCTGCAGGCCATTCCAAATGGGCAGGTTGAATCAGCGCAATCGCTGGGGCTCACGTACTGGCAGACACAGCGCAAGATCGTGCTGCCGCAAGCACTTGCGATGGTGGTGCCGGGCATCGTGAACAGCTTTATCGCCATCTTCAAGGACACCTCGCTGGTCACCATCGTCTCGCTCTATGAGCTGACCGGCGCGCTCGGCCTCGCGCTGAATTCCGAGGCGGACTGGCGCCCGTTCAAGATCGAGGGCTATCTCTTCATCACGCTCATTTACTTCGTGTTCTGTTTTGCCATGTCCCGCTACAGCCTGTGGATCGAGCACCAGGTGAGCCGCAGCAAGACCCGATAGGAAACCATCATGGCCGAGCCCATCATTAGCTTCAACAAAGTCAACAAGTGGTACGGCGACAACTTTCACGTCCTGCGTGACATCGACCTTCAGGTGGCTGCGGGGGAGCGCATCGTGGTGTGCGGTCCTTCCGGTTCCGGAAAATCGACCTTGATCCGCTGCATCAATCGTCTCGAGGACCACCAGGAAGGCCGCATCGTCGTCGCCGGAATCGAACTGTCCGATGATGTGAAAGCCGTTGAGCAGGTTCGCCGCCAGGTGGGCATGGTGTTCCAGCAGTTCAACCTCTTTCCCCATCTCACGGTGCTGGAGAATCTGACGCTGGCCCCCATGTGGGTGGGCAGGACGCCGCGCAAGCTGGCGGAGGAAAGCGCCATGCAGCAACTGGAGCGCGTGCAAATCGCCGAACAGGCGCACAAGTATCCGTTGCAGCTCTCCGGCGGCCAGCAGCAGCGCGTCGCCATCGCACGCGCGCTCTGCCTGACGCCCAAGATCATGCTGTTTGACGAACCGACCTCCGCTTTGGACCCGGAGATGATCAAGGAAGTGCTGGATGTGATGATCGAGCTGGCAAACCAGGGCATCACCATGATCTGCGTCACCCACGAAATGGGTTTTGCCAAGGCCGTTGCCGACCGCGTAATCTTCATGGACCAGGGGCAGATCGTGGAGCAGAACACGCCGCACGAGTTCTTCGATCACCCGCAGAGCGAGCGCACCAAGGACTTCCTGTCCAAGATACTGGGTGGCTAGGGCCGTGCTATTTATTCGTGCTGGCGCCGAGCTCGCGCACCTGCGCCTGAATCTCTATGGTCTTGAACGTCTTGTCCTTGGCCTCGAAGCGCAATTTGATCGGCACCGCCGCGCCTTTTTTCAGCGGCTGTTTCAAGTCCATCAGCATGACGTGGTAGCCCCCTCCCGGCTTCAGCTCGACCGCCTTGCCCGCCGGCAGGTCCAACCTGGAGATCGGGCGCATGTGCATGACGTCGTTCTCCATTTTCATTTCGTGAATCTGCACCGAGCCTGCGACCGGGCTCTCCACCGCCACCAGGGTGGCCGCTTCGCTGGCGGTGAGCTGCATGAAAGCGCCGGTCGCCTTCTGTCCGCGCACGGTGCCGCGCACCCAGGGTTCCTTGATGGTCACTTCCTGCGCGTGGACCACGCTGGTGGGCAGCCCGCCGCCCAGCGCGAGGCCGATAGAACCGAACAGCACGGCTCGTGTGGAATGTTTCATTTGCTTCTCCATAAGAATTACAGTACGTAGCGGGCCAGGTCTTCGGATAGCGCCAATTCCTTCAGTCGCGCATCGACATAGGCGGCGTCGATGGTAATGCTCTGGTCATTGCGCTTGCCCGCATCGAAGGAAATTTCCTCCAGCAACTTTTCCATCACGGTATACAGGCGCCGCGCGCCGATGTTCTCGGTCTTCTCGTTGACGGCGTAGGCGATCTCGGCCAGGCGCTTGATGCCATCGGGCTGGAACGCAAGCTTCACGCCCTCGGTTTCGAGCAGCGCCTGATACTGGCGCGTGAGGCAGGCGTCGGTCTGGGTGAGGATGTTCTCGAAATCGGCGGCCGACAGCGAATCGAGCTCTACCCGTATCGGCAGCCGCCCCTGCAGCTCGGGGATCAGGTCGGAGGGCTTGGCCATGTGGAACGCGCCGCTGGCAATGAACAGGATGTGGTCGGTCTTGACCATGCCGTACTTGGTCGAGACCGTGGTGCCCTCGACCAGGGGCAGCAAGTCGCGCTGCACCCCCTGGCGCGACACGTCGGCGCCGGACATCTCGGAACGGCTGGCAATCTTGTCGATCTCGTCGATGAAAACGATGCCGTTCTGCTCGGCGTTGGCCAGCGCATGGGTCTTGAGGTCCTCGTCGCTGATCATCCGCGCCGCCTCTTCTTCGGCGGCCAGCTTCAACGCCTCGCGGATTTTCAGCTTGCGCGTTTTCCTGCGGCTGCCGGACAGATTCTGGAACATGCCCTGGATCTGCGAAGTCAGCTCTTCCATCCCGGGCGGGGCGAAGATTTCCATTTGCGCCGCCGCCGCGGCCACTTCGATTTCGATCTCCTTGTCGTCGAGTTCCCCCTCGCGCAGCTTTTTCCTGAATTTCTGCCGCGTCGCCGACGCCTCCGCGGTTTCCGGGGCGGCGGCGGTGCCCGCTTCCGCTGCATCGAACGCGCCCGACCGGCGCGCCCGCGGAAGAAGCGCGTCGAGGATGCGTTCCTCGGCCGCATCCTCGGCTCTGACTTTGACCTTGCGCATGGCGTGCTCGCGCGTCTGCTTGACGCTGATTTCGACCAGATCGCGCACGATGGTGTCGACGTCTCGGCCGACGTAGCCTACCTCGGTGAATTTGGTCGCCTCGACCTTGATGAAGGGTGCGTCCGCTAGTTTTGCCAGGCGCCGCGCGATCTCGGTCTTGCCCACGCCGGTCGGCCCGATCATGAGGATGTTCTTCGGCGTGATTTCGTGGCGCAGCGGCTCGGCCACCTGCTGCCGGCGCCAGCGGTTCCGGAGGGCGATGGCGACCGCGCGCTTGGCGCGGTCCTGGCCGATGATGTGCTTGTCCAGTTCGTGGACGATTTCCTGCGGGGTCATTTTCGACATGGTTTGTTGCGTAAGATAATTGGACAACACCGGTCTCGCGCCCGTTCCCTCACTCAAGGGTTTCGATCACGAGCTGCTGGTTGGTATAGATGCAAATGTCGGCGGCGATGCCGAGCGACCTGGTGACGATTTCCTTGGGCCCAAGCGTGGTGTTTTCAAGCAGCGCCCGCGCCGCCGATTGCGCGTAGGGGCCGCCCGAGCCGATGGCGAGCAGGCCGAGTTCCGGCTCGAGCACGTCGCCTATGCCGGTGATAATGAGCGACGTCTCGCGATCCGCTACCGCCAGCATCGCCTCCAGGCGCCGCAAAACGCGGTCGGTGCGCCAGTCTTTGGCGAGTTCCACCGCCGAACGCAGCAGGTTGCCCTGGTGTTTCTCCAGCTTGGCCTCGAAGCGCTCGAACAGGGTGAAGGCATCGGCCGTGCCGCCGGCAAAACCGGCCAGGATGCGGTCATGATACAAGCGCCGCACTTTGCGTGCGCCGGATTTGATCACGATACTGCCCAGGGTGACCTGGCCGTCGCCGCCCAGCGCGACGCTCTGGCCGCGCCGCGCGGACAGGATGGTGGTGCCACTGAATTGTTCCATAGGGGGGTCCGGCGCAGGTAATTTCTCCACGTTGGGGCGGTTTTGCGGGAATCAAGCCAATTATTGGTCAAGCTGCGGGCGGCGGATGACGCGGTGGCCGCGGCGCTGCCAGGGCGCGCGCCTTGATCGAGATGCACCGACAGGGCGCAATTCTAGTACAACACGGCAAGTTGTGCCTGGCTAACGAGGCACTGCTTCAGGCCCTGAATGAACAGATCTTCTGGCAATTTCCTGCCGATGAACACCATCACGCTCGCGCGCTTCTCCTGCGGCCCCCAGGGCTTGCCGACGTCCCCGCCCATGAGCATGTGCACGCCCTGGAACACCACGCGGTTGTCGTTCTCGGCCAGCCACAGCACCCCCTTGTAGCGCAAGAGGTCCGGGCCGTATACATGGATCATGCCGGAGAGGAACTCCTCCAGCTTCACACCATCGAAAGGCTCGTCCGCGCGGAACACGAAGGAATGCACCGCGTCGTCGTGCTCATGGTCCTCCTCCTCGAGAAAGCCGGGTTCGATCTCCAGAATGGCGTTGAGGTTGAAGCCGCGGATGTCGAGAATGTCCGCCAGCGGCGTATCGCCGAAATGCACCTGCTTGATCGGCGCGCGCGGATTGATCTTGACCAGACGCGCTCTGAGTTGCTCCTGCTCCCCCGCGCTGATGAGATCGGTCTTCGACAGCAGGATGCGGTCGGCGAAGCCCACCTGCTCCTGCGCTTCGCGGAAATCATCCAGCTGCTTGTCCGCGTGCTTGGCATCGACCAGGGTGACGATGGAATCGAGCAGGTAGTAGTTGCCGATGTCCTCGTCCATGAAAAAGGTTTGCGCCACCGGGCCGGGGTCGGCCATGCCCGTGGTCTCGATGATGATGCGCTCGAAATCGAGCTGCTTCGCCTCGCGCTTCGCCTGCAGTTCGCCCAGGATCCGCACCAGGTCGCCGCGCACGGTGCAGCAAATGCAGCCGTTGTTCATCTCGACGATCTGCTCGCCCCTGTCCTGCACCAGCAGCGCGTTGTCGATGCCGACCTCGCCGAACTCGTTTTCGATCACGGCGATGCGCTGGCCGTGCTGCTCCTTGAGGATGCGGTTCAGCAGCGTGGTCTTGCCGCTGCCCAAAAAGCCGGTGAGTATGGTCACGGGCACCATTTCCTGTGGTTTCATTTCTGGCCCTGGGTCAATTTGCTGCATGGTTCGAATAGGCGATTATCGCCTAGCCGCGCCGGAGCAATAGCCCCTTCAAGTAGTCCCCCTCGGGGAAGGACAGCAGCACCGGATGGTCGGCTGCGGCGGCAAAATGGCCGACGATGGAGGCGTCCACTCCGGCGTCCAGCGCCGCCCCGGCGAGGATCTTCTGGAACAGCTCGGCCGAGACTCCGCCGGAACAGGAGAAACTCGCGAGCAGTCCGCCGGGCCGCAGCAGTTTCAGCGCCAGCAGGTTGATGTCCTTGTAGCCGCGCGCGGCTTTTTCCGCGAACGCCGCGGTCGGCGCGAACTTGGGCGGATCGAGCACGACGAGATCGAAGCTGCGCCCCTGGTCGCGCAGAGCGCGCAGATATTTGAACACGTCGGCGTCCTGCCATTCTGCACGCGCCGCATCCAGTTCGTTGCGGCACAGATTTTCCTGCGCCTGCGCCAGCGCATCGGCCGAACTGTCCACCGACAGCACCGACTTCGCCCCGCCCGCAAGCGCATTGAGCGTGAAGCCCCCGGTGTAACAAAAGCAATTGAGCACCTCGCGCCCGCGAGCGAGCGCGCCGATGCGCTTGCGGTTGTCGCGCTGATCGAGATAAAAACCGGTCTTGTGCCCTGCGGCCACATCCACGCCGTAGGCGAGGCCGTGTTCGCGCAGCTGCACGCCGGCCGCGGGCAGAGCGCCGTGGAGCACACCGCTCTTCGCGGGCAGTCCTTCGAGCGCGCGCACGTCGGCATCGGAGCGCTCGAACACGCAGGCGCAGCCGGTCAGTTCGCGCACCGCGTCGGCGAGCTCGCTGCGCCAGCGCTCCGCCCCCGCTGAAAGCAGTTGCAGCACCACCACGTCGCCATAGCGATCCGCGATGACCCCGGGCAGGCCATCGGATTCGCCATGCGCGAGGCGCAGCGCGTCGCTGTCGTCCGCGGATAGCAGCCGCTCGCGCGCACCCAGGGCCCGTCGCAGGCGCGCGCGCAGAAAATCGCCGTCGATACGCTCCTTTTCTTCCCAGCTCCAGACGCGCGCGCGGATCTGCGACGCCGGGCTATAGGCGGCCCAGGCGAGGAATTCGCCGCCCGCCGCGCGCAGTGCCACGCTATCGCCCGCTTCGGGATCGCCCTGCACACGCGCCACCGCGCCGGAGAATACCCAGGGATGGCGCCGCAGCAGCGATTTCTCGCGCCCCGGTTTGAGGATCAATTGCTTCATCGGCCGGCATGATAAGCCGTTTTCAGAGCGAAAAGGGTCTGGCGGCCGAAAACGATCCGCTGCGCGCCGCCAAGCCAGGTGTTTTTCGGGTATCCGTATTGCGTCACCTCTCCGGGTCCCCTCTCCCGTCAAGCGGGACCGAGGAAGGGGGAACGCGACCATCTGTTCCTCGGTGAATCGGCTTTGTTTCATTGGCTCCCTCCATGGTTGCGGGAGTTATTCCCTCAACTTTCAAACGGTCCTGAAAACCCGGGCAGGTCAAGCGGTACTACGCAAGCGGGAGCGCCAAGTTCAGGTAGTGCCCCGTTTCGCCGCCGTCGGGCACCTGGCGGTTGCTATAATGGACTTTTCGTGCGCGCTAACCGGTGCGACATCCGCGCGCCGATCCCATTCCGCCCGCCGCCATGAGCATACTGAAAACCGACCTCAACGCGCGCTCAGCCGAGTTTCGCGCCAATG
This sequence comes from Betaproteobacteria bacterium RIFCSPLOWO2_12_FULL_64_23, assembly GCA_001770575.1. GTDB lineage: Bacteria > Pseudomonadota > Gammaproteobacteria > Burkholderiales > SG8-39 > 2-12-FULL-64-23. The sequence goes on from MERK01000046.1 coordinate 28,825, forward strand.
CCGGGGCGATGTCCGCACTGGTCGCCGACCTGCGCGCCAAGATCGACCAGGTAGCGGCAGGCGGCGGCGAGGCCGCGCGCGCCAAGCACGTCGCCCGCGGCAAGCTGCTGCCGCGCGAGCGCGTGCGCACCCTGCTCGACGCCGGCTCGCCGTTTCTCGAGCTGTCGCAACTGGCTGCGCTCGACATGTACGACAACGAGGCGCCCTGCGCCGGCATCATCACCGGCATCGGCCGCATCTTGGGCCAGGAATGCATGATCGTGGTGAACGACGCCACGGTGAAGGGCGGCACCTACTTCCCGATGACGGTGAAAAAGCATTTGCGCGCGCAGGAAATCGCGGCGCAGAACAACCTGCCCTGCATTTACCTGGTGGATTCGGGTGGCGCCAATCTGCCCACCTGGGAGGAGGTGTTTCCGGACCGCGAGCACTTCGGCCGCATTTTCTACAATCAGGCCAATATGTCCGCAGCCGGGATACCCCAGATCGCGGTAGTGATGGGCTCGTGCACCGCCGGCGGCGCCTATGTGCCGGCGATGTCGGACGAAGCGGTGATCGTCAAGGAGCAGGGCACGATTTTTCTCGGCGGACCGCCGCTGGTGAAAGCCGCCACAGGCGAAATCGTCACGCCGGAGGAACTGGGCGGCGCCGACGTGCACACGCGCCAGTCGGGAGTGGCCGACCACTATGCGCTGAACGATGCGCACGCCCTGTCGATCGCGCGCACCATCGTCGGCAACCTGAACCGGGTGAAACGGGTGAGCACGGTGCTGCGCGAGCCGCGTGAACCCCTGTATCCGACCGAGGAATTGCGCGGCGTCATCCCCGCCGACACGCGCAAGCCTTACGACGTGCGCGAGGTGATTGCGCGCTTTGTAGACGCAAGCGAGCTGGACGAATTCAAGCAGAACTACGGCACCACGCTGGTGACCGGCTTCGCCCATATCCACGGCTATCCGATCGGCATTGTCGCCAACAACGGCATCCTGTTTTCCGAATCCGCGCTGAAGGCCGCGCATTTCATCGAACTGTGCGCGCAGCGCGGCATACCGCTGTTGTTCCTGCAGAACATCACCGGCTTCATGGTAGGCAAGAAATACGAAACCAGCGGCATCGCCCGTGACGGCGCCAAGATGGTCACCGCGGTGTCCTGCGCGCGCGTGCCCAAGTTCACCGTCATCATCGGCGGCAGCTACGGCGCCGGCAACTATGGCATGTGCGGCCGCGCCTACTCGCCCCGGTTCCTGTGGATGTGGCCGAACGCGCGCGTGTCGGTGATGGGTGGAGAGCAGGCCGCTTCCGTGCTCGCCACGGTCAAACGCGACGGCATCGAGGCCAAGGGCGGCCGCTGGAGCAAGGAAGACGAAGAGGCGTTCAAGCAGCCCATCCTGGAGCAGTACGACCGCAACGGCCACCCTTACTACGCCAGCGCACGGCTGTGGGACGACGGCGTGATCGCGCCCGAAGACACGCGCAGAGTGCTCGGCCTGGCGCTTTCGGCCGCGCTCAACGCGCCGATCGAAGCGACACGCTTCGGCGTGTTCCGCATGTGATGGCCGGGTTTCCCGACACCGCGGGCAAGCGCAGCGCCGGCTGAACCGAGGACTAAGCGATGAATTACGAAACCCTGGAAATCACCGGTCGAGACGGCGTCGGCGTGATCCGGATGAACCGGCCGGAGGTGCGCAACGCCTTCAATGAAATCATGATCGCGGAACTGACGCAGGCGTTCCGCGCCGCGGACGCGGACCAGAACCTGCGTGCGGTGGTGCTGGCGGGGCACGGGCCGGCTTTCTGCGCCGGCGCCGATCTGAACTGGATGAAAAAAATGTCCGGCTACAGCGTCGAGGAGAACCGCGCCGACGCGATGGGCCTGGCCGCAATGCTGAACACGATTTACATGATGAAGAAACCGACCATCGCGCGCGTGCACGGCCCGGCCTTTGCCGGAGGCATGGGCCTGGTCGCGGCCTGCGACATCGCGGTAGCGGCCGAGGCGGCCGAGTTCTGCCTGTCCGAAGTCAAGCTCGGGCTGACCGCAGCCACCATCGGCCCCTATGTGGTCGCCGCCATGGGCGAGCGCCATGCGCGGCGCTACTTTCTTACCGCCGAACGCTTTGGCGCCGCCGAAGCGTTGCGCATCGGCCTGGTCCACAACATCGTCCCCATGGCGGAGCTCGACGCCTGTGTCGACGCCCTGCTCAGCCACCTGCTTGCTGCCAGCCCGGCGGCAATCGCGGCAAGCAAGGAACTGATACGCAGCGTGGCGCGCGGCGCCATCGACCAGGACATGATCGCCGGCACCGCCGCGCGCATCGCTGCCGCGCGCGCCTCCGCCGACGGCAAGGAAGGCGTGCGCTCCTTCCTGGAGAAGCGCAAACCTGCCTGGGCCGAAATCAAGACGCAGGACACAAAGGCACCCAAGGCAAAGAAGACCAAAGCGAGCAAGCGTTGATGCTGGATTTCTCTTACGTGCGACAACTTGAATTGCGCCGCTGTTGTTGCGAAGTGACCATGTTGCGCGGACGAAAAACTGTCCGCGCGGATCACCGATTGCGCACGGATGAAAATCCATCCGCGTGCAATCGGCGATCTTGTATGAAACCCCGCACTGTTCTTGTTTTTATTCATAACCGTGTTTTCTGGACGGATGCTCTTTATCCGTCCAGAAAACACGGTTGGCGCGCGCAGCGCGCAACAGCGCTCGCGATCCACGTGGTGAAAGAATGTTCAAGAAGATCCTGATTGCGAACCGCGGCGAAATCGCCTGCCGCGTGATCCAGACCGCGCAGCGCCTGGGCGTGAAAACGGTGGCCGTGTACTCCGAGGCCGACGCCGGCGCACGCCATGTCGATCTTGCCGACGAGGCGTATTGCATCGGGCCGGCGGCAGCCAAAGACAGCTACCTGCGCGGCGACAAGATCCTGGAGGCGGCCAAGAAATCCGGCGCCGAGGCCATCCACCCGGGTTATGGCTTCCTGTCGGAGAACGCGGACTTCGCCGAGGCATGCAAGAAATCGGGCCTGGTGTTCGTCGGACCGCCGCCCGCCGCGATCCGCGCCATGGGCAGCAAGAGCGCGGCCAAGGACATCATGGGCAAGGCCGGCGTGCCGCTGGTGCCCGGCTATCACGGTGCCGCTCAGGAAGCGGCCCTGCTGCAAAAAGAGGCGGACCGAATCGGCTATCCGGTGCTGATCAAGGCCTCGGCCGGCGGCGGCGGCAAGGGCATGCGCATCGTCGACAAGCCCGCGGATTTCGCCGGCGCGCTCGGCTCCTGTCAGCGCGAATCCAAAGCGAGCTTCGGCGACGAGCGCGTGCTGTTGGAAAAATACCTGACGCGCCCGCGCCACATCGAGATCCAGGTGTTCGCCGATACGCAGGGCGACGCGCTGTACTTGTTCGAGCGCGACTGCTCGGTGCAGCGGCGCCACCAGAAAGTACTGGAAGAGGCACCGGCGCCGGGCATGAGCCAGGCGCGGCGCAACAGCATGGGCGCGGCTGCGGTGGCGGCGGCCAAGGCGATCGGCTACGTCGGCGCCGGCACGGTGGAGTTCATCGCCGAGCCGGGTGCAGGGAAGAGCGCCGGCACCTTCTATTTCATGGAAATGAATACCCGGCTGCAGGTCGAGCATCCGGTGACCGAAATGATCACCGGGCTGGACCTGGTCGAATGGCAGTTGCGCGTGGCCAGCGGCGAGCCGCTGCCGCTGGCCCAGGACGAGCTCGCCATCAGCGGCCACGCGCTGGAAGCGCGCATCTATGCCGAGGACCCGGCGAAGAACTTCCTGCCGTCGACCGGGCGCATCACGCATCTCGCCACGCCGGTTGCATCGCGCCATGTGCGCATCGACACCGGCGTGCGCGCGGGCGACGCGATCACGCCGTTTTACGACCCGATGATCGCCAAGCTGATCGTCTGGGATACGGACCGGTCCGCGGCGCTGGCGCGCATGCGCGGTGCGCTGGAGCAATTCCAGGTCGTCGGCGTGACCACCAATACCGAATTTCTCGGGCGGCTGGTCGCCTGCGAAGCCTTCGCCACGGCCGATCTGGATACCGGTCTGATCGAGCGCAATCGCGCAGAACTCATGCCCGCGCCGCCGCTCGCGGGCGACGAGGTGCTTGCGCTCGCCGCACTGGCGGAGTTGCTGGCGATCGAGCAGCGCGCAAAAGAGCGCGCCGCCGGTTCGGGCGACCCCTCGTCGCCCTGGGGCGCGTGCGACGGCTGGCGCCTGAACCAGGACAACCATCACATCCTGGTATTCCGGCAGGGGAAACACGAGCAGGCGGTCACGGCGCATTACCTCCCGGGCCGCTTTGAGCTGGAACTTCCCGGCGGCAGGCAAACCCTCACCGGCGCGTGGCAGCCCGATGGCAGCCTGACGGCCTGGCTCGAAGACGTCGTGCTGCGCGCAAACGTGGTGCAGTCGGGACCGGTGCTGGACGTGTTCTTCCGCGGCACCCGCTACCGGCTGGAACTGCGCGATCTCGCCCTGCATGAGATCGAAACCGACGCGCGCGGCGGCAGCCTCGCCGCGCCGATGCCGGGCAAGATCATTGCGGTGCTGACCGCGGCTGGGGCCAAAGTCGGGAAAGGCACGCCGCTGGTCATCCTGGAAGCGATGAAAATGGAACACACCATCATTGCGCCGGGGCGGGGCAGGGTAACCGAAATCCATTACAAAGTGGGCGAGCAGGTCGCCGAAGGCGCCGAGTTGCTCGGGTTCGAGTTGGACAATGATTAGTCTTACTGCGTCAATAAAGATATGTTCATGAATTGGTTCTCCCGCAGCAAGGGCAATGAGGCAGGCGCACGG
>MERK01000047.1 GCA_001770575.1 Betaproteobacteria bacterium RIFCSPLOWO2_12_FULL_64_23
GATGTGCTTTTCATCCGTACAGAAATCACGGTTGGCGCGCGCAGCGCGCAATGCTGCTGCCTGCATGCGTACTAAAGTCATTGTTTATCGCAGCGCGACGCCAGCGTTTATTGCTTTTTTGCGGTTATGGCGCGATGGCCGATATCGCGGCGCAACTGCATGCCGTCGAAACGTATGTCTTCGGCTGCCTGATAGGCGCGGCGCTGCGCCATCTTGACGCTGTCGCCCAGGGCCGTGACGCACAATACTCGCCCACCGCTTACGATCACCTTGTCGCCTTCGAGCGCCGTGCCGGCGTGGAACACCATGCAGTCTTCGCTGCGTTCGGTGTGCCTGGCGAGTCCGGTGATGACGGCGCCTTTCTTCGGCGCGTCGGGATAGTTGGCGGCGGCGAGCACCACGCCGAGGGCCGTGCGCCGGTCCCATTCGATCTCGGCCTGGGCCAGCGTGCCGGCGCAGGCAAGCTCGAACAATTCGAACAGGTCCGATTTCAGGCGCAGCATGATCGGCTGGGTTTCCGGGTCGCCCATGCGGCAGTTGAATTCCAGCGTCTTCGGATTGCCCTCTGCGTCTATCATCAGGCCGGCGTAGAGAAAGCCGCTATAGGGGATGCCGTCGCTCGCCATGCCCTGGATGGTGGGCAGGATGACCTCGCGCATCACCTGCGCGTGCAGTTCCGGCGTCACCACCGGCGCGGGCGAGTAGGCGCCCATGCCGCCGGTGTTGGGGCCGGCATCGCCGTCGCGCAGTCGTTTGTGGTCCTGGCTGGTGGCGAGCGCGAGCACATGCTCGCCGTCGCTCATGACGATGAAGCTCGCTTCCTCGCCGGCGAGATACTCCTCGATCACCACGCGTGCGCCGGCATCGCCCAGTTTGTTGCCGACCAGCATCAGGTCGACGGCGTCATGCGCTTCCTTGGCTGTCATCGCGACGACCACGCCCTTGCCCGCGGCGAGGCCGTCGGCCTTGATCACGATCGGCGCGGCGTGCTTGTCCAGGTAAGCGTGCGCCCGCGCGCCGTCGCTGAACGTGGCGTAAGCTGCCGTAGGAATGTGATGCCGCTGCATGAAGCGCTTGGCGAAATCCTTGGAACTCTCCAGCTGCGCCGCGGCGCGGGTCGGGCCGAAGATCTTCAGCCCCCTGGTGCGGAACAGATCGACCACGCCCGCGGCGAGCGGCGCCTCGGGGCCGACCACGGTAAGATGCACCGAATTTTCCTGCGCGAACCCGGCCAGCTGGGCGATGTCGGTGATGGGAACATTCTCCACGCCCGGCTCGAGCGCGGTGCCGGCGTTGCCCGGGGCGACATAGACCTTCTGCACCCGCGGGCCCTGCGCCAGCTTCCACGCCAGGGCGTGCTCGCGGCCGCCCGAGCCGATCACCAGGAGCTTCACGCGAGGAGCCTAGTACGACGACAGATTAATTTCGAAACATGTCTGCCTTGCAGTTGTAGGAGCGAGCTTGCTCGCGAATTCGATGATTCGCTAGCAAGCTCGCTCCCACAGAGCAGTGCGTCGGAGGTATCGGTTACTCGCCACATTGTCTGGCAACTAAGATGTCGTCGTACTAGTGCCTGAAGTGGCGGATGCCCGTATACACCATCACCAGGCCGAGCTCGTCGGCCGCGGCGACGACTTCCTCGTCGCGCATGCTGCCGCCGGGCTGGATGATCGCCTTGGCGCCGGCCTCGGCCACCACGTCCACGCCGTCGCGGAAGGGGAAGAAGGCGTCCGAGGCCACGACCGAACCCGCCAGCGACAGACCGGCGTTCTTCGCTTTGATCGCGGCGATGCGCGCACTGTCGACGCGGCTCATCTGGCCCGCGCCCACCCCCAGCGTGTGGCCGCTGCCGCAAAATACGATGGCGTTGGACTTGACGAACTTGGCCACGCGCCAGGCGAACAGGAGGTCGTGCAGTTCGCCGTCTCCGGGTTTTTTTCTGCTGACCACGCGCAGCTCTGCGGTCTCCACGTTCTTCGCGTCGGGTGTCTGCGCGAGCAGGCCGCCGCCGACACGCTTGAAGTCGTAGCGGTTGCCGCCCGCGGCCAGCGGGACGACGAGCACGCGCACATTGGTCTTGGATTCAAGCGCTTTCTTCGCAGCCGCGTCGTACCCAGGGGCGATCAGCACTTCGACGAACTGTTTCGCCACGGCCTCGGCCGTGGGCGCATCGACCGGCCGATTGAAGGCGATGATGCCGCCGAAGGCCGAGGTGGGATCGGTCTGGAACGCGCGCTGGTAGGCCTCGATCAGGTTGTTGCCGAGCGCGACGCCGCAGGGATTGGCATGCTTGACGATGACGCAGGCGGGCTCGGAGAAGGTCTTCACGCATTCCCAGGCGGCGTCGGCATCGCCGACGTTGTTGTAGGAAAGCTCCTTTCCCTGCAGCTGCGTGTAGCCGGCGATGCTGCCCGGGGCCGGCTCGATGTCGCGATAGAAGGCCGCGCTCTGGTGCGGGTTTTCGCCGTAGCGCATGTCCTGCAGCTTGGCGAATTGCAGCGTCAGCCGCTGCGGGTAGTCCCGGCTCTTTTGCCCGGCATCGAGGCCGGTCAGGTAATCGCTGATCGCGCCGTCATAGGCGGCGGTATGGGTGAACACCTTTTTCGCCAGCGCAAAACGCGTAGCGGCGCCGACCCAGCCGCCGCTGGCCCGCAGTTCATCCAGCAGCGGTTGGTAATCGGCCGGATCGACCAGCACGGCGACGCCGGTATGGTTTTTCGCCGCCGAGCGCAGCATGGTGGGGCCGCCGATGTCGATGTTCTCGATCGCCTCCGCCAGCGTGCAGCCGGGCTTGGCGACGGTTTGGCTGAAGGGATAAAGATTGACCACCACCAGATCGATCGGCTCGATGCCGGCATCCTTGATCGCCGCCATGTGCGCGGGCAGATCGCGCCTTGCCAGCAGCCCGCCGTGGATCATCGGGTGCAGGGTTTTCAAACGCCCGTCGAGCATTTCCGGATAGCCGGTGTACTCGGCCACCTCGGTCACGGCGATGCCGTTCTGCGCGAGCAGCTTGGCCGTGCCGCCGGTGGAGAGGATAGAGACCTGCATCTGCGTCAGCGCACGCGCGAGCTCGACTGCGCCGGTTTTGTCGGAGACGCTGATGAGGGCCTGCTTGACGAGGATGCTCATTTCTGAATCCCGGCGATGAGTAATGGCAAAAGGGCGATGCGCGGTCAGGACGGGCGCAGGGTTCTGTCCATCGCCCGTCGCGCACGGTCATCACATTCTTATTTTCAGCTGCTCGATTTTCTTGCGCAGGGTGTTGCGGTTGATGCCGAGCCATTTGGCGGCCACCGTCTGGTTACCCTCGGCGTGATGCAGCACCACCTCGATCATCGGCTTTTCGACGTTTTTCAATACCATCTCGTGGACGGCGCGCGGCCGTTCCCCGTCCAGGTCCTTGAAATATTTTTCCAGAGCCTTGCGTACGCATTCGGCGATTTCACTGGCGCGCGGTGTCATGCTGCCAACTCCTCCTCATAGCGCAGATGCTCGTACCGCTGCGCCTGTTGATCGAAAAACCGGTTCACCGCGGCCAGTTGCTCCTCCACGCTCTGCAATTGATTCATCGCGTGGCGGAAACCGGCCGAACCTGCCAGTCCCTTGGTGTACCAGGAAATGTGCTTGCGCGCGATCCTGACGCCGGTATCGGCGCCGTAGAACGCGTACAGATCGTACAGGTGCGCGATCAGCACCTGGTGGATCTCGGTTACCAGCGGCGGCGGCAGGTGCAGTCCGGTCTTCAGGTAGTAGTCGATCTCGCGGAAGATCCACGGCCGGCCCTGCGCCGCGCGGCCGATCATGATGCCGTCGGCTTTGGTGTAGTCGAGCACGTACCTGGCTTTCTCGGGCGTGGTGATGTCGCCGTTGGCGACCACCGGCAGGTGCGTGGCGCTCTTGACTTCGGCGATGGTGTCGTATTCGGCGTGACCGGTGTAGCCGCAGGCGCGCGTGCGCCCGTGGATCGAGAGCAGCTGGATGCCGCTCTGCTCGGCGATGCGCGCGATCGTCAGCGCGTTCTTGTTGTGCTGGTCCCAGCCGGTGCGGAACTTGAGCGTCACCGGCACGTCCACCGCGTCGACCACGGTTTCCAGAATACGCCCGACCAGCAGTTCGTCCTTCAGCAGCGCCGAGCCGGCCATCACGTTGCAGATCTTCTTGGCCGGACAGCCCATGTTGATGTCGATGATCTGCGCGCCCTGGCCGACGTTGTAGCTTGCGGCCTCGGCCATCATCTGCGGATCCGCGCCGGCGATCTGCACCGAAATCGGATCGGGCTCGCCCTGGTGATCGGCGCGGCGCCGCGTCTTTTCGCTGCCCCATAGAAGGGAGTTGGATGCCACCATCTCCGACACCGCCATGCCGGCGCCGAATTTCTTGCACAGCTGGCGGAATGGTCGATCCGTGACCCCGGCCATCGGCGCAACGAACAGATTGTTGCGCAGCTCGTGAGGTCCGATTTTCATTTCGTTTTAAAGAGTTTTTTGCGGGAGGGAAGGCAATTCTATACCCAATCGACGACGAAGAAAAATCGATTTGATTATGCTATTAAGGTATTACTTTAACTTTCCTTCGACTTCGTCCAGGGCGGTCCGAGCAAGGGGTCTATGCCCCTTGCAGATCCCCCAAGTCAGAGGAAACTCTGATTGCGTCGCGGACTTGATCAGAGCTTGCCTAAGGCAGCGCGCGTGCGCCATATATCATGCGCCGGGCAACGAAGCGGCGTGCCAGCGGCAGCAGGTCGAGGGCGAGCAGTCCGGCGCCGCGGCCGAACCTGAGCAGCGCGTCGGAATTGGAAAACAATCCGACCAGGCTGTCGGTGAATTGAATGCCGGCGCGACGGTCCAGCGCGCGCGCGCGGCGATAGCCGTCGATGAAACTGTCGCTGCCGGGCTCGCCCGTTTCGCGCGCGAGGCGGGCAAGCTCCCAGGCGTCGCGCAGGCCCAGGTTGAATCCCTGGCCGGCGACCGGGTGCAGGGTTTGCGCCGCGTTGCCTACGGCGAGGCTGCGCGGCCGTATTTCTGCGCGCCGGTAGCGCAGCGCCAGCGGGAACGCGCTGCGCGCGCCTGCTTCGATGAATGCGCCGAGACGCTCGCCGAAAGCGGCATGCAATTCGGCGAGGAAAGCCGCGGTGTCGAGCGCGGCGAGGCGCGCGCCGCGATCCGGTCCGGTCGTCCATACCAGCGCGTAGCCCGTGGTGTGCGGCAGCAGGGCGAGAGGGCCCTCGGGCGTGAACCGCTCCCACGCCCTGCCCTGGTGTGCTTGCGCGGTCTTCACCCAGGCTACCAGCGCGGTCTGCCGATAGTCCTTGCTGTAGGGCGGCACCGGCGGGTCGTCCGCGATGCGCGCGCCGTCGGCGAACACCATCAGTCGCGGCGCGAACGCGAGCTTCCCTTGCTGCGTGTGCACCGTGGCCGTGCGGCCGTCGAACCCGGTCAGCCTGGCACCGGACAAGAGTCTGGCCGAGCAAGGCGCGGCGAGCAGGCTCTGCTGCAAGTCGTCGTAGTTGACGACATAGCCCAGTGCGGGCAAGTCGCAGTCGGCGGCGCGAATCAGCGTGCGGCCGAAGCCGCCCCGCTGCGAAATGTGGATGGTCTCGATCGGCGTCACGGGAAGCCCGGACCAGGCGTGCAGGCGTTCGAGTATCAGCCGGCTGGCATAGGACAGGGCGATCGCGCGCGCATCGCCGGAATTGGCACTGCGCGCACCGTGGGAATCGGCGCTACGCGCCTCGGCCAGCACCACCGAATGGCCGCTGCCCTCCAGCGCCAGGGCCAGCGCCGCGCCCACCGGGCCGCCGCCCGCGATCAGTATGTCTACAGCTTCGGAATCCATTGCAAAACGAGGGGATGGATCCCCTTAGTCCTTGCCCACCAGGGCTTCGATCTCGGCGATGCTCTTCGGCGTTGCGGCAGTGATCACCTCGCAGCCGTCTGCGGTCACCAGCACGTCGTCCTCGATGCGCACGCCGATGTTCCAATACGCCTTGGGCACGGCCTCCGCCGGACGAATATAGCAACCGGGTTCCACCGTGAGCGTCATGCCTTCCTTGAGCGGCCGCCACTTGCCGTCGAGCTTGTATTCGCCGGCGTCGTGCACGTCCAGCCCGAGCCAGTGGCCGGTGCGGTGCATATAGAAGCGCTTGTAATCGCCCGTCTCGAGCACCTGGTCCAGGCTGCCCTGGCACAGGCCGAAATCGATCATGCCCTGTCCGAGCACGCGCACCGCCGCCTCGTGCGGCGCATCCCAGGCGGCGCCGGGCCTGGTCGCGGCTATGGCGGCAGCTTGCGCGGCGAGCACCAGCTCATATACGTCTTTCTGTGCGCCGTCGAATTTGCCGTTCACCGGAAAGGTGCGGGTGATGTCGGAAGCATAACCGTCGAGTTCGCAGCCGGCATCGATCAAGAGCAGCGCGCCGTCTTCCAGCCGCGCGCTGTTGTCGCTGTAGTGCAGCACGCAGGCGTTGGCGCCGCCGGCGACGATCGGCCAGTAGGCGGGGAACTGGGCGCCGCGGCGGCGGAACTCGTACAGCAGTTCGGCCTCGATTTCGTATTCCATCCTGCCCGGCCTGGTGGCGCGCATGGCGCGCTCGTGCGCCTTGGCCGAGATGCCCGCGGCACGGCGCATCAGCGCGAGTTCCTGCGCGTCCTTGAGCAGGCGCATCTCGTCCAGCGCGGCGCGCACATCGTGGATGCGCTGCGGCGCGCTGACGCCGGTGCGGCTCTGCGCGCGCACCTGATTCAGCCAACGCATGATGCGCGCGTCCCAATCCGCATCCAGGCCCGGCGCGTAATGGAGCGCCGGCTGGTTGGCGATCAGCGTCGGCAGCTTTTCGTCGAGCTGGCCGATGGGGTAGGCGGCGTCGACGCCGAAGGCTTCCCTCGCGGCTTCCGGGCCAAAGCGGAACCCGTCCCAGATTTCGCGCTCCAGGTTTTTTTCGCGGCAGAAAAGCAGGCTTTGCGGCTCCGCGCCGGCGATGAGCACCAGCACCGCTTCGGGCTCGTGAAAGCCGCAGAGGTAGTAGAAATAGCTGTCGAAGCGGTACAGGTATTCGCTGTCGCGGTTGCGCACGCGCTCGGGCGCAGTGGGCACGATGGCGATGCCGTTTTGCATCTGCGCGAGCAGCGCGGCGCGGCGTTGGGCGTAAGTTTTGATGTCGGTCATGGAAGGCGGCTGGGAGCAGGTCGGGTATGCGCGGGTTGAATCAATTGTACAGTCTCCACCACGGCGCTGTTCGCACTACCGGGACGGCCGGGGTTCAAGCGCCGCCGCCGCGCAGCTCGGCATCCAATGCTTGCAGGCGCTCGGGGCTGCCGATGTCGTGCCAGCGGCCATGGTAATGCTCGCCCGACACGCGGTCTGCCGCCATCGCCTTGCGCAGGAGCGGGGCCAGCGGAACTTTGGCCCTGGGCGGAATGCCGCCGAACAGGCGTGGCGCATACACCCCGATGCCGCTGAAGGTGAGCAGGCCCACACCGGTTTCGCGCACGCGCCCCGTCTCCAGGGCGAAGTCCCCGCGCGGATGCTGCGGCGGATTGTCCACCAGCACCAGATGCGCGAGTGTGTCCTGCAGATCCAGGCCGGCGAGCGCCGAGAAATCGTAATCGCTGTAGATGTCGGCGTTGATCACCAGGAACGGCTGCGCTCCGAGCAAAGGCAGGGCGAGGGCGATGCCGCCGGCGGTCTCGAGCGCTTCGCCCTCGGGCGAATAGCGGATCGAAAGACCGAAACGAGAGCCGTCGCCGAGCGCGGCCTCGATCATGTCGCCGAGGTGGGCATGATTGATCACGGTTTCGGTGAAGCCGGCCCGGGCGAGCTTCTCCAGCTGCCACACGATCAGCGGCTTGCCGCCCACGGCGAGCAGCGACTTCGGCCTCGCGTCGGTGAGCGGGCGCATTCTCACGCCGCGCCCGGCGGCGAGGATCATCGCTTTCATGGAAAGATTCCTCCCTGCGCCGCCTGCCGGTTCTCGATTTCGTCGAACAGATGCGCGAGCGGGGCGAGCGCGTTGTAGCGCGCGGCGACGGCGCGTATGTACCCGACGAAGCGCGGCGCGTCCTCGACATAGCCGGGTTTGTGGTCGCGGTGCTTGATGCGCGTGAAAATACCCAGCACTTTCAGATGGCGCTGCAGGCCCATCCATTCGAGGTCGCGGTAGAAGTCGCCGAAGTCGGCGCCGACCGGGAGCCCGGCGCGGCGCGCTTTGTCCCAGTAGCGCACGATCCAGTCGAGCGCACGTTCTTCTTCCCAGCTGATGAACGCGTCGCGCACCAGTGACGCGAGGTCGTAGCTGACCGGGCCGTATACCGCATCCTGGAAATCGAGGATGCCGGGGTTGGGCTCGGACAGCATGAGGTTGCGCGGCATGTAATCGCGATGCACGTATACCGCGGGCTGCGCCAGATTGCTTGCCAGAATCAGGGCGAACATGCGCTCGAGCAGCTGACGCTGCTGCTGCGGCGGCGCGAGGCCGAGGTGCCGCGCCAGATACCAATCGGGGAACAGATCGAGCTCGCGCCGCAGCAAGGCCGCGTCATACGGCGGCAGCACGCCCGGCCGGCTGGCGAGCTGCCAGGCGATGAGCGCATCGGTGGCGTCGCGGAACAGGGTGTCCGCGCCCGCGTCGTCCTGTTGCAGCGCCGCCAGATAGCTGGTGGTGCCGAGGTCGGTGAGCAACAGAAAACCCTGCTCCAGATCCTGTGCCAGCACCGCGGGTGCATTCAGCCCGGCCTGGCGCAGCAGCGCCGCGACCTGGATGAACGGCCGGCAGTCTTCCTGCTGTGGTGGCGCATCCATGACAATGCGGCTCTCGCCGCGGTCGGCAAGGTTGATGCGGAAATAGCGGCGGAAGCTGGCATCGGCCGACGCCGGTTCGAGCTGCCATTTTTCCGCGGGGAAAAGGCGGCCGAGCCATGCCTGTAACGCCAGTGTCCGCTCCAAAGAGTTCATTGCAAATGAAGGGATATCCCCGAAGGTGGCTTTCCCCTCGAGGGGGATCGAGACCTTCGGGCGTCTTCCCTCATGCTTCCCTATATTTGCCGTTGCAAAAATTCATTTTGCAACGGGTTCAAAGTGCATTCCGATTGCCATTAATGCGAAAGTATGCGATTTTAGCATCCAAAAAACGCGTTCCCCCTTTTACCCACCGTGAAGTCGCCGATGCGCCCGTTAGCGCCCGTTCTGGCATTGCTTTTCTGCGCCGCGGCAGCTCAGGCGCAGGAGCCGCGGCTTCGGCCGCCTGCGGGCAAGCCGGCCGACACGCGCGCACCGGTCGCGATCAGCGCTGACCGGATCGAGGGTTTTGCGCATCAGGAAGCCAGCGCCAGCGGCAATGCCGAGCTGCGCCAGGGCAACGTCAGCGTCCAGGCCGAACGCCTGCGCTACATCTATGCCACCGACGAGGTGCAGGCGAG
>MERK01000048.1:0-674 GCA_001770575.1 Betaproteobacteria bacterium RIFCSPLOWO2_12_FULL_64_23
GTGGAACAGCAGTTTTTCGAAATTCGCGAGCGTCGGATGGACGATCCAGAACGGGTTGGCGGCACTTGAAACCAGTTCGGCGTTCGGCTTGAACGCCGTCATTCCCATCCAGTAGAACGGAAACAGCAGCACGAACAGGAACACGAGCAGCGGGATATAAACGGTCACCCAACGCCGCGGCAGCGACTCGAGGTAGTCCATGCCGCTCTCGGAAGCCTGCTTTTGGCTCATTTGTCCGACCCCCCCTGCTGCCAAGCGCGGCGCTGGAGACCGAAATAGCTGAACAGGATCGCAGCGAGGAGGAACGGTACCATCGCGATGGCGAGCGCCGCGCCTTCGCCGAGCGCGCCACCCGGGATGCCGCGTTGGAACGCGAGCGTCGCCATCAGGTGCGTCGAGTTGAGCGGTCCGCCGCGGGTGAGAACGTAGATCAGCTGGAAGTCGGTGAAGGTGAACAGCACGGAGAAGGTCATGACCACGGCGATGATCGGGGTCAGCATCGGCAGCGTGACATACCAGAACTTCTGCCACTCGCTCGCGCCGTCGAGCGACGCCGCCTCGTACAGCGTCGGTGAGATCGTTTGCAGGCCGGCGAGCAGGGTGATCGCGACGAAGGGCACGCCGCGCCAGACGTTGGCGATGATCGTCGATATGCGGGCAAGCCAGGGCTCGCC
>MERK01000048.1:682-2133 GCA_001770575.1 Betaproteobacteria bacterium RIFCSPLOWO2_12_FULL_64_23
TGATGTAGGTGTCGATGATGCCCATTTTCACCAGGACCCAGCTTACGACCGAGAACTGCGCGTCGTAAATCCACCAGAAGGCGATCGCGGAGAGCGCGGTCGGGACGATGAAGGGCAGCAGCACCACCGCGCGGACGAACGACTTGAACGGCAACTGTCGATTGAGCAGCAGCGCGAGCCACAGCCCGAGTCCGAACTTGAACGTGCTCGCCACCGCCGTGTAGAACAGCGTGTTGAACAGCGACAGGCGGGCGACCGAATCGCCGAACAGGTATTCGAAGTTATCCAGGCCGACCCATTCGCCGGTCCGGCCTATCTTGGCGTCGGTAAAGCCGAGCCAGGTGCCCAGGCCAAGCGGGTAAGTGAGGAAGACGAGCAGCAGCGCCGCCGCGGGCAGCATGAACAGCGGCCCGAGGACGTTGCGGTTGTCGAAAAAGCGGCTAAGCGACATGGGGAAAAAGGAGGCCCCGGGACAAACGCCGGCTGGTGGCCGTGCGTTCGATCCCGGCGCCGGATTCAGGCAGGCCTGAGCCTGCCCGGATCAGACCTTGTAATAGCGTTGCGCGCGTTTCTCGGCGCGCTCCGCGGCTTCCTTCGGCGTCTTGTCTCCGCTTGCCGCTTCCGCCACCATGTTGACCATGATGAAGTCCGCCATCGCCGCGGCCGAAGAGTAGCCGAGCTTTCCGGCGTGGCTGTGTGCCGTCATGTTCCTGACGCAGTCGCGGTAGGGCGTGTGCTTCGGATCGACGGTCCAGATCGGGTTGGAGTCGTAGGCCTTCAGCGGGTGGGTAATATAGCCGATCGCCGCCTGCTGCCACGGTTCGTACTGCTCCTTCTCCATCATGAAGGCGATGAACGCTTTCGCCGCGTTGGGGAACTTCGAGTACTTGAACGCGAACGCCTGTGACATCAGATGCAGCTCAGTCGGCTTGCCCGTCGGGCCGATCGGGTAATTGGCGTGCCCGATGTCGGCCAGCATCTCCTTGACCTTCGCGTCGGTCGAGGTCTTCACCGCGTAGTAGATCGAGATGCCGTTGTTGGTGATGCTCACCTGCCCGCCGACGAAAGCCTTGTTGTTGTTCGGGTCGAGCCAGGACAGGGTGCCCGGCACGAAGGTGGCGTACAGCTCTTTGGCGTACTCCAGCGCCTTGATGGTCTCGGGGCTGTTGATCACGACATTGTTCTTCTCGTCCACCATCCTGCCGCCATGCGCCCACACCAGCCAGTGCACCCAGGAGTTGCCGTCGCCGACCGCATTGCCGAGCGCAAAGCCCGCCGGCGTATTCTTCGCCTTCATCGCCTTGCACAGCTCGAGGAAGCCTTTCAGATCCTTCGGAAACTCCTTGAAACCCGCGGCTTGCACGTGGCTGATGCGGTGCACGAAGGTCGCGCCGGCCGCGCCGAGCGGGATGCCGATCCATTTGCCCGCGCGCTTGCCGTAGGTTTCCGCC
>MERK01000048.1:2144-7495 GCA_001770575.1 Betaproteobacteria bacterium RIFCSPLOWO2_12_FULL_64_23
TTTCCGCCACCGGAAACCAGCCGCCATACTTGCTGCCGAGGTAGTTGCCGATGTCGGAGAGGTCGAGCAGCTTCTCCGGGTACTGGTGCGGATCGTCGAACCAGCCGTAGATCACGTCCGGGCCTGAACCGACGTTGGCTGCGACGGCGGCCTTGGGCCGCACGTCCTCCCAGCCTTCGTTGTCGACACGCACCTCCACGCCGAATTTTTCGCTGAAGCGTTTGGTGTGGGCCATGAACGCAGTTTCGTCACCCTCGACGAAACGTTTCCAGCGCAGCACGCGCAGCTTGGCGCCTTTCTCGGGTTTCAGGTTGAGTGTCGGCGCGGCGGCCGCTTTCTTCCCCTGCGCGAGCACGTCGCCGGCGGCGGCGGCGGCGGCGAGGCCGGCGGACATCTTCAGAAAATCGCGTCTATCGATATTGCTCATTTAAACCTCCTTTGGTTGGTGCTACAGTCTCGCCCCGCTTGACGGATCAAACAGGAAGGTAAGTTCCGGATAGAGGTGTATCGCCTCGCCGGGTTTGAATTCGTGGCGCTCGCGCACCACGGCAACGACATCGGCACCGCCGACCTTGCAAAAGATCTGCGTGTCGGCGCCGGTGGGTTCGACCACCACGACTTCGGCGTGCACCCCGTCGGATCTGACCAACAGGTGCTCGGGACGCACGCCCACCACGACCTCGCGCCCTTCCAGTGCCGCCGAGATCGGCGCCGGCAGCCGCAGGCCGTCTGCCATCTGCACCTGCATGCCGGTTTCGTTCTTGACCAGCTTGCCCTTGAGAAAATTCATCGCCGGCGAGCCGATGAAGCCGGCGACGAATAAGTTGGCCGGGTTGTCGTAGAGTTCCAGCGGCGAGCCGATTTGTTCGGTCCTTCCGGCGTTCATCACCACGATCTTGTCGGCCATGGTCATGGCCTCGATCTGGTCGTGGGTGACGTAAATCGAGGTCGTGGTGAGCCGCTGGTGCAGTTCCTTGATCTCGGTGCGCATCTGCACCCTGAGTTTTGCGTCCAGGTTCGACAGCGGCTCGTCGAACAGGAATACCTGCGGGTCGCGCACGATGGCGCGGCCCATGGCCACGCGCTGGCGCTGGCCGCCCGAGAGCTGGCGCGGGTAGCGCTCCAGGTACTCCATCAACCCCAGAATATTCGCCGCCACCTCGACGCGCTCGCGCATTTTCTTGCGGCTCTCGCCGGCAAGTTTCATCGAGAAGGCCATGTTGTCGAACACCGTCATGTGCGGGTAGAGCGCGTAGTTCTGGAACACCATGGCGATGTCGCGCTCCTTCGGTGGCACCTGGTTGACCACGCGCCCGCCGATCTCGATCTCGCCGCCGGAAATCTCCTCCAGGCCCGCGATCATGCGCAGCAACGTGGACTTGCCGCAGCCAGAGGGTCCGACCAGCACGCAGAATTGGCCATCCTCGATGCGGATATCCACGCCGTGCACGACGCGGGTTGAGCCGAAGGACTTGAATACGCCTTTTAGGGTTACCGCGGCCATGGCTAGCTACCTGCCGCCCATTCCTTGATGTAGCGATTATGCGTCTGGTTCATGTGCCGCCGCATCGCACTGCGCGCAGCGCGCGGATCACGCCGCACGATCGCGCTGACGATCGCCTGGTGCTCGCGCACCGTTTCGCTCGCCATCTTCGGGTACTCGAGCTTGCGCTCCAGGCTGCGATAAAGCGGCCCCATGCGCTGGTCCCACAGCGTCTGCACCACGAGCACCAGCGCGCTGTTGCCGCTGGCGTCCGCAATGCTTACATGGAACAGCCGGTCCGCGGCCAGCGGGTTGTGATCGCGCTTGCTTTCCTTGACCATGCCGGCGTGGGCTTCGCGTACCGCGGCGAGCTGCGCCGGGTTTGCGTTCTTGGCCGCAAGCGCCGCGCATTCGGCCTCGATCAGCCAGCGCGCGTGGATTACTTCGAACGGGCCGGAATCGCCCTGCAGCGCATCGCGCCGGCGTCGCTTTCCCGGGTGCGTCACATAGATGCCCGAGCCGACGCGCACGTCGAGCAGGCCCTCGACTTCGAGCGCGATCAGCGCCTCGCGTACGGACGGACGGGAAACGCCGAGCTGCTTCGCCAGATCGCGCTCGGCCGGCAGACGCGAGCCCGCGGTGTATTCGCCCTCGCTGATCAGCACGCTGATTTGATCGGCGATCTGGCGATACAGGCGGCGCGGCTCGAGTACTTGGAGGGGCATGGGCTTTGTTGGTCTGGGTATGCGCGACAGGCAGTGGACGAAAGCATAGCGGCGGCGCTACACTTCGGTCAAGTGGTCTGACCAATTGAGAGGCGAGCGAGCGCCGTTTCGACTGAAGCCGCCGGATATTGCGTCGCAACATCCGGCGTTGTTGCGGACGAGCGGCATTTTTTGCAGCATTGCTTGAAACAGAAAAGGGAACATTCAATGAGTGGCAGGCTGAAAGGAAAGACGGCATTCATCACCGCCGCCGGGCAGGGCATGGGCAAGGCTGCCGCCCTCGCTTTTGCCAAAGAGGGGGCGAAGGTCTGGGCGACCGACCTCAACCCGGGTCCGCTGCAGGGGCTTGCGGGTGTGGCCGGCATCACCATCCGCCAGCTCGACGCCACCGACGAGCGGGCGATCGCGGCGCTTGCCGCCGAGGTCGGCACGGTCGACGTGCTGCTTAACTGCGCGGGCTTCGTGCACCATGGCAGCATTCTCGACTGCGCCCCCGCGGACTGGGACTTCAGCATGAACGTAAACGTGCGCTCCATGTATCTGGTGACGCGCGCTTTCCTGCCGGGCATGCTGGCGCAGAAGAAGGGTTCGATCATCAACATGGCGTCGATCGCGTCGAGCCTGCGCGGGCTGCCCAATCGCTGTGTCTACGGCACGTCCAAGGCGGCCGTGATAGGACTGACCAAGTCGATCGCGGCCGATTACGTCAAGCAGGGCGTACGCTGCAACGCCGTGTGTCCGGGCACCATCGACACGCCTTCGCTTGCAGACCGTATCAATGCGCTGCCCGACCCGGCGCAGGCGAGAAGGGATTTCGTCGCGCGCCAGCCGATGGGCCGGCTGGGCACGGTGGACGACATGGTGCCGCTGTTCATTTATCTCGCCTCCGACGAATCCACCTTTGCCACCGGGACCACGTTCTCGGTGGACGGTGGCATGACAAACTAAGGCCGGCGCACGCTTTTTTTGGAGCCCCAAGCAAAAAAAACCTTGCCGCCCCAACGTTTAAGCTGCGGGCTGAAGCGAAGCGGGCGGTCAAAAAACCGGGGTAAATGCGTGGAAATCCATGGAAATAGTTGGGGATTTGGCAATTGCTAAGTAAAATACCTTCCTATTGCATACCCCGTACTGAATTCCGGGTCCCTTGAAACGGAGAAACCATGAAACTATGTCGTTACGGTAAGAATGGCTTCGAGAAGCCGGGCATGATCGATGCCCAAGGCAATATCCGCGAGCTGTCCGCCGTGGTGGAGCAGATCGACCAAGGGACGATCTCGCCGGCCGGGCTGGCGAAACTGCGCAAGATCAAGGCCGAGACGCTGCCGTTGGTAAAGGGGGAACCGCGCCTGGGCGTGCCCTATGTCGGGATTTCAAAATTCGTCGCCATCGGCCTGAATTTCGCCGACCATGCGCGCGAGGCGAACATGGTCATCCCGCCCGAGCCTATCGTGTTCATGAAAGCCACCACCTCGATCAACGGCCCGAACGACAAGGTCATCGTGCCCAGGCACTCGACCAAGCTCGACTGGGAAGTGGAGCTGGGCGTGGTCATCTGCAAGAAGGCGCAGTACGTGCCCGAGGACAAGGCGCTCGACTATGTCGCCGGCTACTGCGTGGTGAACGACGTGTCCGAGCGCGCGTTCCAGCTGCAGTCCAGCCAGTGGGACAAAGGCAAGGGTTGCGACACTTTCGGCCCCATCGGCCCCTGGCTGGTGACTACCGACGAGATCCGCAATCCGCAGAATTTGGACATGTGGCTGGACGTGAACGGCCGGCGCATGCAAAAGGGCAACACCCGCACCATGATTTTCGGCGTGGCCAGGCTGGTGTCCTACTGCAGCCAGTATATGACGCTGTTGCCGGGCGACATCATCACCACCGGCACGCCGCCCGGGGTGGGCATGGGCGTCAAACCGGATCCGCTGTGGCTCAAGCCGGGTGACGTGATGAATCTGGGTATCCAGGGCCTGGGCGAGCAGCGCCAGGAAGTGGTCGCTTACCCCGGCTGAAGGGCTGCCGGGCCGCTCGGCTTCCCCCGTGGCACACCGCTGCCTCAATGCGGTGCGGCGCGTTGAACCACACCGAACATGAAAATCGCAGTATTGGGCGCCGGCGTGATCGGCGTGACCAGCGCTTGGTATCTGGCGCGCGCCGGGCATGAGGTAACGCTGATCGACCGCCATGGAGCGGCGGCGATGGAGACCAGCTTTGCCAACGGCGGACAGATATCGGCCAGTCACGCCGAGCCCTGGGCCAATCCGGCAACGCCTGCGCAGATGCTCAAATGGCTGGGGCGCGAGGACTCGCCGATGCTGTTTCGCCTGCGCGCCGACCCGTATCAGTGGGCCTGGGGCCTCGCCTTTCTGCGCGAGTGCCTGCCGGCGCGCACTCGGGCCAATGCGGCGCAGATCGCCGCCATCAACCGCTACAGCCGGGTGCAACTGGAGGCGCTGCGCGCCGAGACCGGCATCGAGTATGAGCAGCAGGCGCGCGGCATCCTGCGCCTGTATCAGGACCGCCGTGCCCTGGACGAGGCGGTGGCGGCCGCCGGCGTGGAGCAGCGGCAGGGCATCGATTTGCGTGTGCTGACCGCGCCGGAGTGTGTGCAGCTGGAACCCGCGCTCGCCGCCTGCGCCGCGACTATCGCCGGGGGAGTGTGGGCTCCGGCGGACGAGTCCGGCGATGCGCATATATTCACGCAGGAACTGGCGCTGCTGTGCGCCGGCCGCGGCGTGCAGTTGCGCTATGGCAGCCGCATCGAGCGCTTGGAAACGCAGGGCGGGCGTGTGACGCGTGTGCTCCTGGACAAGGGCGAGGCGATCGCGGCCGATGCCTACGTCGTGGCGCTGGGCAGCTATAGCCCCTTGCTGTTGCGGCCTTTGGGCATATCGATTCCGGTGTATCCGCTCAAAGGTTACTCGATCACGCTGCCACTGGCCCCGGGCGACGTGGCGCCGCAGATCAGCGTCAGCGATGGCGCGCACAAGCTGGTCATGTCGCGCCTGGGCAATCGCTTGCGCGTGGCGGGCACCGCCGAGCTGACGGGCTACGACACGGCGATCAACGCGGTCCGCTGCCGGGCCATCGTCCGACGCACTTTCGAGCTTTTCCCGAAGGCGGGCCGGCCGCAAGAGGCGCAGTTC
>MERK01000048.1:7501-9946 GCA_001770575.1 Betaproteobacteria bacterium RIFCSPLOWO2_12_FULL_64_23
GGGTTGCGGCCGGCCACGCCAGGCGGGGTGCCCTGCATCGGCCGCACGCGCTACGCCAACCTGTACCTCAACACCGGGCACGGCACCCTCGGGTGGACCATGGCCTGCGGCTCGGGCGCGGCGCTTGCGGATATCGTCGGCGGCAAACGGCCGGAGCCGGATTTCCGCTTTATGGGCGCTTAGAGGGAGGCCAAGGAAAGCAGGAGACCTTTGTGTTCCTTCGCGTGCTTTGTGCTCATGGCTTGCATGGCACCGGTCCTGGATCAATACGGTCAAACGGGCTCAATACGCCGCGCCCGCCGCGGTTGAGGACGTGCGTATAGATCATCGTGGTGGACACGTCCTTGTGCCCGAGCAGTTCCTGCACCGTGCGGATGTCATAGCCTGCGCCCAGCAAATGGGTGGCGAAGCTGTGCCTCAGCACATGCGGCGAAACCGGCTTCGCCAGCCTCGCCGCGCGCGCCGCGGCAGCGACCGCGCGCTGCACGATCTTTTCGTCCAGATGATGCCGCCGAACGACGCCGTCGGCCGGATCGACCGAGCGGCTGCCGGACGGAAAAACGTACTGCCAGATCCAGCTGCGTCCGGCCTTCGGGTACTTGCGCGCCAGCGCGAATGGCAAATGGACCTCGCCATAACCTTCGGCAAGGTCGCGCTGGTGCAGATCCCGCACGCGCACCAAGTGCGAATTCAGCGGCTCGACCAAGCGCGTCGGCAGCATGGTCACGCGATCACGCGCGCCTTTGCCATCGCGCACCGTGATCTCGTGCCGCTCGAAATCGACATCCTTGATGCGCAGGCGCAATCCCTCCAGCAGGCGCATCCCCGAGCTGTACAGCAGACCGACAACCAGCCAGCGCGTTCCGTCCAGTTGCGCAAGCAGCGCGCGTATCTCGCTCTCCGTGAGCACGACGGGAACGTGTTTAGACCGCTTGGCGCGCACCACGCCGTCCATCCACGGCAGATCGACCTGCAGCACCTCGCGGTAAAGAAACAGCAACGCGGACAAGGCTTGGTTCTGCGTCGAAGCCGCTACACGACCGACGGTGGCGAGGTGCGACAGGAATGCTTCGACCTGCGGGCCGCCCATCTCCCGCGGATGCTTCTTGCCGTGAAAGAAAATGAAGCGGCGAATCCATTGCAGGTAAGTGTCTTCGGTGCGCATACTGTAGTGCTTTACGCGCAATCGGTCGCGTACCTGGTCAAGCAGGCGTGGTGAAGTCATGACACCCCCGGTGGTTGCGATACTGTATAAACGTACAGGCGCCTATCCCGGTTGACGCAGTTGAGGAATCAAGGGGTTGAGCGTAGTCTGTCGGTGCTAGACCCCGCTCTTGGGGTCTTATAAGGCCCCATTTAGGGGGCCGACTTCTTGTTAGGCTTCTCATCATGGCGACTACGCATCTCACCCGTCAAATTGGCGAACACTTGGTCGTTGCAGAATTCGGAAGACAAGGCATCGTTGCAACTCCATTTGCTGGCAACATGCCTGACTACGACATCGTCGGTTTGACCCCAAGCGGCCAGACCATATATGTTCAGGTCAAGGCGATGAACAGCGGAGATTGGCAATTGAGCAGCAGTCATTTTTTGATCATTGACTATGATCGTGAAAACAATCGTCAAAAGAGCACTGGGCCAAGGCCGCCGCCCGTTTCACCCTTGTTTTACGTGTTCGTCAAGATCATTGGTTCTGGCAAAGACGAGTTCTACGTTCTTGCCTATTCGGAGGTCCAGAAGATAGTTCGCGAGCATTACACTTCACCTTCTCGCAAAAGCACACACTTCGCGCTTCGCCAAAAATATGTTCAGTCTTTCAAGGTCGACGCTCTCACGGAAGACCATTTTGTTGTCAAAACCAAAGCCTAACTTTAAATGCAACGGACCGCCTTCGGCGGCCGTTGATTAACACGTTGGGCCGTATGATTGTTGCTCCTCGCTGAGACCGTGCTTGCCACCTCCGCACTCCGTCATTCCCGCGTCCGCATGCGCACTTCGCGGCGCGTTTTGCATGTGAGTGTGAGACACATATGCCTGAAACATGGCGTCCCTATTGGGTTTCTGGGCAGTGCCTTCGCTCAACGGCGGTCCAAGGCTTGGCATTGTGCCGCGCCGCTGCTGTGGCTGCGGCTGCCGAATACCTGCCACCGCATTCATCATTGGTCACGACCGTTTCTTTTTCACACGGCAGCGCCGGTTCAAACACTGCCGCTTCTGCTCACTCGCAAGTTCAGTTGTCGGCATGCAGAGGCCGCACTTCGTAGCGCCACCGCTTCGCTTCCGCAAGCGCCGTCTCGATTCGTCGCGCAAGCGTTCTTGCATAGTGCGTTGCCCAACTACAGTTGGTGCGGACGGGCCGGAAGCGGCGTACCATTTCTTGGCACCACGGCGGCCCGCCGCACAACAACACGTTGGGCCGTTTGATTGTTCCTCCTCGTTCAGACC
>MERK01000049.1 GCA_001770575.1 Betaproteobacteria bacterium RIFCSPLOWO2_12_FULL_64_23
GAAACGATGGCAGCGAGCCTGGCGTCGATGTAACTCTCGGGCAGCTCGGCCATCTGCGCGAGGTAGCCGGCGTCGTGCTGGCCGATGAGTTTCTGCTGCAACTCCATCTTGGCCGCACGCTCCTCGATCAGCACCGGCCGGCCATAGGCGTGCACGGCGACGTAGTTCCAGGTGGGCACGTTCTGCCGGCTGTCGTAGAGCCGCGGCGAGACATAGGCATGCGGCTGCATGAATATCACCAGGGCGTCGGCTGCGGCGGCGAAATCGCGCCACTGCGGATTGGCGCGGGCCATGTGCGCAAGCAGCGTGATCCGCCCGCCCTCCTCCTCGATCACGAACGGCAGATGCGTGGCCATCAGCCCCGCTGGACCTGCGGTCGCCAGCGCGGCGAAGGAATACGCGCGCATATAGGCAAGCTGCGCGGCACGGTCTTCGAGCTGGTTATGCTTCGGAACGTACATCGCGGACTTTAGCCCTTTTTTTCTTCGGCAGCGCACTCGCGCACATCCGTGCCGGGAAAACCCTGCTTCAGCTCGTTCAGCTTGGCCGCCAGGGCCGGACTGGCTTCGCGCACCTGAAAGTAGGTCTTGTCCGGCTGCGGCCCGCGCGGGCCTGCGGCGGCGCTCTTCACGCCCTTGGCGCGCAATGCGGCAAGGCGGGCCTTTGCCGCATCCTCGGTCTTGAATACTCCCAGGGAAATCGCATTGCGCCATTTCGGGTCGTCCGGCACGACGAAATATTCTTCCACGCCCAGGCGCTTGAGTTCGGCCGCTTTCTGCGTCGCCACCTGGCGGCTGGCAAGCGGCGCGATATAGACCCAGAAACCGGCCGCGTCCTCCTGCTTGCGCTGCGATAGTTTCGCGCCGAACGCCAGCGGCTCCAGCGCCTGCTCCGCGCGCGCCACATCGCCGGCGGCGAGCGCACCCCACTCGAGGCAGGCGGCCTTCGGCGGCTCGGGCTTGCGCGTGAGCGCACTCACCTGCTCGGGCGCGAGCAGGCGGATTTTTTCAGGATTGAGCTGCTGGCCGATGATTTGCTCATCGCCGCTGGCCTGGGCGCCGGCGCCGAACCAGGCGTAGGCGAAGAACACCACATTGGCCAGCCCCAGGATGAAAAACAGGATGCGCATCGATCAAGCCTTTTGCACGCCGGACAGTCCCTGGTACGCCTCGAGGGCGAGCGCATGGCTGATGCAATGCAGTCCCTCGAGCACCAGATTGTCGTGGTAGCGGAACACGATGGCAAGGTGCGGCGTCAGCGCCTTGGCCGCCCCGCCCGAGACCAGGCAGAGCAAATCCGGATGATCGCGCCGGTACAGATCGTAGATGCGTTCCACCGCCCCCGCCTGCGCATGCTGGCAACCGCTGACAATGGCATCGACGGTCTGCACCGGGTACTCGGTATACACGCCGTCGGCGTCGGGCAGCGCCGCGGTCTTTTCATGCAGGGAACGCAACATGGTGCCGACGCCCGGCATGATGCAGCCGCCGGCGAATTGGCCCTGTGCGGTGAGCAGGTCGATGGTGGTGGCGGTGCCGCAGCATACGACCAGCACCGGGCGCGCCCCGTGCAGCGCGCGCGCGCCGATCAGCGCGGCCCAGCGGTCGCTGCCCAGCTGCGCCGGATTGCGGTAGCCGTTTTTCACCCCGCATTGCTGTTCCTTCGGGATCACCCAGTGGGGCGGCGGCGCGTCGGGCCAGATTTCGAGCAGGCGCAGCATGGTCGCGCGCACGCGCGTGCCGGCAACGTTCGAAATCACGGTTTGCACCGGCGCCGGGTGCCGGCGCAACTGTGCCGCCAGCGCCGGAATTTCCTGCAGCAGCGCATGGCCGGAATCGAGGCAGCTCGCGTGCGCCGCCGCATTCCAATTCGCCTTATAGCGGCCCCACTTGACGAAGGTGTTGCCGATGTCGACCAGCAGGTTGTACGGCTCGTTCATGTTGGCGGGGGAAACAAGGTGACCAATTCTACGGCGAATCGGCTCTAAATGGCATCGAGCGGATAAATCGGCCGCGCGAGCTTGCCGTAGCGATAGACCGACAGGTCGGCATTGGTGACGCCGGCGCCGGCGCACTCGACGATATGCGCCGCAATCGGCTTGAAGCCGGCGCGGTAGTGGATGCGCGACTTCAGCATGATGAACCGCTTTTTCGTCGGCTCGATGCCGCAATGGCGGAAAATCACCAGGTCGAACGGCTCGTGGTGGCGCTCGGTGACGACAATCTGCGCGCGCCCCGTATCGAGCACGGCGGTGCGCCCGAGGTGGCTTTTCAGGCCGGTGTACATCGGTCCGCTGAACACAATCTCGCCGTCGGTGATGGTGCGCACGCGGCCTGCAAGCTGCAGCGGCCGGCCCGCCAGACCGATCGCGGGCATGTCGGTCTTGCCGCCCAGTCTGAGATTGACATTGCTGCCGATGCCGGCCTCGACCATCTGCGCCACCGCTAGTCGGTCGCGGATGGGCGCGATGGCGACATCGTCCAGGTTCTGTCTGAGAATCTCCTCCACCACCAGCATCACATCCTGGGTCCCGCCCGAGCCGCAGTTGTCGCAGTGATCAATCAAAAGTATAGGGCCCTCGTGCCGGCCCGCGCCGAGCGCGCGCGCCCTCGCCATCGATTCCTTCAGCGGCTCCGGATGGAACACGTATTCGGCGCGCCGCTCCCAGGCGATGGCGAGCATCCGCTCGCACACTTCCTGCGCCGCGGCCTGCGCGGCTTTAACGTCAACGACAGCATCGGCGAGCGCATCGGCCACGACGACGGCGGAGACGCCGGTGTACGGCGTGTCGGCATGGGGGAAACCGGGCAGCAGCGTGGCCGCCAGCACGCGGCCGGATTTTTCCATGGCGCGCGCATAGGCGAGAATATCGCCCGAAGGCCCGTCCTCGGGCGCGTGACGCATCACCGAAGAGACGAGCGGCAGCCAGCCCCAGGCCATCACCGGCCTGACCTGCCCGCGCAGCGATCTTGCCAGGATGTCGCCCGCCAGCAGCCCCGCCTCGTACATGTCGACATGCGGATAGGTCTTGTAGCCGGTGATGACGCTGGCGTTGGCGACGCTGTCCGGCGACAGGTTGGTGTGATAGTCGAAGGTCACCGCAATCGGCAAATCGGCGCGGATGCGGCGCAAGCGCCTGAGGATCTCGCCCTCGGCGTCGTCGCAGCCCTCGACCACCATGGCGCCGTGCAGATCGAGAAAACAGGCGTCGCAGCCCGCGCGCACGGCTTCCTCCAGCGGTTGCAGCAGCGCTTCGAAGGTCGCGCGCGTCGCCCTGTTCGAGGGCCAGGACTCCGCCGCAATCGGGGTGAGCGCTTCGGCGCCCTCGCGCCGGGCGATGTCCAGGAATGCCGCGAACGCAGTATTGGAGCCGGCGAACGCCGCCCTGGCGTCCTCGCCGTAACTGGGCCCGTTGCCGTGGCCGAACGCCGACAAGGGCGTCGCGATCGGCGAAAACGTATTGGTCTCGTGCTTGATCAGCGCGATGACGAAGCGCTTGCTCATGATTGTCTGTCTGTGCCGGAGCTACGCGTTTGCGTTTTCAACATCATGCCCCCCTGAACGCGGGACCGAGCGGCCCGAGGCGCAGGCCGTGCCGCAGCCGGGTCCAGCGAAAATCCGCCGGGTCGGCCAGCGCCGGGCCGGGCGCGCGTACCACCAGCACTTCTTGCGCCATCGGCTGGAAGTCGGCGCGAAAATGCACCGAGCTCTTGAGCGCGATCAGGCGCTGCATTTTCGGTTCGACCCCCAGGTGGCGGAACATTTCCTGATCCGCCGTCTGGCATTTTTTCGAAGCCAGCACCACGCGCACGCCCGGCGCTTCGCGGCTGCGCAACAGCGCCATCGGGCCCAGCTTCAATTGCAAACCGCGATAGAACGGACCGGCGCCGACGAAATTGCCCTCGCCCAGCGCTTCCACGGTGAATTCGCCCGCGAGCGGCACGTGGCCGGGAACGCCGGAGATCTCGCCGAGCATAAAGCGCGCGCTATTGCCGTGTCCGAGCGCATGCGCGGCCGCGGCCGAGGGAGCATCGATCAGCATGCCCAGCACCGCGTCCTCGGCGCGAAGGCGGATCATCGCCGCGAGCAGGCCGGTGGTGTCGCCGTTGCCGCCCGCGCCCGGATTGTCCTGGGTATCGGCGAGCACCACCGGCGCTCCCGCTACGCCGCGCTGCATCGCACGCCTGACCGCGTCCTCGGGCGAGAACAACTCCAGCGCGAAGTCTTTCTCGGCATCGCCAACTTCGCCCGCGAGCCGCGCCACCGCCGCCCTTGCTTTCGCCTCGTCCGCGCCGTAGCCAAACACCGCCATGCCGCATTCGGCGAAATCGGCCATCGGAAAGCCGGGGGTGAAAGACAGGCACACGCCCTGCTGCTGTTCGATGCGCTCGAGCGACTGGTACAGGCTTTTGCACGGCTCGATAAACGTGCATTGCGACGGAATGCTGGTGAGAAAGTTGAGCGTCTTCCACGCCTTGGCCATGGGCCGGCCGCGCTTCAAGATGGCATCGAGCAGCCGCGCCGCGCGCCCTCCGGTTTCGGCCATGTCGACATGGGGATAGCTACGGTAGGCGACGAGGCCGTCGGCCAGATCGAGCATGGCGCGCGTGACGTTGGCGTGCAGGTCGAGGCTGGCGACGATGGGAACGCGCGCACCCACGAGGCTGCGCACGCGCGCGAGCAGCTCGCCCTCGCCGTCGTCGTAGTGCTCGGCGACCATGGCGCCGTGCAGGTCGAGGTATACCCCGTCCACCGGTCCGGCCACGGCCAGCCGCCGCACGATCTCGCCGGCGATGCGCTCATAGGCGTCTCGCGTAACCTGCGCCGAAGGCGAAGCCGCGGCCCAGGCGAGCCCTACGCTCTCGTGGCCGAGCGCATGCAGGGCTTCCAACGCACCCGCCGCCGGAATGTTGGCCCCTGCCAGGGCGGGCGCGATCGCCGCGCCAAATTGCACCCCAGGCCGTCCGGCGCCAAGTTCGAATGCAGCATAATCCGCCTTGGTCGGCGCAAAGGTATTGGTCTCGTGCTGAAAACCGCCGACGGCGATCAGGGCCATGCCTGCTCCATGCTTGTCTTCTCCCGCGCCCGGCGCGGGCACGGGTGGCGCGCAAGATTACCGTGAATCGGTGCGGCGGGACAACTGCGGGGGGTCTGGTCGCTGCACTCGACTTAGAGCCCCTAACAGAATGAAACACGTGATGCGTTTCATTCTGTTAGGGGCTCTTAGCCGGCGCGCAGCGAAAGCTCGCCGCTGACGAAGCGCTCCAGTCCACGCGTTGTCTCTATCAATAAGGCCCCGTCCTCGGCCACCCCCACCGCCTTGCCCGCTACAGTTCTTCCGTCGCCCGAGGACAGCGTCACCGTCCTGCCCTGATGCGCATGGCGGGCTATCCACTCCTGCCGCAGCGGCGCGAAACCCTGGCCGGCAAACTGATCGAGCACTTGCGCGAGTTCGATCAGCGTGGCGGCGAGCAAGTGGTTGCGCCGCGGCACTTGTTCGGCAATCGCCGCAAGGTCGGTCACCGGCTGCGCTATGGCAGCGCGCGCACCGGCCGGCAAACGCAGATTGAGCCCGATGCCGATCACCACCGCGCTCGGGCCCGCGGCATCGCCGTGCAGCTCGATCAGTATCCCGCCCAGCTTGCGCCCGGCGTGCAGCAAGTCGTTCGGCCACTTGAGCTGCACCCCGTCGATGTCCAGCGATGCGAGCGCGCGCGCCACCGCCACGCCTGCCGCGAGCGACACGCCGGAGAGGCTGGCGGCGCCCTGCGCAAAGCGCCACAACAGGGAAAAGGTAAGGCTGCCGCCCAAGCCGGATTGCCAGGTGCTTCCGCGCCGGCCACGGCCGGCGCTTTGCAGTTCGCAGGCAATCACGCTGCCCGAGGGAGCGCCGCTGCGGGCGCGCTCGAGCAGCAACGTGTTGGTGGAAACACAGGCATCGAGCAGTTCCAGTTGGAAACCACGCGCCCGAGCGCCAAGTTGCGCGCGCACCGCGGCTGCATCCAGGCAGTCGTAGGATTCGGCCAGGCGGTAGCCGCGACCGCGCACGCGCATGATCTGGAGTCCGAGGTGTTCCAGTTCGCGCAATGCCGATCGCACGGCGGCAGGCGTGGCGCCCAGCTCACGCGCCAAGGCAGTGCCGGAATGCAAGCGCGCGTCCGCGAGCCGGCGTAGCAGGTCAAAGCAGATGGACGGCATAGTATGATGCAACGCGAACCCGGTTATTGCACTGATGCTAGCACAGCCCTTTGCCGGTGCAGAGCGCTGCAACCGTACAGGTGGCTGAACCCTGTGCCCGAGCGGAGTTTCCCGTAACATACGCATCGCGATAGACTCAGATAATGTTTGTTTGCTTACTTCCCATCGTCCTTCCTATGGAAAGGAGTTCAGCATAAAGATCAAGAAACTTTGCCTGACGCTCGCAGTAGCATGCGCGTTCGGCGCGGGCGGCGCCCAAGCTGCCACCGAGATCCAGTGGTGGCACTCGATGACCGGCGTTCTGGGCGATCAAGTCAACAACATCGCCAATAAATTCAACGCCACGCAATCGGACTACAAGGTGGTGCCGGTGTTCAAGGGCAGTTATCCCGAGACGATGACCGCCGGGCTCGCGGCGTATCGCGCCGGCAAGGCCCCGCACATCCTGCAGGTGTTTGAGGTCGGCACCGCCGCCATGACAGCGGAGAAAGAGGCGATCAGGCCGGTGTACGAGATAATGGCGCAGGCGCGGGAAAAGTTTTACCCCAAAGCCTACCTGCCTGCCGTGACCAGCTATTACAGTGATACCCGGGGACGCATGTTGTCGCTGCCCTTCAACAGTTCCACCCCGGTGTTCTTCTACAATAAGGACGCATTCCGGAAGGCGGGCCTGGATCCCGACAAGCCGCCCGAGACCTGGGACGAGGTGGAGGGGGCGGCGCTCAAGCTCAGCGATGCAGGCGTGGCTTGCCCCTACACTAGCGCTCGGCAGTCCTGGGTGCACCTGGAGAACATGAGCGCCTGGCATAACCAGGAATTTGCCACCAAGCAAAACGGCTTCGGCGGCATGGATACCAAACTCACATTCAATACCCAGGTGATAGTGCGCCACATCTCCAAGCTCTCCTCCTGGGTCAAAGCCCGCCTGTTCACCTACGCCGGCCGGCTGAACGAACCCGATGCGAAATTCTACGGCGGCGACTGCGCCATGTTTACCGGTTCTTCCGCCCTCTACCCTGACGTCAAAAGCAACGCCAAGTTCAGCTTCGGCGTGGCGTCACTGCCGTACTACGAGGATGTCAAGGACGCGCCGCAGAACTCGATCACCGGCGGTGCGAGCCTGTGGGTAATGGCGGGCAAGAAACCCGCGGAGTACAAGGGTGTGGCGAAATTTTTCACCTTCCTGTCCTCGCCGGAAATCCAGGCCGACTGGCACCAAAAAACCGGCTATGTGCCTATCACCAAGGCGGCGTACGAACTCACAAAGAAGCAGGGCTTCTATGAATCCAACCCGGGCACCGACGTCGCCGTCAAGCAGCTGCTGTTGAAAAATCAAACCAAGGACTCCAAGGGCATCCGCCTGAGCAATTTCCCGCAGATTCGCGACATCATCGACGAGGAACTGGAATTGGTGTGGGCGCAGAAGAAAGGCCCGAAGCAGGCGCTGGACGACGCGGTCGAGCGCGGCGACGCCGAGTTGCGCAAGTTCGAGCGCGCCAACAAAGCAGGCGGAGGCTGAAGTCGGCCGGGCCGATGGCAGCGCACCCTAGGGCCTGTTGACATTCATCGCATGAGACGCGTTGCCTCCAAATGCGGATGACTGCAAGGCGCGCGACGCCCCGAAGGAAGTCCCCTTG
>MERK01000050.1 GCA_001770575.1 Betaproteobacteria bacterium RIFCSPLOWO2_12_FULL_64_23
CGAGGAAGGGGGATCGAGACCTTCGGGGCGTCGCGCGCCTTGCAGTCATCCGCATTTGGAGGCAACGCGTCTCATGCGATGAATGTCAACAGGCCCCAGGAGTTCTCCGGCCAATGTTCGATCCTCCTCCGCCGACACAGTCCCCGGGCCGGAGTCTCTCTGGCCTTCAATCCACCGCGAACAACATTCCCGTCTGATCCATCGCCTCAAGCGCCAAGCCGCAGCCCCGCGCAACGCAGGTAAGGGGATCTTCTGCGACGCTGACCGGCAGACCCGTTTCCTCCATCAGCAAGCGGTCGATATCGCGCAACAGCGCTCCACCGCCCGTGAGCACCATGCCCTTTTCCGCGATGTCTGCGGCGAGCTCGGGGGGCGTATGTTCGAGCGCGGACTTGACCGCGGTCACGATGCTGTTGAGCGGCTCGCTCAGCGCTTCGAGAATTTCGTTGCTCGATATGGTGAAGCTGCGCGGAATGCCCTCCGCGAGGTTTCGGCCCTTCATTTCCTTTTCGCGCACTTCGGACCCGGGAAACGCGGACCCAATCGCCTTCTTGGCCTGCTCGGCAGTCGCCTCGCCGATCAACATGCCGTAATTGCGGCGCACGTAGTTGATGATGGCCTCATCAAACTTGTCCCCGCCCACGCGCACTGACGCCTGGTAGACAAGGCCGCCCAGGGAAATCACGCCGACTTCGGTCGTGCCGCCGCCAATATCAACCACCATCGAACCGGTTGGCTCGCCTACCGGAAGGCCAGCGCCAAGCGCTGCCGCCATCGGTTCCTCGATCAGGTAGACCTTCGAAGCACCGGCGCCAATCGCCGTTTCACGAATCGCGCGCCGCTCGACCTGGGTTGAGCTGCTGGGGACGCTGATGATGATCCGCAGACTGGGTCTGAATATGCGCGTTTCGAGCACCTTGCGGATGAAGTGCTTGAGCATCAGCTCAGTCACGGTGAAATCGGAGATCACCCCGTCCTTCAGGGGCCTGATCGCCCTGATGCTGCCCGGAGTGCGGCCCAGCATGCCCTTGGCGGCGAGGCCGACGGCCTGAATTACCTGCTTGCCGTTGGGCCCGCTCTCCTGCCGGAATGCGACGACCGAGGGTTCGTTGAGCACAATCCCCTTGCCGCGCACGTAGATCAGGGTGTTCGCGGTACCGAGATCGATGGCGATATCCTGGGAAATGAAGCGGGAAAGAAAGGGCAACATGGAACCTTTTGAGGAGGCGCAAAACCGCGGAGCCGCGGGACTTCAGGCAACTCCTGAGTGCGTCCAGAGTTGGCAAAGCCAGCAGGAAAAATCGTTCGGGGTAGCGCTTGGCCGACCTCGAAGGCTATGGCGTGTAAAACCGGCTTCCAACACTGTTAATTCAAGCGTCGCCGAGCGCAAGGGCCTGTTGACATTCATCGCATGAGCCGCGTTGCCTCCAAATGCGGATGACTGCAAGGCGCGCGACGCCCCGAAGGAAGTCCCCTTGGGGGACGAAGCCAAGGGTGGTTCCCTTGGCGAGGAGCGCAACGCCGCAGGCGCCGCATTTAGAGGCAACCCGAAGGGACAGGGGATAATTTGGGACGCCGCGCGGCGTTGCTCGTCGCTTGTTTGGAATGACCAAACGGCACTCCTCGCGCCTTGCGCTGCATCCCAAATTACCCCCGTCGCGCTCATGTGCTGAATGTCAACAGGCCCTAGTCCGAGGCTGCCTGCGGCGTGCCTCCGATGTAGGGCGTCGAACTTCGCCGCAGTCGATCCAGATCGTTGTTTTCGAGCAGCGTCTTCAGGTACGAAACGTTACGCCGCATCGCTTCTTCCCACGGATCAGCGCCTGCCATGTGAACGCGCAGATATCGGCGTACCCCTTGGTACTCCTCATCCAGCCGTTTTTGCAGGAAACCCTCGACGAACGCCGGCGTCTTTTCCAGCAGAGTCTGGCTGTCCGGGTAGAGGCTATCCGGTTTGCCGGCCAAGCCAAAAGCGCTGAATTCAAGAAACAGGAAGTCGCGGCACTTCTCCAAGTAGTAGCGATCAGAAATCTGACTGACCAAGTCAGCCGTAGCGACGAGGCTGGCCAGCGTCCGTTCCTCCATCGTCCAACTGTCAGGCATTTTATAGACCAATTTAGTCGCCATGATCAACTTGGTTTCACCGATAAGAGCACTGAGCGTCGTACCTGGGAGATAGGCCTGCATGAACTCGACGCCCCGCTCTTCATGAATCGGGGTCAAGGCCGGCCCCCACAAATCCGCCTCGGCGTCGCGTCGAAGCAAGCCAATGTCGTGAAAAAGCGCCAGCAAGACGCCGAGCAGGGCGTGGTCCCCATCGATGCCTGCGGCGCCGTTCGGGGAGTGACTGGCGGCGTAGCCATCGAGCAGGCGGGCCGTGGTCAGCGCGGTTTCCAGGGAGTGACGCAAATCGTGGTAAAGGGCATCGCAACGCAGCAAGCCAGGGTATTCGCCGCGGTAGGCGCGCAATACGTCGGCCATCGCCGAGCGAAGAAGCGTGACGTCGTAGCTACCGGCGTACTGCCGGTCGAGAATCGCGCACACTGCTGCTTCGACCGCATCCGAATCCTCCAAGTCGACCTCACCCGTAGGATCGAGTTGCGACCGGCCGTCGGCGGAGTGAACTGGTTGGCGCACGCTGTTGAACCTTCGTTTTCAGTAAGTCAGTAAGTCAGTAAGTCAGTGAGTCAGTGAGTCAAGTTGCCAGTATCGTGGCGGAGCTGACTGCCTGTCAATCGCCGAAATCACTTGCCAGCCGTGATTCAGATGAAGGCTGCCCCCGCATTGCACCGCAGCAGTGCGCATTGTACGCGCGTTGCAACTGACATTCCGAGTTGGAAACGCGGTTGCCAGCTGAAATCCTTCTGCGAGGCCGCCTCACGCCTCGCCTGACAGCGTGTCCATCATGTTCTCTGCCTGCGCCACGTAGCTGCCGCCGAATAGATTGGCGTGGTTGAGTACGTGGTACAAGTTGTAGATGGTCTTCCTCACGCGGTAGCCTGGGTCCAGCGGCGCGAACGCGCGGTAGGCCGCGTAAAAATCTTCGGGAAAGCCGCCGAAGAGTTCGGTCATCGCCAGATCGGTCTCGCGGTCGCCGAAGTAGACCGCGGGGTCGAAAACTACCGGCGTGCCGTCGGCGAGGAAGGCGGCGTTGCCGCCCCACAGATCGCCATGCAGCAGCGAAGGTTTCGGTGCATGGGCGCCGAACAATTTTGGCAGCGCTTGCAACAATTTCTCGCCCTTGGCGCACAGCGCCGCGTGGCCGTTGCTCCCGGCGAGGGCGAGCTGCGGCGCCAGCCGCGCGCTTGCGAAAAAGCGCGGCCAGGAGGCGTCGGCGGCGTTGCTCTGCGGCGTGGAACCGATGTAGTTATCGCGCCGCCAGCCGAACTGCGATCCGGCAAGTGCATGCATGCGGGCGAGTTGTCGTCCCAACTCGGCGTAGTCGCGGGATGCGCCGGCGACTAGTGTCAGCCATTCCAGCACCAGGAAACTGTCACCGCCCGCTTCACCGTGGCAGATCACCTGCGGCACGCGCAGCGGCGTGTGCGCCAGCGCGCGCAGGCCGTCGGCCTCGGCCGCGAACAGGTCGGCGCGGCTCGCGTCGTTGACCTTGACAAACCAGCTGTGGCCGCCGTCGGCGGCGCGAAAGGCCCGATGGATGCAGCCGCCGCCGAGCTTCTCGGCGCTGCGCAGATTCACCCGCCGGCCCAGGGTTTCGCCGAGTCTGCCGCCGATGGCCGCGAGCAGCGGGCCCTGCATCGGCCCGCTCAGACGCCGATCAGCCGGGTGTTGGACAGCGACAGGCGCTCGACCAGGATCGCCAGGAAGGCACGGTCGAATTTGTGGCGGCAGATGTCCGAGGCCCGATCCAGGTCTTCGTTGTGTACGGTGATCACGCGCGACTCGGAGAGAGCGACGACATCGGCGCTGCGCACGCTGCCCTCTGCCCTGGAGATATAGGCCATCTCGCCGAAACATTCGCCCGCGTTGAGTATATTGAGCAGCTTGCCCTGCTTGATCACTTTGACTTCACCGGAGGCGAGCAGACAGAAGAAATCCCCCGTCTGCCCCTCGAACATCAGCGCCTTGCCCGGCTTGCAGTATTCCCAGCTGCTGACGCGCATCACTTCCCACAGCTCGGCGTCGCCGAAGTCGGCGAAGAAAGGCAGGCCGCGCAGGATATTGAATTTCTCGCTGTCGGCAAACTCTTCCTTCTTCTGCGCCGCCTGTTCGCTGCTGATGACCGCCGCCAGATCGCTGGAGAATTCATCCCAGTCCTGGTAGCGCTGCTCCAGCTCCCTTTGCATCGCCTTGCGCACGATCCGGTCCACCGCGGGCGGGATTTCCGGCCGCAGGCTGGAAGGCGGCTGCGGCTCGACGTTGGTGATCTGGTACATCATGCTGAAGTTGTTGCTGGCCTGGAACGGCAATTGCCCGGTCAGCAGCTGGTACATCACCACGCCGAGCGAGTAGATGTCAGTCTGAAGCGTCAGCGGATGCTCCTTGATCTGCTGCGGCGACATATAGGCGGGAGAGCCGATGCCGCTCACCTGGGTGACCATGCTGGTGGTAATCAGCGCGGAGCCGAAGTCGGAAATCTTGATGTCGGTCTCGCCGTGCAGCAGGATGTTGGCCGGTTTGATGTCGCGGTGGATGACCCCGGCGCGGTTGGCGAAATCCAGGGCCCGGCTGCACTTGAAAATGATCTCAACGATCTTGTCCGCCGACAGCAGGGCGTCCGGGTTGCAGTGCGGCTCGAGCGTGCCACCGTCCACGTATTCCATCACCACGTAGCTGATACCCTCGTCCACGACCGCATCGAAAATCTGCACGATATGCGGATGCGTGAGCTTGCCGGCGAGCGAGGCTTCGGTGATGAACAGTTTGCGGAACAGGTTGCGGTTCTCGTCGTCGGTGAGCGTGTCGGGGAACACCACCTTGATCGCGACTTCGCGCTCGGCAAAAGGATCGTGGCACAGATACACCTCGCTGGTCGCGCCCTCCCCGAGTTTTCTCGTTACCTGGTATTTGCCGATTTTCTCCATTGCCGCCTAGATCTTCAGACTCCTGCGCGCCTGTCTGATGGCGGTGCGCACGCGCCGGGGCGCGGTGCCGCCGACATGGTCGCGGCTGGCGAGCGAACCCTCCAGGGTCAATGCCTTGAATACGTCGGCGCCTACGAGCGGCGAGAACTGGCGCAATTCCGCCAGCCCGAGCGCGGCGAGATCGCAGCCGCGCGCATTCGCGGCGCGCACGGCGCGCGCTACCGCCTCGTGCGCGTCGCGAAACGGCAGGCCTTTCTTGACCAGATAATCGGCGAGGTCGGTCGCAGTCGCATGGCCTTCGAGCGCCGCCGCGCGCATCGCGCCCGCGTCGACTTCGATGCTGGCCACCAGGTCGGTGAAAATCGCCAGCGTGTCGGCGAGCGTGTCGACGCTGTCGAACAGCGGCTCCTTGTCTTCCTGGTTGTCCTTGTTGTAGGCGAGCGGCTGCGCTTTCATCAGCATCAGCAGCGCCATCAGATCGCCGGTGACGCGGCCGGTCTTGCCGCGCGCGAGTTCGGGCACGTCCGGGTTTTTCTTCTGCGGCATGATCGACGAGCCGGTGCAGAAGCGGTCGGGCAGGCGGATGAAGCCGTAGCGCGGGCTCATCCACAGCACCAGTTCCTCCGACAGCCGCGAGATATGGGTCATGGCGAGCGCGGCGCAGGCGCAGAACTCGATGGCGAAGTCGCGGTCCGACACCGCATCGAGCGAGTTGGCGCAGACGCCGTCGAAGCCCAGTGCTTTCGCCACCATGTCGCGATCGATCGGATAGGAGGTGCCGGCGAGCGCGGCAGCGCCGAGCGGCAGGCGGTTCACGCGCTTGCGGCAGTCGGCGAGCCGTTCGCGGTCGCGCGCGAACATCTCGAAATAGGCCATCAGGTGATGGCCGAAGGTCACCGGCTGCGCCACCTGCAGATGGGTGAAACCGGGCATCACCGTGCCAGCGTGGCGCTCGGCCTGATCGAGCAGGCTCGTCTGCAGCGCGGCCAGCTGGGCGGCCAGCGCATCGATCGCGTCGCGCAGCCACAGGCGCACGTCGGTCGCCACCTGGTCGTTGCGCGAGCGTGCCGTGTGCAGGCGCTTGCCGGCGTCGCCTGCGAGCGCGGTCAGGCGGCGTTCGATGTTGAGGTGCACGTCCTCGTTGGCGAGCGACCATTTGAACTTGCCGCTGCGCACTTCCCCGAGTATGGCGCGCATGCCGGATTCGATCGCCGCAAGGTCGCGCCTGGAGATCACCGCGCAGGCAGCGAGCATGCGCGCGTGCGCGAGCGAGCCGCGGATGTCGTGCTCGGCCAGGCGCCGGTCGAACGACACCGACGCGGTATAGCGTTGCACCCGCTCGGCCACGGGCTCGGCAAAGCGTCCCGACCAGGCGGCGCGAGGCCGCGGTTTCTTGTGCATGTTCTTGCTCATTGCGCTGAATGCGGTCAGAATCAAAAAAACTGGGCGTTTTCGCGCCCGCCTGTACGCTATTTGACTTTGGCTTTCAATACTTTAACCGTGCCAAGTATAGAGCAAAACGCGCCTTCGGACTCCCTGCCGGATTTCCGCAATCTGGGTGTTGCGGTGCGCATCCTGCTGCTCGGCAATCTCGCCGGCTTCGCCGCCGCGCTGATCCAGTCGCCGGACACGGCGCAGTTCGCGCCGCAGTTCGCGCAATCGGCGGTGGTGCTCGAGCCGGTGCTGCTGCTGTCGCTGGTGTCGCTGTACGTCCTGTCGGAATGGCTCGCGCGCCTGCGCTACGGCTTGGGCATTGCGCTGGTGATGTTGCTGGTCGCGGGCTGGACCACGCTGGTACTCAGTCTGGGCATGGCCCTGGGGGGTGAGCCGACGCCGTATGCCATGGCGCGGGCGGGGATCCTGTGCGCGCTGCTCACCGGATTTCTCCTTGCCTACTTCTTCTGGCGCCGGCGCGCGTACTCCCCCGCCCTGGCCGACGCGCGGCTGCAGGCGCTGCAGGCGCGCATCCGGCCGCATTTCCTGTTCAACAGCCTCAATGCCGTGCTCTCTCTCATGCGCAGCGAACCCAGGCGCGCCGAAGAAGCGCTGGAGGATCTGGCGGAGTTGTTTCGCGCGCTGATGCAAGACAACCGGCGCCTGTCCACGCTGGCCGACGAACTGGCGCTGTGCCGCCAGTACCTCAATCTGGAGCAACTGCGCCTGGGCGAGCGGCTGCATGTCGACTGGGACATCGAAACCATGCCGGAGGATGCGCTGGTGCCGCAGCTGCTGCTGCAGCCGCTGGTGGAAAACGCGATCTATCATGGCATCGAGCCGGGCATGGAGCCGGGCACGGTGCGCATTCGCATCGCGCGCGACAGGAACGAGGTGCACCTGCTGCTCACCAATCCGTATCATCCCGACTACCAGCACCGCGCCGGCAACCGCATGGCGCTTGCCAACATCCGCGAGCGACTGGCCCTGCATTTCGACGTCGAGGCGAGCCTCGCCACCGAAGTGGCTGGGGACAGGTTCGAAATTCGCATCGTGCTGCCTTACCGGAGGCAGGAGTGAGCAACGCGCTCAGAGTGGTGCTGATCGACGACGAGGCTCCGGCGCGCTCGCGCCTGAAGGAGCTGATTGCCGATTGCGCGCCGCTGGTGCCGGCCCGCGTGGTGGGAGAAGCCGGCAACGGGCGCGAGGCGCTGGAGCTGCTCGCGCGCGTCAGCGCGGACTTGGTGCTGGTGGACATCCGCATGCCGCAGATGAGCGGCATCGAGTTCGCGCGCCACGCGCTGGCGCTGGAGTCGCCGCCCGCCGTCATTTTCGTCACCGCTTACGACGAATACGCGATCAAGGCGTTCGAGTTGCGCGCGCTCGACTATCTGTTGAAGCCGGTGCGCCGCGCGCGCCTGCTGGCCGCGCTGTCGCGCGCGCGCGGCATGAGTGCCCCCGGGCGCGAAGCGCTGCGCGGACTGGAGTCCGCGCCGCGCCGGCATCTGTCCGTACCCGAGCGCGGGCGCATCAGTCTGGTGCCGGTGGCCGATATTCTTTATCTCAAGGCGGAGTTGAAATACGTCACCATCCGCACCGCCGGGCGCGAGTATCTGCTGGAGGAATCGCTCACCCATCTGGAACAGGAATTCGCCGAGGCTTTCGTGCGCGTGCACCGCAACTGCCTGGTGGCGAAGTCGCGTATCCGCGGCTTCGAGAAAGCGGAAGCGCAGGAAGGCGAGCAAAGCTGGGTGGTGCAGCTCGAGGGCTGCGCAGAGAAGCTGGCCGTAAGCCGGCGCCAGTGGCAACAGGTGAAAGAACTCGCCGCGGGTTGATGTTGGCGCGGTTCAGCCCGTCACCGCGTGTCGCGCAGCTGCGCGAGCGCGGCGTCGATGCGTTGATCGAGGAAATAGCCGTAATAATCGGCGCCGCGAAACCCCACCAGCGGTTCGGCCAGCGCCTCCCCGCGCGGACCCAGCAGCAGCACCGTCGGCATCATGTTCACGTGCAGGCGGCGCGCGAATTCCGCCTGGGTCGTCCTGTTCCCGGCGAAATCGACCAGCGCGGCAGGGTTGTCGATCCCGACCTCGCGCATCATCACCTTGCCGCGGTATTCCGGATTGCGCTGCATCGGCAGCAGGAATTCCAGCCGCGCGCGTTCACAATAGGGGCACCCTGCCTCGGAGAACAGCACGAGCAGCGGGATCTTGCGCTCGGCCGCGAGGCGCGCATCCGCCGCGAGATCGCGCGCTTCGACCATTTGCGCCGAAGCCGGCGCCGCAACGAACAGCGCGGCGAGGCATGCTAGAATCCAGCGCGTCGGCATCAGGTGTGCGGCCATAGCAAAAATCCAGTCTTGAGTCATCCTGATCGCATCGTTATCGCCACGCGCCAGAGCCGTCTTGCGCTGTGGCAGGCCGAGCATGTGCGCGACCGGCTGCGCGGATTATATCCGGATTGCCGGGTGGAATTGCTCGCGCTGTCCACGCGCGGCGACGAAATCCTGGACACGTCTCTGGCCAAGATCGGCGGCAAGGGCCTGTTCGTGAAAGAGCTGGAGCTGGCTCTGGCCGAGGGCCGCGCCGATGTGGCGGTGCACTCGGCCAAGGATGTGCCGATGGAATTGCCCCCGGGCTTCGCGCTGGGCGCGGTCCTGGAGCGCGAGGATGCGCGCGACGCTTTCGTTTCCAACAAATTCGATGGTCTGGATGACTTGCCCGCGGGTGCCGTGGTCGGCACCTCCAGCCTGCGGCGCGAGGCGCAGCTGCGCAACCGCTATCCGCGGCTGCGGGTGGCGAGCCTGCGCGGCAATCTCGACACGCGCCTCGCCAAGCTGGACCGCGGCGATCACGACGCCATCATCCTCGCCGCGGCCGGCCTGAAGCGGCTGGGGCTGGGCGCGCGCATCCGCTCGGTACTGACGATCGAGCAAAGCCTGCCGGCCGCGGGGCAGGGCGCGCTTGCGATCGAATATCGCGCCGAGCGCGGCGACATCGCCGGGCGCCTCGCCGCGCTCAACCACCGCGCCACCGAACTCGCCGTGCGCGCCGAGCGTGCGGTGAGCCGGGCGCTCGGCGGCAGTTGCCAGCTGCCGCTCGCCGCCTACGCCAGCGTAAGTGGGGCGACCCTCGAGTTGCGCGGCCTGGTGGCGGATCCGGACGGAAAAAGCATGGTAAGGGCGGAGGTTTCCGGCCCATCCGGATCGCCCGAGGACCTGGGAGCGCGCCTCGCCGGCGAATTGCGTGCGCAAGGCGCCGACCGTATCCTCGCCGCGCTGCTATGAGCGCGCCCGCCCTCGCCGGGCGCCGCGTCGTGGTGACGCGGCCCGCCGGGCAGACAGCGCACCTGGCCGCGCTCATCCGCGCTGCAGGCGGCGAGCCGCTGCTGTTCCCGGCGCTGGAGATTCTCGATGCCGGGGACTTGCGCCCGGTTTTCGCGCTGATCGAGCGCCTGGACGCCTTCGATCTCGCGGTTTTCGTCAGCGCCAATGCGGTGGACAAGGCGCTGGCCCTGGTGCGCGCCCGGCGCGCCTGGCCGCCAGCCTTGCGCGTCGCCACCGTCGGACGCGGCAGCGAGCGCGAACTGCGGCGCCGCGGCTTTGCCGCGGTGATTGCGCCGAGCGAGCGTTTCGACAGCGAAGGCCTGCTCGAACTGCCCGAGCTGAAGCAGGTCGAAGGCAAGCGCGTGGTGATTTTCCGCGGCGAGGGCGGGCGCGAGCTGCTCGGCGACGCGCTGATTGCGCGCGGCGCTGCGGTCGACTACGCGGCGTGCTACCGCCGCGGCCGGCCGAACGCCGATCCTGCGCCGCTGCTCGCCTTGTGCGCGCGAGGCGAACTCGATGCGTTCACCGTGACCTCGAGCGAGGGTCTGGCCAACCTGCACGACATGCTGGGCGAGGCGGGCCGCAAGTGCCTGAAGGGCACACCGTTGTTCGCGCCGCACGAGCGCATTGCCGCCGCGGCGCGCGCCTTGGGAGTGCAGACCGTAGTGCTGACCGGTCCGGGTGACGAAGGCTTGGTCGCAGGGTTGGCCGCTTTTTTTGCTAAAGTGTGATCCTCGCATTCTCTGTCTGACGCCCATGACCGAAAGCAATGCCGACCCCACCCAGCCCGCTGCAGAGCCGGTAACGGCCGCGCAACCCGAGGAGCCCAGCGGCCGCAGCGAGCGCCAGCCGCGGGCGGGCGCTTGGCGCTTGCCGGTGTTGCTGGTGCTGTTGGCCGCAATCGCCGCGGTCGGCTGGCAGTGGTACGACACCCGCAGCCGCA
This sequence comes from Betaproteobacteria bacterium RIFCSPLOWO2_12_FULL_64_23, assembly GCA_001770575.1. Classification (GTDB taxonomy): domain Bacteria; phylum Pseudomonadota; class Gammaproteobacteria; order Burkholderiales; family SG8-39; genus 2-12-FULL-64-23. The sequence goes on from MERK01000050.1 coordinate 10,745, forward strand.
TCGACGCCATCCGCGAGGAGCTGGGGCAGCGCCTGCGCGCGAGCGACAGCGCAGCCGGCGAGAGTCAAGTGCTGGCGAAGCAGGCGCTGGAGGGGGCGCGCGAGGCACAAGGCAAGTTGAGCGTGCTCGAGAACAAGATCGCCGAGTCGCAGAGTCAGCAACTGGCGCTGGAGGCTTTGTACCAGGAGCTGTCGCGCAGCCGCGACGAATGGGCGCTGGCCGAGATCGAGCAGATGCTCACCCTGGCCTCGCAGCAGCTGCAACTCGCCGGGAATGTGCAGGCGGCACTGCTGGCGCTGCGCACGGCCGAGGGGCGCCTGGCGCGCTCGGACCGGCCGCAGTTCGTCGCGCTGCGGCGCGTGCTCAACCGCGACATTGAGCGCCTGAAAGCCGCGCCCAATGTGGATATCACGGGCATGGCGCTGCGCCTGGACCAGCTGATTGCCAGCGTCGATGCCCTGCCGCTGCATTTCGACGAGCGCACTCCGGCGGCGCCCAAGCCGGCCGGGCCGGGGGCTGCGAACGCCGGTTGGGAACGCGTGCTGGCCGAGGTGTGGAACGAAATGAAACAGCTGGTGCGCATCCGCATCCTGGATCAGCCCGACGCGGCGCTGCTGTCGCCGTCGCAGTCCTACTTCCTGCGCCAGAATCTGCAGTTGCGCTTGCTCGATGCGCGCCAGGCGCTGCTGGCGCGCGATCCGGCGCGATTCCGCGCCGACCTGGAGACCGCCCGGACCTGGATCAGGCGCTATTACGACACGCGCGCAAAGACCACCACTACCGCGCTGGCGAGCCTGACGCAGCTTGCGGCGGGCAGCATTAACGTCGAGCTGCCGACCATCGACGACAGCCTGGCGGCGGTGCGCAATTTCAAGGTGGCGCGCGAAAAGGCCGGGCGGTGAGCGCGGCGGGCAGGGCCTAAAGATGCGCGGTCTGATGTGGGTGCTGGCGGTGTTTGCCCTGGCGGTGGGTTTGTCGCTCGCCGCGCATCTGAATGACGGCTATGCCATTCTCGTCTTCCCGCCTTACCGCGCCGAGCTTTCGCTCAATTTGGCCATTCTCCTCGGGCTCGCCGGCTTTGTGCTGGGCTACCTGCTGTTACGCATGGTCACGCATACGATTCGCCTGCCGCTGTATGTGCGCGACTTCCGCCGGCGCCGGCGCGATGCGAAAGGGCGCGCGGCGCTGCTGGTCGCGCTGCAGGCCATGTTCGAGGGGCGCTACGCCCGTGCCGAGAAGGCGGCCGGCAAGGCGTACAAACTGGGGCAGGCGCCGGCCTTGAGCGCCCTGATCGCGGCGCGCGCTGCGGCCGAACTGCGCGAGCTCGAGCGGCGCGACCAGTGGCTCGCGCGCGCCGACAGCCAGGACTCGGATGCGCGCCAGGCGCGGCTCGCCGTGCAGGCGAGCCTGCTGCTCGACGATCGCCGCTACGACGACGCGCTTGCCGTATTGCGCGAGCTGTCCGCGAGCGAGCCCAAGCGCATCTCCACTCAGCGCATGCTGATGAAAGCGCACCAGCGTCTCGGCCATTGGGACGAGGTGCGGCGCCTGGCCACGGCCCTGGCCAAGCGCGGTGCGCTGGCCGAAACGGCGGCGGCGCAGTTGCGGATCACTGCCCAGATCGAGACGCTGCGCCAGCAGGCGGGGGATGCCACGGGGCTTGCTGCGTGCTGGCAGCGTACCGATGACCGGCTCGATGCACGCGTCGCGCGCAGCGCGGCGCAGCTGTTCATCGACGGCGGCGACTGCCGCCGCGCGCACGAGATTGTGGCGGCGGCGCTGGAGGCGGAATGGGGCGAGGACCTGATATTGCTCTACGGGGAGTGTCTGGGCGCCGATGTCCTGGGGCAGATCGAGCGCGCGGAGAAGTGGCTCAAGTCGCGGCCGCGCGACCGCGCGCTGCTGTTGACCCTGGGGCGCCTGTGCCTGCAGCAGGAGCTGTGGGGCAAGGCACAGAGCTACCTCGAGGCGAGCCTGTCCGAGGAACCCAGCCGCAGCGCGCACGTCGCGCTGGCGCAGCTGTTCGAGCGCATCGGTAAGCCCGAGGACGCCAACCGGCATTACCGCGCCAGCGCCGATGCGAAGCTGCGGCCATAAAGAAGGAGCTCGAAATGATCGCCGTTATTTTCGAAGCGACTCCGGCGCCCGGGCGCAAGCAGGAATACCTGGACCTCGCCGAGGCGCCGGCCGACAGTCGCAAAGCGCACGAAAGCTAGAAGGTCCATACTGGGGTTTTGGCGCGACCGAACCGCGCCTCACCGTGCCGCAGCGGCTGTTCAAGATGCTGTCATGCCAATCCAAGAACCCGAGGCCACTATGAATGTCGTCACCCTGAATCAGATCGGCAAGACCTATCACCTCGATGCGGTCGACGTTCCGGCCCTGGTCGGCATCGACCTGGAGATCCGTCCCAACTGCTTCACCGTGATTTCCGGCCCGTCGGGCAGCGGCAAGACCACGCTGCTCAACCTGATCGGCTGCATCGACCAGCCCACTCGCGGCGAGGTCATCGTCGCCGGGGAGACGGTGCAAAACCTGTCCGACGACGCGCTCTCCGATTTCCGCGCGCGTCACCTCGGCTTCATCTTTCAGAACTTCAACCTGCTGCCGGTGCTGACGGTGGAGGAGAACGTGGAATACCCGCTGCTGCTTGCGCGCGTGCCCGCGGCCGAGCGCAAGCGCCGGGTCGCGGCCCTGCTCGAGGCGGTCGGCATCGCGGACAAGGCGCGCAACATTCCCGGCCAGCTCTCCGGCGGGCAGCGCCAGCGCGTCGCCATCGCGCGCGCGCTCGCGCCGTCGCCGAAGCTGGTGCTCGCCGACGAGCCGACCGCGAACCTGGACAGCCAAACCGGCGCCGCCATCATTGCGCTGATGCGCGAAATGCAGCGCGAGCACCATGTGACCTTCGTGTTTTCCTCGCACGACCCGAAGGTGATGGCCGAGGCGGACGACGCGGTGATGATCCGCGACGGGCGCATCGAAGACATCGTGCGGCGCGACGCGCGCGCGGGGGGGGCGGCATGAGCAGGGAGCAGGGGTCCCGCGAAGCGGGGATGCGACCGGCCGCGATTGCCGCCTGCCGCCGACAGGGCGATGTTTGCACCGCGAGCGAACTGATGGAGGCGGCGGCATGAGAACACTCTCGCTCGCCCTACGCAATCTGTTGCGCAACCGCCGCCGCTCGCTCACCACCCTGTTGGCCATGATCATCGGCGCGGTCACCATCCTGGTGTTCGGCGGCTACAGCCGCAACATCACGCTCAGCCTGCAAACCAGCTACGTCATGCGCGGCGGCCACCTGCAGATCCAGCGCAAGGATTATTTCCTCTATGGCAGCGGCAATCCCGCCGCCTACGGCATTGCCGACTATCAGCATGTGATCGACGTCGTCTCGCACGATCCGGTGCTCGCACCGATGCTGGCGGTGGCGACGCCGTCGATTTCGCTCGGCGGCATCGCCGGCAACTTCGCCGCAGGCGTATCGCGCACCATCCTCGGCGCCGGCCTGGTCGTCGCCGACCGCAACCGCATGCGCGGCTGGAACGACTACGGCCTGCCGATCAACCTGCCGCAGTCCGCGCTGACCGGCACGGCGGACGACGCCGTGGTCATCGGCAACGGTGTGGCGCGCGTGCTGGAATTGTGCGAACCGCTGAAAGTCGAGAACTGTCCGAGGCAGAAGAAAGCGGAGGCCGCGGCGGGCGCCGCGGCGCCGGAGGACATCACCGCGCTGGCGACGCTGGAAGCGCGGCCGAAGGCGCCGCAAAGCGAAGCGCGCATCGAACTGCTCGCGGCCAATGTCCACGGCGCGCCCAACGTCGCCTCGCTGCACGTGGTCAAGGCCGAGCGCCAGGGCTTCAAGGAATTCGACGACATGTTCGTCGGCATGCACCTGGCGCAGGCGCAGCGCCTGCTCTACGGCAACGAAAAGCCGCAGGCCACGGCAGTGGTCCTGCAGCTCGTGCACACCGGCCAGATTTCGGCGGCGAAAGCGCGCCTCGCCGAGCTGCTCGCGACGACGCTGAAGAGCGAGCCGCTGGAGGTGCAGGACTTCGAAGTGCTCAATCCGTTCTACGGCCAGGCCGTCGGCATGTTCGCGGCTATCTTCGGTTTCATGGCGGTGCTGATCGGCGCCATCGTGCTGTTCACGGTGGGCAACACCATGAGCATGGCGGTCATCGAGCGCACCGCGGAGATCGGCACCCTGCGCGCCATGGGCCTGCGCCGCTCGGGCATCCGCCGGCTGTTCATGAGCGAGGCCCTGCTGCTGGGCCTGATCGGCGCGGCAGCAGGCGTGGTCGCGGCGCTCGTCGTCGCCTGGCTGGTGAACCACGCCGGCCTGACCTGGCTGCCGCCGGGGCAGGTCGATCCGGTGCCGCTGACGGTGCGCGTGTGGGGCGAATCCAAAATGATGCTCGGCACCGCAACCGGGCTCGCGCTGGTCGCGGTCGTCTCGGCCTGGTGGCCGGCGCGCCGCGCCGCGCGGATGCTCATCGTCGACGCGCTCAGGCATGTTTAACGAGGAGCAGTACGCATGAATTTCAGACAATTGGCCGCAGGTACCTTGCTGATCGCGGCGGCGGGCGCCGCCGCCGCGGCCCCGGAGGCGCAGGCCTTGCTCGCCGCAAGCGACGCCATCCGCAACCCGGGCAAGCCGTTTTCGCTGACTACGACGCTGGTGGAATACCGCAACGGCAAGCAGGTCGACGCCAATACGCTCACGGTCTACTCGAAGGCCGACGCCAACAGCGGGCAGTTCCGCAGCCTGATTCGCTTTGTCGCCCCGGCGCGCGACGCGAACAAGCTGATGCTCAAGAACGGCAACGACCTGTGGTTCTTCGATCCGTCCTCCAAAGCGAGCATCCGCCTGTCGCCGCAGCAGCGCCTGCTCGGCCAGGCCGCCAACGGCGACGTGGTCACGGTCAACCTGGCCAAGGACTACAAGGCGCAAATCGCGGCCGAAGAGAACGTGCTCGACGGCGACCGCCAGAACCGGCGCTGCTACAAGCTGGCGCTGGCCGCGGTGTCGGCGGACGTTACCTACCACCACATCGAAATGTGGCTGGACGCGTCCAGCAGCCGGCCGGTCAAGGCGCGTTTCTACACCGAGAGCGGGCAGCTGCTGAAGAGCGCCTACTACCGGCGCTATCAGGCGCAACTGGGCGTGGAGCGGCCGACAGAAACGGTGATCATCGACGGGCTCGACCCGAACTGGGTGACGGTGATGCGCTTCGCCGACTACGCCTGGCGCGAGGTGCCCGAGGCGTGGCTGCAGCGCGACTACCTGCCGCGCTTCAAACCCGAATAGCGCATGCGCATTCTGCCCCTGCTCCTCGCGGCCGCGGCGCTGCCGGCGCTGGCCGACGACGATGCGGCGGCCCTGCTGCTCGCCGACAAGACCGCGAACACGGCGGAGCAGGCCGGCGACTGGCGCGTGTACACGGAAGCGGCCGTGCGCGAATCGCGGCCGCGCGGCGCCGGCCTGGCGCGGCACGGCACGCGCCTGTCGCTGGACGCGCGCCTCGATACGACGCTCGCGCCCGGCTGGCGCGCGGTGCTGGCCGACCGCCTCGACCTGAATCGCGCCGACGGGGCTTCCGGCAACAACGATGTCAACACGCTGAAAGAGGCCTATGTGAGCTGGCAGGCGCAGCCGGATCGCATCGCCGACTTCGGGCGCATCAACGCGCGCAATGGTGTCGCTCTTGGATACAACCCTACCGATTATTTTCGCGTTGGGGCGCTGCGCTCGGTGGTTTCGCTCGACCCGGCGAGCCTGCGCGAAAACCGCCTCGGCAGCGCGATGCTGCGCGCCCAGACGCTGTGGGAAGGCGGGTCGCTCACTGCGCTGTATTCGCCGAAGCTAGGCGACCGGCCCAGCGCGGCGGCGTTCAGCCCGGACCTGGGCGCGACCAACGCGCGCGCGCGCTGGTTGATGGCGTTCAGCCAGAAGCTGTCCGATGCGCTCAATCCGCAATGGCTGCTGTCCGGTGGTGCCGGACAGTCGCCGCAGCTTGGCCTGAACCTGACGGCTTTGCCGAACGACGCGACGGTGGTTCATTTCGAATGGTCGGGCGGCCGCTCACCCTCGCTCGCGGCGCAAGCGCTGATCAGCCCGGACGATACGGCGTTCCGTTCGCGCCTGGCTAGCGGGCTGACCTATACGACGCCGGGCAATATTTCGCTCACCGCCGAGTACGAATACAACGGCGCCGGGATGGGCCGGTCGGGCTGGGACGCGCTGCGGCGCGGTTCGCCCGCGGGCTACGGGCTGTACCGCGGCTACGCCGCGAACGTGCAGGACCCGGCCACGCGGCACAATCTGTTTCTGTACGCGTTCTGGCAGGATGCGCTGGTGAAGCGTCTCGATGTCGCCGCGATGGTCCGCCACGATCTCGTCGATCACAGCCGGCTGCAATGGCTGGAGGCGCGCTACCACTGGACCCGCGTCGATTTCGCGCTGCAGACGCAGCTCAATACCGGCGCGCCGGGCAGCAATTACGGCGCGTCGGCCGACCGGCGCATCTGGCAGGCGCTGCTGCGGTACTTTTTCTGAGCCAACTGCGTTGAGTGAGGATTCATTTGAAACTAAAAGTGTAGAACGCATCCATCGCCGTGGCAGAAACCGAGAGCCGGCTGAGGCCGAGGGCCGTCGCGCCGCGCGAGCTCGGCTGATCGTGTTAAACTAACGTCCTCAGTGAATCTTTGCGACGCTGCGCGCCCGATGCCGGACGTGGCGAAGCGCAAGTTCCAACAAGCCCTTCGCCCGCTTCGCCGCGTACGCTGCCTAGCCCCAAGCTCTCGCAGCATCCTGCTCCACTGCATCCACGCCCCAGTGGCGCGAACCGCATCCGATGAGGAGAAACATCTTGTTGACCGAACACGACATCTATTTATTCAAGGAAGGCACCCACGCACGGCTGTACGAGAAATTCGGCTGCCACCTTGGCGAGCGCGACGGCATTGCCGGCGCGCATTTCTCCGTCTGGGCGCCGAACGCGCAGCGCGTCTCGGCGATCGGAGACTGGAACGGCTGGAACCAGGACGCGCACCCGCTCTCTGCGCGGGGGGACGGTTCGGGCATCTGGGAAGGATTCGTGGCGGGCGTTGCGCACGGGCAGGCGTACAAGTATTACATCGAATCCCGCGTCGCCGGCTACCAGGTGGACAAGGCCGACCCGTTCGCCTTTTTCGCCGAAGCGCCGCCGCGAACCGGCTCGCGCGCATGGAACCTCGACTACGAGTGGAACGACGCGGCGTGGATGGCGGCGCGGCGCGGCGCCAACGCGCTCGATGCGCCGATGTCGATCTACGAAATGCACCTGGGCTCGTGGCGGCGTGTGCCCGAGGACGCCAACCGCTCCCTTAGCTACCGCGAGATCGCGCAGCCGCTGGCCGAGTACGTGCGCGAGATGGGGTTCACCCATGTCGAGCTGATGCCCATCACCGAGCATCCGTTCTACGGTTCCTGGGGCTACCAGACCACGGGCTACTACGCGCCGACCGCGCGCTATGGCAGCCCGGAAGATTTCATGTTCCTCGTCGACACCCTGCACCAGCACGGCATCGGCGTGATCCTGGACTGGGTGCCTTCGCATTTCCCCAGCGACGAACATGGGCTGGGCTACTTCGACGGTAGCGCCCTGTATGAGCACGTCGACCCGAAGCAGGGATTTCACCCGGAATGGAAAAGCGCGATTTTCAATTACGGCCGCAACGAGGTGCGCGGATTCCTTGTATCCAGCGCGCTGTACTGGCTGGACCGCTACCACGTGGACGGGCTGCGGGTGGACGGTGTCGCTTCCATGCTCTATCTGGACTACGGGCGCAAGGAAGGCGAGTGGGTGCCGAACCGCTACGGCGGCAGGGAGAACATCGAGGCGGTCGAGTTCCTGCGCGTGCTGAACCAGGCCGTGTATCGCGATCATCCCGACGTGCAGACGATGGCCGAGGAGTCGACCTCCTGGCCGATGGTGTCGCGGCCGGTGTATCTGGGCGGCCTTGGCTTCGGCATCAAGTGGAACATGGGCTGGATGCACGACACGCTCAAGTACATGAGCCAGGAACCGGTCCACCGCAAGTATCACCATGACCAGCTCACGTTCTCGATCTGGTACGCCTTCTTCGAGAATTTCGTGCTGCCTATGTCGCACGACGAGGTGGTGTACGGAAAAGGATCGCTGATCGGCAAAATGCCGGGCGACTCCTGGCAGCAGTTTGCGAATCTGCGCCTGCTTTATGGCTATATGTGGGGGCATCCAGGCAAGAAACTGCTGTTCATGGGCGGCGAGTTCGGCCAGCGGCGCGAATGGACGCACGAGGGGAGCCTGGAGTGGCATGTGCTGCAGTATCCCGAGCACGAAGGGCTGCGCCGCTGGGTGGCCGATCTCAACCGGCTCTACCGCTCCGAGCCTGCGTTGTACCAGGTCGATTTCGATCAGTCCGGGTTCGAATGGGTGGACTGCAACGACAGCGAACAGAGCGTGCTCACCTTCCTGCGCCGGCCGCGCGGCGGCGGCGCGCCGGTGCTCGTGGTGTGCAATTTCACGCCCGTGCCGCGCACGAACTACGTCGTCGGGGTGCCGAACGGGGGCTACTGGCGCGAGATCGCGAACAGCGATTCGACGCTGTACGGCGGCAGCGGCATCGGAAATTTCGGCGGCGTCGATGCGGCGCCGGTCGCGGCGCACGGGCGCTTTCATTCGCTGGCGCTGACGCTGCCGCCGCTTTCCGTGCTGATGTTCAAGAGTGCGTAAATGATGGTCAACGCGAAACTGGACATGGACGACGGGCGCAGGCGCGCAGTGATCGAGCGCATCACGCCCTCCATTGATGACGGGCGCTTTGCCGCCAAGCGCATCGTGGGCGATGCGGTCGTGGTCGAAGCCGACTGCTTCACCGACGGCCACGATGCCATCGCCTGCCTGCTGCTGTGGCGGCGCGAGGGCGAGGCGGCGTGGCATGAAACGCCCATGGCGCCGCTGGGCAACGATCGCTGGCGCGGAAGCTTCGCCGCGCAGTCCGTCGGCCGCTACCACTACACGGTCATCGCCTGGGTGGACCATTTTCTCTCCTGGCGACACGATTTCGCGCGGCGCATCGAAGGCGAGGACCTGCGCGTCGGGGCGCTCGTCGGCGCCGGACTGATCGAAAACGCGGCGCAACGCGCGAAAGGCGGGGAGCGCACGCGGCTGAAGGGCTGGGCGGCAGACCTGCGCGCCGTCCCCGACGCGCAGGCGCTGAGGACACTCGGTCTGGACGAAGAGCTCGCCGCCATCGCCACGCGCTACCCGGACCGGCGCTTCGCCGCAACTTATCCGGTCGAGCATCCGCTGGTGGTTGACCGCGAGCGCGCGCGTTTTTCCTCCTGGTACGAACTGTTCCCGCGCTCGGCATCGCCCGAACCGGGGCGGCACGGCACCTTCCGGGATTGCGAGGCGCGCCTGCCCGCCATCGCCAAAATGGGATTCGACGTGCTTTACTTCCCGCCCATCCATCCGATCGGGCGCGTCAGCCGCAAGGGCGCGAACAACGCGCTCGTCGCCGAGGCCGGCGACGCGGGCAGCCCGTGGGCCATAGGCTCGGCCGAAGGCGGACACACGGCGCTGCATGCGGAACTGGGGACGCTGGAGGATTTCCGGCGGCTGGTTGCGAGCGCGCACACACACGGCATGGAGATCGCCCTGGACATCGCGTTCCAGTGCGCGCCGGATCACCCCTACGTCACGGCGCATCCGAAATGGTTCAAGTGGCGGCCCGACGGCACGGTGCAGTACGCCGAGAATCCGCCGAAGAAGTACCAGGACATCTTTCCGTTCGAGTTCGAATCGGAGGAGTGGCGCGGGCTATGGCAGGAACTCGCCGACGTGATCCGCTTCTGGGCCGGCGAAGGCGTGAGGATTTTCCGCATCGACAATCCGCACACCAAGCCGTTCCGCTTCTGGGAATGGGCGATCACCGAGTTGAAGCGCGAGTACCCGGATGCGATTTTCCTCGCCGAGGCGTTCACCCGGCCCAAGGTCATGCACCGCCTCGCCAAACTGGGCTTCAGCCAGTCCTACACCTACTTCGCCTGGCGCAACACCAAGGACGAGCTCGTCGAATATTTCACCGAGCTCACGCAGGGGGCCGGGCGCGAATACCTCAGGCCCAACCTCTGGCCGAACACGCCGGACATCCTCACCGAGTACCTGCAGTTCGGCGGGCGCCCCGCTTTCATCGTGCGCCTGGTCCTGGCGGCAACGCTAGGGGCGAACTACGGCATCTACGGGCCGGCATACGAGCTGCTCGAGGCGACGCCGCGCGACCCCGGGGGCGAGAAATACCTGAACAGCGAGAAGTACGAAATCCGCGACTGGGAGCGGGAGGCGCCGCAGGGTCTGTCCGAGCTGATCGCCCGCGTGAACCAGGCCCGCCGCGACAACCCGGCGCTGCAATCCGACGCGTCGCTGCGTTTTTTTCCGGTCGATAACGGCAGCCTGTTGTGCTGCGCGAAATCGGACGCCGAGCTGGAGAACCTGGTGGTGACGGTGGTCAATCTCGACCCGCATCACGTTCAGTCGGGGTGGGTCGAACTCGACCTGGCGGCGCTCGGCATCCATGCGACTGCGCCCTACCAGATGCACGACCTGCTCTCCGGCGCGCGCTTTCTCTGGAGCGGCCCGCGAAACTTCGTCCAGCTCGATCCGCAGCGCGCACCCGCACACGTGTTCGCGCTGCGGCGCAAGGTGCGCACCGAACGCAATTTCGACTACTTCCTGTAAGGCATCCGGAACGCCCGATGGACATACCCGCCAAATCCCAAACCGAAAAAGAGCAGGCGCAGGACGCACCGGCCCCGGACGTCCAGGACGAGGCGCTGTGGTACAAGGACGCCGTCGTCTACCAGTTGCACATCAAAGCGTTCTTCGATTCCAACGGCGACGGCCTGGGCGATTTTGCCGGACTGATCGAAAAGCTCGACTACGTGCGCGACCTGGGCGTGAATACGATCTGGCTGCTGCCCTTCTATCCCTCGCCGATGAAGGACGACGGCTACGACGTGTCCGACTACCACAACGTGCACCCGCAGTACGGCACGCGCAATGACGTGCGCACGCTGGTGCGCGAGGCGCACCGGCGCGGCCTGCGCGTGATCACCGAACTGGTGGTGAACCACACCTCGGACCAGCACCCGTGGTTCCAGGCCGCGCGGCGCGCGCCGCCTGGCTCGTCCAAGCGCGATTTCTACGTCTGGAGCGACAACGACAAGAAATACGGCCAGACGCGCATCATCTTCACCGACACCGAGACGTCCAACTGGACCTGGGATCCGATCGCCAAGGCGTACTACTGGCACCGCTTCTTCAGCCACCAGCCGGACCTCAATTTCGACAACCCGAATGTGCTGAAGGCGGTGATCCGCGTCATGCGCTTCTGGTTCGACATGGGGGTGGACGGGTTCCGGCTCGATGCGATTCCCTACCTGATCGAGCGCGACGGCACCAGCAACGAGAACCTTCCCGAGACGCACGCGGTCATTCGCCAGATCCGCGCGCAGGTCGATGCGCATTACAAGAACCGGCTGCTGCTCGCGGAAGCCAACCAGTGGCCCGAGGACGTGCGCGAGTACTTCGGCGACGGCGACGAGTGCCACATGGCCTACCACTTCCCGCTGATGCCGCGCATCTACATGGCGATTGCGCAGGAGGACCGCCACCCCGTGGTCGAGATCATGCAGCAGACACCGGAGATCCCGGAGAACGCCCAGTGGGCGATTTTCCTCCGGAACCACGACGAGCTCACGCTGGAGATGGTGACCAGCAAGGAGCGCGACTACATGTACCGCATGTACGCCGCCGACCCGCGCGCGCGCATCAACCTCGGCATCCGGCGCCGGCTTGCGCCGCTGATGGAAAACGACCGCGAGCGCATCAAGCTGATGAACAGCCTGCTGCTGTCGATGCCGGGCTCGCCGATCATCTACTACGGCGACGAGATCGGCATGGGCGACAACATTTTCCTCGGTGACCGGAATGGCGTGCGCACGCCAATGCAATGGAGCCCGGATCGCAACGCCGGCTTCTCCCGCGCCGACCCGCAGCGGTTGTTTCTGCCGCCGATCATGGACCCGGTGTACGGCTACGAGGCGGTGAACGTGGAGGCGCAGGCACGCGATCCGTCCTCGCTGCTCAACTGGATGCGGCGCATGCTGGCGGTGCGCAAGGGGAGCAAGGCGTTCG
>MERK01000051.1:0-3254 GCA_001770575.1 Betaproteobacteria bacterium RIFCSPLOWO2_12_FULL_64_23
GCCCGCCGTCGGGGTCCAGGTCAGCGTGCCGCCGACGCCGATAACCACGTTGTCGGTTGTAGAGTTATTGAGCGTGATTTGCACAGTGGTCTTGTCGCCGCTGACAGACCCTACGGCCGCTGTCAGACCCGTGATACCGCCGCCCAAGGTGTACTGTGCAGCAAGCGGGTCAATAGCCAGCGTCCCGCCCGCTATGCGATGGTAGGTGTAGATGGTACCGCTGGGGTTGACGACGATCCCGCCAGGTGTATTAAACGTATAAACAACAGGCGTGGCCGTGATCGCCAACGCCGAGGTAGCAGTAGGCCCGAAGACTTCCACCGCAAATCTGTTGGCGCCAGCCTGGCTCAACGTGCCCGCTTGCACGCCACCGGCCATCGCAAGGAAAGCACCGGCGACCGCTGCTTGAAGAACTACATTACTTTTTTTCATGTGTTTAGACTCCACTTATTAAAGAATAGTTGATCAACTATCGTGTAAAGCGTTAGCTTTCAAACAGCTTGCGTGCAAATCTTGAAACTGACGCGGCCTAAGTATAGCAGCGCGAAGCGGTGTGTCAACTTAAGCTTAAGCATTGCAAAGCCGTATTTCCCTCGCCCGCCTTAGCTTCGGCCAGTATAGCAACGGAAAGCAGTGTGTCAACTTTGCTTTTCCGCTTTTGGCATGCCTGTTGCAAAAAAACAACAGACCATAACACCCGGCAAGAGTCCGCGACAAAACGCAGAGCAATCCGTCACTTGACTAGCTCGTGCTACCATCCATCTGGTTTGAGCAGAACAGAAAAATGCGACAGCCGATCAACAATTGTGCTCGACATACCTTGCAGGGGCTCCCGGCCATTCGCCGCAATGGCCGCGGCTGCCAGCCTGGTTTCACGCTGGTGGAGATGCTGGTGGTGTTGCTCATCGTCGGCATGGTGAGCGGCCTGTTGTTCGATGGGGCGGCGCAGTTGATGGGCATGCAGGCGCGGCTCGATGGCCAGCTGATAAGGCTGCGCGGCGAGGCCTTGCGCGCCGACTGGTTGCGCCAGGTGGTGCAGGGCCTGCAACCGGATTACGCCGATGGCAAGCAAATCTTCAAGGGTTCGCCGCGCGGCTTTTCCGGCCTGAGCACGAATGCGGCTTTGCCGGGGTAATTCAAGGTGATCGAAATGGATAAATGGCAGAACGTTCACCCTGGTGAAATAATCCTCGAAGAGTCTCCGCGCCCAATGCAGATTAGCCAAACCAGGCTGGCCAACTCAATTGGTGTACCGCCGCGCCGCATCAACGAGATCGTGCTGGGTAAGCGCGGCATCACCGCGGATACCGCACTGCGCCTTGCCAAGGTATTCGGAACATCCGTGCAATTCTGGATGGGATTGCAGGATGAGTACGAATTGCGCGAAGCATTATCAGGTTCGCGCCGTGAAGCGCGCCGTTGAGGAGTCAAAGTCATGAAAGATACTGCACGATACGCAAAGATCGTCGAGTGGTCGGAGGAAGACCAGTGCTTTGTCGGCAGCTCTCCGGGTCTTATTTACGGCGGGTGCCACGGTCCGGACGAAAAGGCTGTCTTTGAGCAGCTTTGCCAAGTCGTAGAGGAAGCCATTGCGCTCTACCGCCAGGATGGAAAGGCTCTTCCCCCGCCAACGTCGGGCCGCGGCTTCGCGAACAAGATGCAGAACGTCGCATAATCGAGCAGCGCACCCGACGCGCGCAAGAGCGGCGCGCGCGGGTGAGTGCGAACGATATGCCCCGGTCGCTGTGTTCCGTGCGCCTTGCGCTGCATCCGCCTCGCCGACTTTTCCAGAGCTTCCCCGATAGCCAATTTGGGATGAACGGCGGAGTTCCAGCGTTAATCGCCCCTCAATTGGCAAAGGGGCGGTTGCAACGAATTCAGTTGACTGGTGACGCGCTACGCGCTACAGTAAAAATATGATAGTGAGTTTCAGGCACCGGGGGCTTAAAAGGTTTTTCGAAGAGGATGATCCGCGGAAGCTGCCGCCGGACATGGTGGGCCGGATTAAGGCAATTCTGGCGCGGTTGCACCAGGCGGAGGTGATTGAGGATATGAACGTCCATTCCTACAGGCTTCATCCGTTGAAAGGAAACCGGAAAGGGGAGTGGGGTGTAACGGTGAGGGCAAACTGGCGCATTACCTTTCGGTTTGAGAAGGGGTATGCGCTAGAGGTGAATTTAGAGGACTACCACTGAAAAGGAGTGGTGCCATGAAGGTTTTGAAAATGAAGAATCCGCCGCATCCGGGATTTTCGGTGCGTGTGGACTGCCTGGAGGCGCATGGGCTGAGCGTGACGGAAGGGGCCAAGGTCCTTGGTGTGTCGCGGTCTGCGTTGAGTCATCTGGTGAACGAGAGCGCAGACCTGTCTTGGGATATGGCTATTCGCCTGGCGAAGGCGTTTGGCGGTACGCCGGAGGGATGGATGCGCTTGCAGTTTCAGTACGATGCGGACCAGGTGGAAGAACGGTCCAAGAAAATCAAAGTGAAAACTTTTGCGGATGCGGTTCATGCGAGCGTCAACAGAGCATAGGTTAGCTGATACTGCGTGGTCCGGCGTGCCTGTGTACGCAAACGAAAACGGCTATCCGACGGAAAAGAACGAGGCCTTACTGAACATAAACCCGTCTCCCACTGCGACACATTTCTCCTGCCAGTCTGGTTTCACGCTGGTGGAGATGCTGGTGGTGTTGCTCATCGTGGGCATGGTGAGCGGCCTGTTGTTCGATGGGGCGGCGCAGCTGATGGGCATCCAGGCGCGGCTCGATGGCCAGCTGATAAGGCTGCGCGGCGAGGCCTTGCGCGCCGACTGGTTGCGCCAGGTGGTGCAGGGCCTGCAACCGGATTACTCCGATGGCAAGCAGGTCTTCAAGGGTTCGCCGCGCGGCTTTTCCGGCCTGAGCACCAATCCGCTGTCTGCCGGCTATGGCGCCTTGCAGCCGTTCACAGTGACGCTGACGCACGACGCCGCGCGCAACACCATGCTGCTCGGCTACGGCGGCGGGAGCAGCGCATCCGTCTTATCGAGTTGGCCGGGCGAGCAGGGGCGGTTGCGTTATCTGGATGATCGGGGGGGGGCGCACGAGGACTGGCCCCCTGCGCTCGGCCTGTGGCCGCAGTTGCCCCGGGCGATCACCCTGGAAGGGGAGCGCGACGGCGCGCCGTGGCTGATCGCCGCCGCGCCTTTTGGGCCGACCTGGCCGATCCCGCGCCCGCGCGACGCGGTGGGGACCACGCGGTGAGCGCGCCGCTGCCGG
>MERK01000051.1:3265-11169 GCA_001770575.1 Betaproteobacteria bacterium RIFCSPLOWO2_12_FULL_64_23
CGCTGCATGCGGCGCGGGCACCGCAGCATGCAACGCGGCTTTGTGCTGGCCGCCACCTTGTGGATGCTGGCGATCCTGGCGGTGGCCGCCGCTTATTTCGCCGGACGCATCCAGCATGCCCGGGAACAGGCGCAACTGGCACAGACCCATTCACAGGCTTTGCTCGACCTCGATAACGCGCGCGCGGAAATCCTGTTTCGCATCGCCACCACCCCTTTTTCAGTGTATGGTCTCGGCCCCTCGGCAAGCGAGGCGATCGCGCTGGATGACCGACCTTACCTCGGGCCGGGCGATACGCTGATACGCTTGCAGGACAACCGGGGATTGCTCAATCTGAACATCGTGAGCGATGATCGCCTCGATCGTTTTCTCAACGTTCTGGGCGCGCCCGCCGACCGCCGCGCGGCATTGATCGATGCGTTGCGCGACTATATCGACGAGGACGACCTGAAGCATCTGAACGGCGCGGAAGCCGCAGACTACGCCGCGGCGGGCCTGCCCCCGCCGCGCAATGCCAAACTGGTCACGCCGATGGAGGCGAAAAGCATCTACGGCTGGGCCGATGTGCCCGAGCTGTGGCAGGACAATCGGCTGACCAACCTCACCACAACCGGCGGTTCCTTTTCTCTCAATCCGAACACAGCCTCCTGGCAGGTGCTGGCAACCATGCGCGGCATGACACCGCAAGCGGCACAAGCCATCATCGAGGCACGCAAGAGTGCGCCCATTGTCAACCCCGGACAGATCGAGGCGCTGACCGGGATTCAAATCATCACCGATCCGTTCACGGCCGAAGCGATCACTTTGCCCACCGATAGCGTGCGCGTCACGCAACAACCCAAGGGGACGGGCTGGGGCCGGCAATACAACGTGACGCTCACCCCGGTAAGCGACACCGCGCCCTGGCGCATTGACTATTCTTACCGGGTCGAATTATCATCGTTCGACGGCGCCAGGCAAGCCGTACCGCCTCTTCCGGCGCGCGCCGCGCGCACGGCGTCTCAACCCGGGAGCCTCGTTCCATTTCTCTGACCGTGTACAGCCTCTTCCGGCGCGCGCTGCGCGCACTGCGCCTCAACCCGCGGGTCTTCTTCCATTTCCCCGACCATGTGCAGCGCCCGGAGACCGGTTTCGGCAAGGTAACGTGGGTGCTGGCGCGGGCGTCGTGTCATTTCAAGCTGGTCGATCTGTCCCACGTTCCCCTGCGCGCACGCGCGCAGGCGCTGTCGTTGCAGGTCGCGCAGTTCAGCCCTTATCCGGCCAGCGGCCATCATGCCGTGTGGCAAAATGGCCGTGCGCTGGTGTGGTATTGGGATCAGTCCGAGGTAGAACGCGGCATGAGGGAGGCCGGCCTGGCACCGCAGCGGGCACGGGTGCTGCCGGAGGGCGTATTGTACGCGCCCGGGATTTCGGGCCTGCGCCTGATCCGGAATTTGCAGGGTGTGGAAGCACAGTGCTGGCAGGACAATCGTCTGCTGCAATCACGCTGGTGGAAAGAAGTCCCGGGGGCAGCCGAGTGGCTGGCTTTTCAGCGTGACCTAGGGTTAGCCGGCGAGCGCCGCCAGCCGGATGTGCCCCCGCCGCTGGCTCTCGAACTGCATCACACGCCGCAGTTGTCCTCGAGCGCGGGCAGCGAAGTCGCCGGCTGGCGCGATGAGCGCTTCCTCTATGCCCTGCTCGCCCTTGCACTCGCCACCCCCACCGCATGGATCGGCGCACAACTGATCAAGTCGGAACTTGCGCAGCGCGCTGTTCTGGCCTCGACCACAGAACTCGAGCGCAAGGCCGCGCCACAGCGCGACGCCCGCGAGCAGGCGCTGCGTGCCGCTGCGCGCTCCCAGGCCCTGCAGGCGCTCGATCCGTACCCGAGCCAGCTCGAATTAATGGCGCGCGTTGCGAGCGCCTTGCCGAAGGGGGCGACCACTCTGAAGGAGTGGGATTTCCGTGACGGAAAACTGAAAATCGTGCTTGCGATTCAGAATGACGCCTTTTCAAGCAGCGCGCTCGTCGGCGCCCTGCAAACAGCCGGCGGTTTTGAAAACGTACAGGTGGCGCCCGGCAACGACCCCAAGGTGCTGGCCATCAGCATGGACGTTGCCGCCGTTCGCCAGACTCCCCATGCTTGACCAATTCCTGTCGGAACTCAAGAGCAACCCGCGCTTGCGCATCGCGGTCGCGCTGGTTTTCGCCGTGCTTTGGTTCTATCTGATCCTGACGATGCGCGAGACGTTGGACCGTAGCGCGCGCGAGTATCGCAGCACTTCGATCAAGTTGGGCAGGCTGCAATCGGTGATGCAACAGGGGGACTGGACCGAGCGCTTGAATGCCGCGAAGACCTTGCAGGCGGAAATGGAAAGCGCGCTGTGGCGAGGCGATACCCTGGGCCTGGCGCGCGCCGCCTTTCAGGATTGGCTCAATCAGCAGATGCAACGGGCCGCGGTATCGCGCCCCGTCATTTCAATGGGAACCGCCAATGAAGAAGCAACAGGCGGCCAGGCGCAGGCAGCGCGCATCGACGATTTGTGGAAGGTCAGGGCGAAGCTGGTGTTCGACTTCAACCCCGAGAGCCTGAACAAGTTGCTCGGACAGATGACGGGTAATACGCATCATGTCGCCATCGAGACTCTGCATATCACCAAAGCGCCCATCCCGCGGGTCGAGCTTATGGCATCAGCCTATTTCCAGAAATCAGACCGTCCGCCGCCACCCGGTCAGTAGCCATGCAGACCATTATCGCTCACCTTGGCAAGCTGACCGCCCTGCTGCTGATGCTCGCATCGGGTTTATCCTGGTGGCTCGCCCCCGGTCCGCAGGCGCCACTCCCGGCTCAGAGTCGTGACGAATCGTGGATGCTGCCCGCTGTGTCGCGCAGCACCACCGGGAAATCTGTGGAGAAGTCGGTCGCTGCCATCGCCGCTGCCAATCTGTGGGGGGCCGTTCAAACGCCGGCAGTGGAATCGCTGAACGACCCGGAATGGCGTTTTTCCGGGGTAACCGTCAATGGGCAAGAGAAGTTGGTCATGATCACGATCAAAGGACAACCCGTGCAAACGCTAAAAGCGGGCGACCAGCTCCCCGGGGGTGCTAAAATCGTGCAAATCAACGATGATCATTTGTGCCTGCTGATCAATGGCAAGAAACGCAAATTGGACCTTTTCTGATAATGGGCATCTCTAATAATCCCAGTTTTGTCATTCTGAGCGAAGCGAAGAATCTGCTTTTCATGGCGAGCAAGAAGCAGATTCTTCGGCCTGCAGCCTCAGAATGACAATTTATAGAGGTCCTCTAATGCCGCACATCCACCATCCGGCACACCGTCTGGCACGGCTTTGGTTTCCGGTTTTGCTGACGGTGTTGCTTGGTTCATGCGCGACGCAGACGGGACTGATCCCGCCCCCACTGGACCTGCGAAAGGACTCCGCGCCAACGACTTCGCTCGAGGCTTCGCCCGATACTGTGCGCTCGATGGATGCGTCGACGGGTCCGCCAGGCGAGACACCAAAACCCCCGCAGCCGGCAAGGTCAAGCACGGTCAAGGCAGCCGGGTCTACCGCGCCCTCGGCGCAGGAGAAGGCGGAAATCACGCTCAATTTCGACCAACTGCCTTTGCCCAATTTCATTCAGGTAGTGTACGGAACCATCCTCAAGGAGAATTTCAGCGTTGATGCACAGGTGGCGGCGCGTACCGATTTGGTAACCTTGCGCACGTCAACCGCCCAAACGCCTTCACAGGTGAGGCAGACGGCGAGGATGCTGTTGAAGAGTTACGGAATAGCCGTGACCGACGTGGGGGGCTTTCTACGCATCGTGCCTGACAATACGATGCAGGGCTACGCCCCTGAGATCCGGCGGGGGCGGGCACTGCCCGAAACGCCGTTGCCGCTTCGGCCGATCTTTCAGATGGTTGAACTGGATGCGGTCACCGCCAGTGAGGTTTCGGCTTGGCTGAGCAGGATGTTCGGGCAGAAGGTCACCATAGTGGAGGATGGCGTTCGCAATATTCTGTTGCTCAGCGGGCAGTCGGACGACGTGGCGTCGGCCATGGAAACCATCCGCGTGCTTGACCAGCCCCGGATGCGCGGTCAGCACAGCGCGCGCTTTGACCCAAGGTTCTGGACGGCACAGGAGCTAAGCACCAAACTCAGCGAAATCCTTTCTGCCGAGGGCTATCGCATTTCCAGCAATCTATCGGCCAACACCCCGATCGTAATTCTACCGATTCAATCGATCAACACCATTATCGCGTTCGCCGGCGATCCGGCCATTGTTGCACACATCGTTGATTGGGCGAAGGAACTCGACAAGCCCACGGGCAAGGCGGGCGGGTATTTCACCTACCCCGTGCGTTATACCGATGCGCAGGAGCTGGTCAAAACCGTGCGCGAAGTATTGGGGGGAGCGGCTCCTGCTGCTCCTGGCGCGGCCGGACAGGCCCAGCCTGTCAGGCCGGCATCGCGCGTGGTGGTCGATCCCGGTACCAACACACTGATTTTCCAGGGTGGCGTGGAGGACTACAGGAGTGTCCTCGAACTACTGCAGGGGCTGGACCAGCCGGCGAAAGCCGCGCTAATCGAAGTGACTGTCGCCGAGGTCGCCCTGTCCGATGCCGAGCAGTTGGGGGTCGAATGGACGCTTAATCAGTCCAACACCGGCGGTGCAATCTGGACCGCTGGAACCCTGGGAGGACTCGGGATCGGAACTGGCGGATTGACCGTAGGTCGTTTCAGCTTGGCAGGCAACCCGCGCATGGTCATCAATGCGCTTGCGAGCAACAACCGCGCCAGGATTCTGTCGAGCCCGCGCATCCTCGCACGCAACGGGCAAAGCGCGACCATCCAGGTCGGACAGGAGGTACCGATTATCACCAGCCAGCAAACCACCCCTGTCACCGGTGGCACAGGCGGTATTCTGCAAACGGTGCAATACCGTCAAACTGGGGTGATTTTGAGGGTGAGGCCGATCATTCACGCGGGTGACCGAATCGAACTTGAGGTTTCACAAGAGGTAAGCGCGGCTGCGTCAACTACGACCGGGGTGTCCACCTCCCCCACGATCAGCACTCGCAGAGTCGAGACCAAGCTTTCATTGAAGGACGGCGCAACGGTACTGCTGGGCGGACTGATGTCGAGCAATCAGTCCAAGACCCAAGGCGGCGTGCCGTTGCTCAAGGATATTCCAGGTATCGGGCAATTGTTCAGAGTCGATGGTGAAAACAACAGCAATACAGAGTTGATCGTATTGATAACGCCGTACATCATTTCCAACGACAGGGACTCAGAGGCGATTACGGACGCGTTTCGCAACCGACTGGGCGATTGGGCACGAAATGCCCCCGCAAAAACCGGTTCCAGCCCTGCAACCGTCACTAAGCCATAGCTGGCGAATGCGCGCACGGCGTCGACAATTCCTCAACTTGGCGGGCACATGGATCGCCACCGGATTTGGCGCTTTGCTGCGCCCTATTTCCGCATTAGCCGCCGACTGGAACAAGAGCGGATTTGAAGCGCGTAGCGTTGCCGACGTTCTTAAGTATCTAAATGCGGGAGCCTCTGCAAACAGCAATAGCATCTTGTTAAAGGTACCTGAGATCGCGGATGACGGCTCGGTCGTGCCGGTGGTTATCGCCAGCAGAATCCCCAATACCCAAATGATTGCCGTCGTTGTGGACAATAATACTCATCCACTGGCCGCGAGCTTTGTATTTTCCAGCGGTGCCGACCCGGGGTTCTCCGTCCAGTTGAAACTCAGGAGAACTTCGCCAATCAGGGTCGTCGTCCAGGCAAGCGGAAAGTATTTTCGGGCGTCAAAGGAAGTCAAGGTTGCGACTGCCGATGCTTGCGACGGAGGCAAATGAGCGTTGAAACGTCGCTTTCCGGTATCTATTAGTACTGACATCCGTTCTCCTGCATGCACTCCTCGACAATAATGCAATATGGCTAACCCGATCAGACTAAAACTGCATCAAGAAGGGGATCGGACCGAGATCGAAATACGGGTGCTGCACCCGATGGATCCTGGCGATGTGTCGGCACCAAAATCGGGCCGTCCCAGGCCGCCCGTCTTCTTACAGTCCATGGTCATTCAGCTTAATGAAAGAGCCTTGGTAGAAGGACAATTGAGTGCATCGCTGTCAACAAACCCAAAATTTGGTTTCTCCTTTTCCGGCGTAAAGGCCGGAGACAAATTCACCGTCTCCTGCACGGACAACAAGGGGAGAGAATTCAAGAGCGAGATCATTGCCCGGTCTTGACGAACGTTCGATCCGCAACGGTTCGCGATGAGCACATTTTGCGTTGAAATGGCTTGCGAATGACGTGGGGCTGCGGCGAATGGGCATGTATCAGAGAGGGAATGGATCTGGCATGACCGCACCCGTTCCCCAGACGTTGCCTCCTGAGGTGGCATTGCAACAAGCGGTCGCACATCATCAGGCGGGACGCTTGTCGGAGGCGGAAGATCTTTACCGCGCGATTTTGCACGCCCAACCCGGTCAAGCCGATGCCAACCACAACCTGGGGGTGCTGGCGATGCAGGTGGGGCAGCACACAGCCGCGTTGCCCTATCTGAGGGCGGCGTTGGATGCCAATCCGACTCAGGGGCAATATGTGCTGTCGTACGCCGAGGCGCTGTTAACGGCCGGCCAGGCCGCGGAGGCACTGACTATCCTGCGGGGGGCCCTGCAGCGGGGCATCGATACCCCGGCGCTTCAAGCGCTGCGGCAAAAGGCGGAGGCTGCCACCAGCAGCACCGCGGGGGACGCACCGACAGCGGCCGAAATGCACCAGCTTGTCGCCTTGTTCAATGCCGGACGCCATGCCGAAGTGGTGACCCGTACCAGCGCGTTGGTTGATCGATATCCGAACTGCGGGGCAATTTTGATGCTCTTGGGGGCGTCCCTTCATACGCAAGGGAAGAGTGGCCTGCAGGCGTTGCGAAAGGCAGTGGAATTAATGCCCGATGATGCCGATGCGCGCAGCAATCTGGGTAACGCGCTGCAAGCGCTCGGACAACTCGATGCCGCGGTGGCGAACTACCGCCGGGCGCTGGAGATCAAACCCGATCTCGCCGAGGCGCACAGTAACCTTGGCAATGCCCTGCAAGCACTGGGGCAATTTGAAGCGGCGGTGGCCAGCTACGGCCGAGCGCTGGAGATCAAACCCGATCTTGCGGAGGCGCGCAGCAATCTGGGCCTTGCCCTGCAAGCACTCGGGCAACTTGATGAGGCTGTCGCGAGTCATCGCCGGGCGCTGGAGATCAAACCCGATCTAACCGACGCGCACAACAATTTGGGCAATGCCCTGTACAAACTCGGAAGACTTGATGCCGCAGTGGCAAGCTACGTCCGGGCGCTGAAGATCAAGCCCGATTTCGCCGTTGCGCACAACAACCTGGGCATTGTCCTCAAAGACCTCGGGCAATTAAATGAAGCGATGGCGAGCTATCGCCGGGCGCTGGAGATCAAGCCTGATTTCGCCGAAGCGCACAGCAACCTGATCTTCTGCCTGGACATGATGCCTTCGGTGGGCTTGGTTGAGCAGCACGAAGAGCGCAGGAAATGGGACGAAGCCCACGCGGCGCCCTTGTGGCAGGAGCCGGAGCATGCCAACGATCGTTCTCCGGCGCGGCGGCTGCGGGTGGGCTACGTTTCCGGGGATCTGAGGGAGCATTCGGCCTCCAAGACCTTCGTCGGGATACTGACGCAGTACGATCGCGCGCAATTCGAGGTCTTTGCCTACTCCAATTACAGGGGAAAGGGCGATGCATTCACCGAGCGGTTCCGGCAAGGGGTGACGGTTTGGCGCGACATCGGGCACTTGTCCGATGAAGCGGTGGCGAAGCTGATCCGGGAGGACCGGATCGATATTCTGGTGGACCTGTCGGGGCACTCCGCGGGCAACCGGCTG
>MERK01000052.1 GCA_001770575.1 Betaproteobacteria bacterium RIFCSPLOWO2_12_FULL_64_23
ATAGAGCACTTGGCTTCGAACCAAGGGGTAGGGAGTTCGAATCTCTCCGGGCGCGCCAGTCAGTCACAATTGTTGATGGCTAATGCGTCGTGTACAGGATTGGACTAGAATTCGTCCATGCCTAAAAAACGGTCGAGCAAGACCCAAGACATAAATCAGATTGCTGCGGAAATCCTTGAGGAAGCCGTAGGCGAGCCCGCTCCCATTACCCCGGCTGGCAAGAAAAACCCCGCTGCCGCGGATTCAGGGCGTGCAGGCGACCTCAAGGGAGGCGCGGCCAGGGCCAAGACCAAGGTTAAGGGTCTCTCCCTCAAGAAACGGAAGGCATGAAAGAGAGCAAATTAGATATCGATCGCGCGAAGAGTCTGGTGGCGGAGATATCGGCGAATCTTGCCGCATTACCACAGGACAGCGCGAAATACGCGCAGTTGCGGGCGGAGGTGGAAGACCTGAAGGATATGCTCGGCCGCACCGATGCTCCGCTCCCGTTGATCGAGGACAGGATGAAATCCGTGCACGGCTTATTTGACCGGGCGGCCGTGGAGCTTCGTGCGGACGGGATTCGGGCAGGTATTTTTCTGAGCGAAATAGGCCGTATGCTTGGGCTAGACTGAAACTCCCCTTGTCGCGGGAAGCCCGGCGCGCACGCAAATCCAGGGCTGCCCCTGGTGCTCGACGCCAGCGGCGCTGGCGTCTCAGTCGTCGAGGCCGCTCATTCCCTTGCGGTGCCGCAGGACCTTCGCCCCCGCGATCCGGAACAGGACCATGCCCGGCCAGGCAAGCCGTCCATCCTGTTTGCGGCTGAACAGAATGCCGTCGGAGCGGGCGATGATCTGCTTTCGCGCCTTCGGACCGCGCGGGTCCGCAGGATCGATCACCTCGCACACCGGCGTGCCCTTGCGCACCCTGGATCCCTTCGCCAGGTGATAGACCAGTATCCCGGTCCCCGGGGAATAGCCCACGTCCATGCCGCCGATCGGTGTCGCCTCCGCCTTGAGCCGCGGCAGCTTGCCGGCGCGGCCGGAAATGATCCGTCGGCGCACCAGATAGCGGTAGAGATTGCGCGCGTCGGCGTCGCCGAGTTGGTGATTGACGTCGTGCTGGCCGCGATATTCGACCGTGGCGGAAAGGCAAGCCTGCGGAATGGCCGCGGCCGGGAACCGTTCGGCCAGCCGCGCCCACAGGGCGCCGTTGACGCCCGAGAAGGTAAGCGCCGCGGGATAGGGATCGTTGTACAGCGTCGCCTCGGCGCCAAGGTCGGCGCTAAGCGCGCGCGCCGGCCCCGGCCAATCCTTGCGCGAAATGAACAGATGCAGCAGCGCGTGCATGTCGCAATGCAGATCGAGGACGATATCGGCGTCGATCGACAGCTTCATCACTTCGACGCGCAGCGTGTGCAACTCATTGGCCGGTTTCATCGCGGCGAGCAGCGCCAGAGCCGCCTTGCGGATCAAGGCGACGTTGTCGCTTGCTTTCGGCCCGATCCGGTTGCCGACGCGCTCGGCCACCGCGCCGGACAGGTCGTGCCAGTTGCGGTTGAAGTTGTCGCGGCCGAGAAAGTCGTAGCGGCCCAGATGGTTGTTGCCGACTAGTTGTGACAGCCCGATCGGATTGACGGTCGGCACCAGCACGATCTCGCCCTTGATCAGGCCGCGCCGGTCGGCCTCGGCCAGCATCGGCATGAGATGGTGCAGTGCCATGGCGCCCGGCAATTCGTTGGCGTGTACGGCGGCCTGCAGATAGGCCTTCGGCCGCGCACCCGCTTTGCCGAAGCGGTGCACGGCGACACTGCGGCTGCTGCCCGGCGTCATCGACGGGAGCAGGATGTTTCTTCTCGAATGGGGCATGATTACCTCGCTTGGTGAAGTGGTGCCATTGTCCGCTTGCGCGAGCCGATGTACAGGCCCCGGTCCGGTCGCGCCCGCCCTGGGGTTCGGGGGGATGCTTTCTGCGGCAAAACGCGGATAATACCCCCGTGCTCGAAACGGCCGGCGTTCCCGCCCTGGCGGGAACATTCGAAAGACCGATAGTAGCCTTGATGTGCCACAGGGAGGATTTCCGATGAATGAGCGACAGCTGCGCAGTATGATCAACGAAGTCAAGACGGGCAAGGTGTCCCGGCGTGATTTCATCCGCACCATGGCCGGCTTCGGCCTGGCGGCGCCGTTTGCGTCACAACTGCTTACCTGGTCGGGCGTCGCGCAGGCGCAGACGAAATCCGGCTACAAACCGACCAAGCGCGGGGGCGGCGGTGCGCTCAAGGTATTGTGGTGGCAGGGCGCGACCCTGTTGAATCCGCATTTCGCCGTGGGCACCAAGGACCAGGAAGGCTCGCGCATTTTCTACGAGCCGCTCGCCGCGTGGGATGCGGACGGCGATCTGGTGCCGATACTCGCCGCCGAGATCCCGAGCACCCAGAACGGCGGCCTCGCCGCCGACGGCAAGTCGGTGACCTGGAAGCTGAAGAAAAGCGTGCAGTGGCACGACGGCAAGCCGTTCACCGCGGACGACGTGGTGTTCACCTGGGAATACGCTTCCGACCCGGCCAGCGCCACGGTGAGCATCGGCAGCTACAAGGATGTCAGGGTCGAGAAACTCGACAGCCATACCGTACGCGTGCATCTTCCGAAGCCGACGCCGTTCTGGGCCGATGCGTTCGTCAGCACGCGCGGAATGATCATCCCGAAGCACCTGTTCGAGGCCTACAAGGGCGGCAAGTCGCGCGACGCGCCGACCAATCTGAAGCCGGTGGGCACCGGCCCGTACAAATTCGTCGATTTCAAGCCGGGCGACATGGTGCGGGGTCAAATCAACACCGCCTATCACGAACCGAACCGGCCTTACTTCGATTCGATCGAGATGAAGGGCGGCGGCGACGCGGTATCGGCTGCTCGCGCGGTGATGCAGACCGGCGAGTTCGACTACGCCTGGAACATGCAGGTCGAGGACGAAATCCTGCTGCGCCTGGAAAAGGACGGCAAAGGCCGCGCCGACATCGTGGCCGGCGGCAATGTCGAGTTCATCCAGCTCAACCCGACCGACCCCTGGACCGAGGTCGACGGCGAGCGTTCGAGCGCGAAGTCGAAGCACCCGCTGTTCTCCGACCCCGCGGTGCGCGATGCGCTCAACATGCTGGTCGATCGCCAGTCCGTGCAGGACCACATCTACGGCCGCACCGGCGTCGCGACGCGCAACTTCCTCAACAACCCGCAGCGCTTCCGCTCGAAGAACACGAAATGGGAGTTCGATGTCGACAAGGCGAACCGGGTGCTCGAGGCGGCCGGCTGGAAGCGAGGGTCGGATGGGATCCGCGCGAAGGACGGAAAGAAGCTCAAATTCGTGTTCCAGACCTCGATCAACGCACCGCGCCAGAAGACCCAGGCCATCATCAAGCAGGCGTGCCAGAAGGCCGGCATCGACCTGGAAATCAAGGCGATCACGGCCTCGGTGTTCTTCTCCTCCGACGTGGGCAATCCCGACACCTATTCGAAGTTCTACTGCGACATGCAGATGTACACCACCACCATGACGCAGCCCGACCCCGAGGTGTTCATGGACCAGTACGTCTCGTGGCAGGTCTCCGCCAAGGAGAACAAGTGGCAGGGCCGCAACATCGCGCGCTGGCGCAGCGAAGATTACGACAAGGCCTACCGGGAGGCTGCGGGCGAACTCGACCCGGTCAAGCGCGCGGCCCTGTTCATGCGCATGAACGACCTCGTCATCGAGGCGAGAGTGGTCATTCCGGTGGTGTTCCGGCCGCGCGTGTCTGCCGTCGCCAACAAGCTGCACGCGCCGCTCTCCGGCTGGGACAACGATTTCTGGTTGCTCAAAGACTGGTATCGCGAGGCGTAAGGGGGTCAGGCGGTGGGCAGGTACTTCCTCAGGCGCCTGCTGATCGCGATTCCGAGCCTGCTCGGAATCAGCCTGGTGTTGTTCGCGGTGCTCGCGCTCGCGCCGGGCGACCCGTTCGAGGAACTGGCCACCAACCCGAACGTCCCGGCCGAGGTGCGCGCCAACCTGCGCGCCCAGTTCGGGCTGGACGACCCGGTCGCGATCCGCTACGTGCGCTGGTTCACCGCGATGACCAAGGGGGACTGGGGATTTTCGTTCGTCAGCCGCGTCGACGTCGATCAGTTGATCCTGCAGCGCCTGCCGACGACGCTGCTGGTGATCGGTTCGTCGCAGCTTCTCGCGCTGCTGATCGCGCTGCCGATCGGGGTCTACGCGGCGACGCGCCCTTATTCGCTGTTCGATCAGATCGCCAACACCTTCGCCTTCATCGGCTTCTCGTTGCCGACTTTCTTCACCGGCATCCTGTTCATCCTGATTTTCAGCATCACCCTGGACTGGCTGCCCTTCATTTATCGCGCGGACATCAGCGCGACCGGATGGCACTGGTACTGGGAGCATTTCAAGCAGGCCCTGATGCCCGTCGCCGTGCTCGGCCTGTTCCAGGGAGCCTCCTGGACCCGCTATGTGCGCTCGGCGGTGCTCGATGTCATCCGGCTCGATTACGTCACCACCGCCCGCTCGAAAGGACTCGGTGAGATCACGGTCGTGGTGAAGCACGTGGTGCGCAATGCGCTGATCCCGGTGGTGACGCTGGTCGCGCTGCAGATGCCGGCGATTTTCGGCGGCGCGATCGTGACCGAGCAGATCTTCCGCGTGCCGGGGATCGGTTCGCTGCTGATCAGTTCGATCCTCGCCAACGACACGCCCGTGATCATGGCGGTCACCTTCGTCTTCTCCTGCCTGGTGATCCTGTTCAACCTGCTCGCAGACGTGCTCTATGGCTGGCTCGACCCTCGCATCTCCTACAGGTAGCATCGGGTCGCGCGCCGCCAACCGCGTCTCCCCCGGCGCGGAAGCCTGGCGGCGTTTTCGCCGCCACCGGCTCGCGCTGGCCGGAGCGCTGATACTCGTGGTAATCGTGCTGGCGGTCGTCCTGGGTCCGTTGCTGTGGGCGGTTCCGATCAACGAGATCGATTTCTCCGCAAAACTCCAGGGCATGTCCTGGAGCCACCCGCTCGGCACCGACGACCTGGGCCAGGACCTGCTGGCGCGGATGCTCTACGGCGGGCGGATTTCGCTCGCGGTCGGGTTCGCGGCGATGCTGATCGCGATCGTGGTCGGCACGCTCGTGGGGGCGATCGCCGGGATTTCGCGCGGCAGCATCGACGCTGCGCTGATGTGGCTCACCGACCTGTTCCTGTCGCTGCCGCAGCTGCCGTTGCTGCTGCTGATCATTTACCTGTTTCGCGACACGCTGAAGGCGCTGGTGGGGCCGGAAGTCGGTGTCTTCATCCTCGTCGTCGCGGTGATCGGCTGCTTTCGCTGGATGCCGGTGGCGCGGCTGGTGCGCGCACAGTTCCTGTCCCTGCGCGAGAAGGAGTTCGTCGAGGCGGCGCGCGCGCTCGGCGCGACGACCACGCGCCAGGTGGTGCGGCATATCCTGCCCAATTCCCTCGGGCCGGTCATTGTCGCGGGCACCATCGACGTGGCCGCGGCGATTATCGCGGAATCGACCCTGTCGTTTCTCGGCCTCGGATTCCCGCCCGACGTTCCCACCTGGGGGCGCCTCCTGTACGACGCCAAGGATTACCTGGATATCGCGCCGCACTGGGCGTTGTTTCCGGGCAGCGCGATCTTTTTCGCCGTGCTCTCGATCAACTTCATCGGCGATGGATTGCGCGACGCGCTCGATCCGCGCAAGGTCATGTAGATGGCCGGCGCCCGCCTGCTCGAAATCCGCGGGCTGAAGACGCAATTCGCCACGGATCACGGCGTGGTGCACGCGGTCGACGGCGTGAACCTCGCCATCGACCGGGGCGAGACGCTCGGCGTGGTCGGCGAGTCGGGCTGCGGCAAGAGCGTTACCGCGCTGTCCGTGATGAAGTTGATCGCGAGCCCGCCGGGGCACATCGCCGCGGGCGAGATTCTGCTGGAAGGCCGCGACCTGGTTCCGCTGGGTGCGGCAGAGATGTGCGCGATCCGCGGCAAGGATATCGCGATCGTGTTCCAGGAACCGATGACCTCGCTCAACCCGGTCTATTCGATCGGTGACCAGCTCGCCGAGGTGATCCGGCTGCACCGGGGACTCTCGCGGCGGACGGCACTCGAGCAGGCGATCGACATGCTGAAGCTGGTCCGCATCGCGCACCCCGAGCGCAGGATCCGCGACTATCCGCACCAGTTCTCCGGGGGCATGCGACAGCGCGTCATGATCGCCATGGCCTTGTCGTGCAGCCCGAAGCTGCTCATCGCCGACGAGCCCACCACGGCGCTGGATGTCACCATCCAGGCGCAGATTCTGGACCTGCTCGCCGAATTGCAGGCGAAGATGGGCATGGCGGTGATGCTGATCACGCACGCGATGGGTGTGATCGCGGAGACGGCCCAGCGGGTGGCCGTCATGTACGCCGGCGAGGTGGTCGAGGAGGCGCCGGTCGCGGACCTGTTCAGCGACCCGTTGCACCCCTACACGCAAGGCCTGATCCGGTCGATCCCCAGGATAGACACCGCAGCGACGGTGAAACCGCGTCTCGAAGTGATCGGCGGCGTCGTGCCGAACCTGCTGGATCCGGCGCCCGGCTGCCGCTTCGCGCCGCGCTGCCGCTTCACGCGACCCGGGTGCACCGAGCGCACGCCGCCGCTGCGCGAGGTCCGGCCGGGCCACAAGGTCGCCTGCGTGCTGTGGGAGCGATGAACATGGGCGGACCGCTGCTGCGCGTGGAGAACCTGGTCAAGCACTTCCCGGTCAAGGGCGCGCTGTTCTCGCGCGAGGTGGATCAGGTGCGCGCCGTCGACGGCGTGAGCTTTTGCATCGACGCGGGCGAGACCCTCGGTCTGGTGGGCGAGTCCGGCTGCGGCAAATCCACCACCGGCCGCTGCATCCTGCGGCTGACCGAACCGACCTCCGGCGAAGTCTGGTTCGACGGCAGGAACGTCACCGCCATGGACGCACAAGCGCTGCGGCTGGTGCGCCGGGACATGCAGATCATCTTCCAGGACCCGTACGCCTCGCTCAATCCGCGCATGACCGTGGGCGCGATCGTGGGCGAGGCGCTCACCATCCACAAGCTCGCGAACAACGCGCAGGAGTACGACGACAGGGTGGTCCACCTGCTCGAAACCGTGGGGCTGCACGCCGATCACATGCGCCGCTATCCACACGAATTCTCCGGCGGGCAGCGCCAGCGCATCGGCATCGCGCGCGCCCTGGCGGTGTCGCCCAAGCTGATCGTCTGCGACGAGCCGGTCTCGGCCCTCGACGTCTCGGTGCAGGCGCAGGTCATCAATCTGCTCGAGGACCTGCAACAGAAATTCAACCTGACCTACCTGTTCGTCGCGCACGACCTGTCGGTGGTCGAGCACATCAGCACGCGCGTCGTGGTCATGTACCTCGGCAGGATCGTCGAGATCGCGACCGCGCGCGAGCTCTACACCACGCCCAAGCATCCCTACACCGAAGCCCTGCTGTCGGCCGCGCCGATCCCGGATCCGCAGGTCAAGCGCAAGCGCATCGTTCTCGAAGGCGACGTGCCCAACCCGATGCGCCCGCCCTCGGGGTGCCACTTCCATCCGCGCTGCCCGCGCGCGACCGAGCGCTGCGCGAGCGAAGCGCCGTTGCTGCGGGAAATTGCGCCCGGCCGCGTTTCGGCCTGCCACTTTTCGGCCTGAGGCGGAGGCGAACAGGGTAGAATTGCCGCTGCACCGCAATCCGGATTTTCCATTTCCACGGGGTGAGCTCGACATGCGTAAATACCTGCACATCAATCTCGGCGACCGCTCGGTCAGGACGGACGAACTGCACGGCGAGGCGATCATCCGCGCCGGCCGGCACTACATCGCCAAGACCCTGCTCGAGAGCGGTGTCGCCAAAGTCGACCCGCTGTCGCCGGACAATCCGCTGATTTTCTCCGCCGGGCCGTTCGCGGGGACGAACTTCTCCAACGCCAACCGCTTGAGCGTCGGCTGCAAGAGCCCGCTCACCGGCGGCATCAAGGAGGCCAACAGCGGCGGCACCTTCGGCTTCGCTCTGGGCCAGCTCGAGACCGCCGGGCTTACCCTGTATGGCGCGTCGAAGGACTGGGTGGTGATCCGCATCACCAAGGACGGCGCCATCAGCTGGGACGGCGCCGCAGCCTACATGGGCAAGGGCAACAACGAAGTCGCCGCGCTGCTGTTCGAGAAATACGGCAAGAAAATCAGCTTCGCGCTGTGCGGCCCGGTGGGCGAATATCTGGGCCTGATGGCGGGCATCGCCTTCGCCGACACCGACGGACGGCCGTCGCGGCTCGCCGCGCGCGGCGGCGTCGGCGCCGTCATGGGCAGCAAAAAAGTCAAGGCCATCGTCGTCGACGTGCACAAAATGCCGACGTTCCATGACCGCAAGAAAGTCATGGGCGCGATCCGCGAATACGGCGCGCGGCTCGCCGCCGAGCCGGCGATCGCCACCTTCAAAAGTACCGGCACGGCGATGATGGGCGACATCACCAACCGCATCGGCGGGCTGCCGGTGCGCAACTTCAGCGCCGGACGCCTGGTGGAAGCCTCCGAAGGCCCGCTCAAGCTCGGCGGCGACTTCATCCGCGAACTGAACAAAAGCCGCGGCGGGCACATCTCGCACGCCTGCATGCCCGGCTGCACCATTGAATGCAGCAACGTCTATGTCGATGCCAACGGCAAGGAGATGGTGTCGCCGCTGGAATACGAGACCCTGGGCCTGATGGGCAGCAACTGCGGCCTCGATCACCCGGACCAGGTGGCCACGGTCAACGCCGTCGCCAACGACCTCGGCATCGACACCATCGAGATCGGCGCCACGCTGGGCGTGCTGATGGAAGCGGGCGTGGGTAAATTCGGCGATGTCGAGTTCATGCTCAAGTCGATGGACGAGATCCGCCGCGGCACCGAGCTCGGCCGCCTCTACGCCCAAGGCACGGCCCGCGTCGGCGCGCACTACAAAGTCGCCCGCGTCCCCGTGATCAAGCAGCAGAGCATCAGCGCCTACGATCCGCGCGTGATCGAGGTCACCGGCATTTCCATGATGATCACGGCGCAGGGCGCCGACCACACCGCGGGCAACCTGCCGGTGTTCGACTGCAAGGACAAGACCACGGCGCAACTGGTGGAGGCGAGCCTGGGAATCCAGACCGCCTGCGCCGCGGCCGATTCGCTCGGCCTGTGCATTTTCGGGCGCTCGGTCACCAACGTCAGCGCCGAACTCATCGTCACCGCGTTGAACGACGCACACGGCACCAACCTGGACGTCGCGTTCATGAAGACCCTGGGCATGGAGACGCTGCGCAACGAGTGGGCGTTCAACAAGCAGGCCGGCTTCACCGAGAAAGATGACGCGCTGCCGGACTTCTTCTACGACGAACCGCTCGCCCCGAGCAACAAAGCCGCGCGCCACCGCAGCGCCGAAGTCAATCGGAGCATGCGCGAGTTGCTCGGCTGAGCCGCGCATACCCCCGCTCTGCGCCGGGGCCCCGGTCAGCTCTCCGGCCGGTCAAACAATATGCTCGGCCCAAGGCGGTACCTTGGTGGAAAAAACATGGAAGCCGGTCGATAAGCTGCCCAGACTAAAGCCGTTTGCTTGAGCCAGGATTTCGAGACTATTGCGCGAGAACAGGCTGATGTGCCCGTTGCGGGGGGAGGCGTACCACCAATCCAGGTCCTGGTCGGCGTGAATATTTCCGTCCGACAATAAAGTCGAAAACAGCACAAGACCATTCGCGCAAAGCAATGAACGCAGATTCGACATCAATTTGTGAACGTCAGGAACGTGCTCGAAAACCTCGAATGCCGTAATCAGGTCGAATTGTCCAAGCTGATCGAGTCGAAGGTTTCTGTCGACGAAAGGGTCATAGGAAACGGACTGCCAACCGGATGCTCTTAGAAGTTGCGTGAGAAGCCCGCTTCCTCCTCCGTAGTCAAGGTGCTTGATCGAATGCGCCCGGTCTGCGAACATGGAAATCAGATTAGCAGCGTTTGCCCGGGGTCTGGTTTCGATGTAGTCGGGATCGACGCAGACGTATTCGTCGTTGTATATCTTTTCCTCGAATTCCTCCAGCTTCCAGGTCACAAGCTCCGGAGCGAAACAGAAGCCGCATTTGCGGCAAAGGGCGTAGGAAACGGGAATTCCTGCAAAGCTGAGGAATTTGCCTTTTGCCTCTTCACATGATTTGTTGAAATCCACCGCATTCAGTAGTGAACACGGCCCACTACAGACGCGACAAAGCAACTTTTGATCCGCGATCACCAGGCTAGCGCTTAATCATTTGCCGAAAACAGTTCCAATCCGATTCATCAGTTCATGTGGACTCAAATCAGGTCGCACAATCATCGCCGCAGCGATTCCTCATAAGGATGATATTACGCCGACTTGGTAATCCAGGACAAGATAACGGCGCTGAATATCAGTGCGCATTTCTGTAATCGGTTGGCTCGCAGGGTTTCTCTCGGTGCCTTCCGGGAAACCGGGAGTCGCCGGGGTGGAGCAGAATACATGAATTGTCCGAGCGAGGATTGAGGCATGACCACAGAAACAAGAAAGGACGTCTTCTACAGCGACACGCTGGTGCGCTTTTCACATTGCGATCCGGCCGGCATCATTTTCTATCCGCACTATTTCGTAATGTTCAACGGGCTGGTGGAAGACTGGTTCAACCACGCCCTGGAAGTCAATTACGCCGACTTCATCACCACCAGGCGCCTGGGACTGCCCATGGTCAATGTCAAATGCGATTTCGTCGCCCCTTCGAAGATCGGCGAGGTCATCACCCTGACGCTGAAGATCGAGCGCATCGGCAACAGCTCGCTCACGCTGGCGACGCACGCCCTCTTCGATAACGAGAT
This sequence comes from Betaproteobacteria bacterium RIFCSPLOWO2_12_FULL_64_23, assembly GCA_001770575.1. Classification (GTDB taxonomy): domain Bacteria; phylum Pseudomonadota; class Gammaproteobacteria; order Burkholderiales; family SG8-39; genus 2-12-FULL-64-23. Next base: position 10,864 of record MERK01000052.1, read on the forward strand.
ACGGATTGCGGCGCAGCTCACGCTGTGCGTCTTTTCCTTCGAAACCGGGCGCGCCGTGCCCATTCCCGACGATCTGCGGGAGCGCTTCACCGACTTCCAGCAAGGAAAACTGGACCATCCCTGGAGGCAGGCCTAGGGTGGTCAGTGCGTAACGCGTCGCGGGGTAGACCCTATCGGCGCCCGATGCGCCCGGCCACTGCGCGTATCTGGCGCGGCGCCGCCAGCCAGATGCACAGGGCAGAGGCGAGGCTGCAGCCGATGGCGAGGGAAAACGCCAGCGTGTAGCTGCCGCCGGCGTCGTACAGCGCGCCGGTAACCCAGGGGCCCAGCGCGCCGCCGGCGATGCCGATGCCCATCAGGGTTCCGAAAATGCCACCGTAGTGGCGGCCGTGGAAGATCTCGGCGGGGATAGCGCCGACGACGGAGGTGAGGCCGTAGCCGAGAAAACCCTGCGCGGCCACCATGAACCAGAGCAGGGCGGGAGTGGGCGAAGCGCGCATCGCGAGCAGCGCGGCGTAGCAGAGCACGAAGCCCGCGTTGCCCACGGTCCAGACCCACTCGCGGCCGATGCGATCGGAGATGTGCCCGAGCGCGATTTGTCCGGGAATCGCGGCGAAGCTGACGAATCCCAGCGCCCAGGCCGCGTACATCGGCGCAAATCCGGATTCGATCAGGTATTTAGTCTGGTGCACCTGCACCGCGTACCAGGAGAATAGGCCGAAAAAATAGCCGGCGGCGATCCACCAGAACCGCGCGGTGCGCAGCGCCCGGTTGAGCGTCCAGTCGATCGCCGCCCAGGCCTGATCGACGACGTTTTCGTGCTGGCTCGGCGTGCTCGAAGCCGGCGCCACACGATCGCCGTCCGGCCCGGTGCCCAGATCCTCGGGCCGGCGCCGGATGAGCAGGTTGAGCGGCGCGAGCAAGGCCAACACCAGTATGCCCATGCCGGTGCAGGCGGCGCGCCAGCCTGCCTGCTCGATGAGCGCCTGCAGCCAGGGCAGCAGCACGATGGAGCCGATGCCGACGCCGGAGAAGGCGATGCTCATCGCCAGGCCGCGCCGGCGCACGAACCAGTTCGGCAGGTGCAGCGCCTGGCCGGTAAAGCCGAGGGCCACGCTGCCCGAGCCGACGAGCACGCCGAGCGTGAGATAAAGGTGCCATGGCTGGCTCACCTGCGCGGCGAACAGCAGCCCGATTCCCATGATGCCCACGCCCACCTCGAGCACGATGAGCGGGCCGTGGCGATCCATCAGGCGGCCGAGCAGGGGGCTGAGGACCGCCGAGATGAAAAAGCCGAACGAAAACGCGCCGGCGGTCACGCCCCGCTCCCAGCCGAATTCATCGAGGATGGGCGGGAACAGGAGCGAAAACGCGGTGCGCGCGTTGACCGCCACGCCCATGGTGACGAAGGCCACTGCCACGATGGCCCAGCCATAAAAGAACGGAAAACGCGGCGCCTTCAGCTGATCACCCTGTCGGCGCAGACGGTTGCGCGAAGGCGAACTGGAGAGCACGCGGCGCGATGTGAATCCACGAAACCATGCGCGAAGTGTAATCGAAGTCCGGGCCCTGTTCCTCTCCTCGTCGCGGGCGGAGGCGGAGATCCGCGTCGCCAAAACGGATTGCGATGTGCGTCCGATTGGCTGCATAATCGCGCCACCGCTTCATCGAAGCTTCCCGCGAGACCTTATGCACCGAACATCGGTCCTTGCCCTCACCTTGTTTTGCCTGGGTTCTTCCGCCGCGGCCGCTGAAAGACCGGAAGATCGGTGGAATCTTTCCGATCTTTATGCGTCCGTCGCCGCATGGAACACCGACGCGGCGATCCTGGAATCAAAGCTCGGGGAATTCGGCGGCTGTCGCGGCCACCTCGGCGACTCCGCCCTGCGTTTCAGGTCCTGCCTCGATCTCGGCTCGGAACTCCGCCGGCGCTATGCGCGCCTCAGGGTGTATGCCTCGGAGCAGCGCGCCGAAGACACCGGCGTTTCCGCCGGCCTTGAGCTGGCGCAGCGAGCCGACGTTCTGGGCAACCGGTTCAGCCAAGCCGCCTCCTTCGTGCGCCCCGAAGTGCTGAGCCTTGGCGCGGAGAAGGTGGGCCGCTTTCTTGCGCAAGAGCCGGCGCTGAAGATCTACCGCCAGCCACTCGACAATATTTTGCGTGTCGCGCCGCACACGCTCGATGCGCCGGGCGAGGCGCTGGTTGCCACCTTCGGCCTTGCGACCGATGCCGCCGGCTCGGTCTACACCACGTTCGCCAATGCCGATCTTCCCTGGCCGACGGTCACGCTGTCCGACGGCAAGGCGGTGCGCCTCGATCAGGCGGCCTACACGCGCTACCGCGCGGCGCCGAATCGTGCCGACCGCAAGTTGGTGTTCGACGCGTTCTGGGGAAAATGGAAGGAATTCGAGCGGACGCTTGGCGTCACGTTCTACGAGTCGCTCAAATCCGATACCGTGTACACCAGGGTGCGGCGCTATGCGGACACCCGCGCCCGCGCGCTGGACCGCAACAAGCTGCCCTCTGCGGTCTACGATACGCTGATCAAGGAGACCAACGCCAACCTGCCGACCCTGCATCGCTACTTCACGCTGCGCGCCAGGATGCTCGGTGTGGCGGACATGCGCTACTACGACATCTATCCGCCGCTGGTCGGCGGCGATTTCAAATACCCGATCGACGACAGCAAGCGCATCATGCTGGACGCAGTGAAGCCGCTGGGGGATGCCTACGTTGCCGCGGTCGGCAGAGGGCTCAAGGAGCGCTGGATGGACGTGTACCCGCGCCCGCGCAAACTGTCCGGCGCGCACATGGCCGGGGCCGCCTACGACGTGCACCCCTATCTGCTGCTAAACCACAACGACGATTACGAATCACTGTCCACCCTGCTGCACGAATGGGGCCACGCGATCCATACGGACCTGTCGAACCGGGCGCAGCCCTACCCCACTTCAGGCTACGCGACCTTCATCGCGGAAATCGCCTCGACGATGAACGAGGCGCTGCTGCTCGAGCACATGCTGAAGATCGCGAAGACGGACGACGAGCGCCTGCTGTTCCTGGGTTCCGCCCTGGAGACGCTGCGCGGGACTTTTTTCCGGCAGGCGATGTTCGCGGAGTTCGAGCAGGAGGTTCACTCCAGGGTCGACCGCGGCGAGTCCCTCACCGGGGAGGCGGTGACCAAAATCTACGGCGACATCCTGCGTCGCTATCACGGCGACAAGGAGGGCGTGGTCAGGATCGACGACCTCTATACCGTCGAATGGGCCTACATTCCGCATTTCTACAATTCCTTCTACGTTTTCCAGTACGCCACTTCGATCGCCGCGAGCTCGCTGTTCGCGGAGGCGATCCTCAAAGGCGAGCCGGGCGCGCGCGAGCGCTACCTCGACCTGCTGCGCGCGGGCAATTCGGATTATCCCTACGAGATGGTGAAGCGCGCAGGCGTCGATCTCGCATCGCCCGCGCCATACCGGGCGGTCGTGACGCGCATGAACAAGATCATGGACGATATGGAAACAATACTGGCGCGCGGCAGGCGCTAGGCGTTCCGTCGCGGCGCGCATGGCCAAGATCATGGGCGCTATGGAAAACGACCGGGAATCCAATCCTGCGCTTCGGACATTCCAGGGGACCGGCTTCGCATGCCTTGCGCATGAGCCGCGCCTGCCGCTGCGCGATCCCGAGCGTCATAACGCAGCTCCCTTGCGCGCGAGAGCGACCCCGGTGACCCCACGCGATATGAACACAAGGAACGCATGCGCCAGGTTGCCGAATGGCAGCCACAGGAACAGCAATTCGACGCTGAGCAGATGGATTGCGAGCGGCAGTGGATAGAGCGGCGCTCCGCTGAGTGTCGGCTGAGGGTACGCGCTGCCCAACGCAGCCATGCCGGTGAGTAGCGGCAGGAACACGACAAACCAGCTGAAGTAGTCATCGAACCCGGAGAGCAGGCGCAACACCGGGTCGGTAAGGCGCTCGAGCAGCACCATGAGCAACCCGATGAAGGTGGGCCCGACCGCGAGATAGACCAGCGCCTCGGGCAGCGGCGGCCACGCGACGCCGGTCAGGCGCTCGATGAAAAGGATGTGCGGCAAATACCCGAACACGATCGCGGCGAGCCCGAGGTGATAGAAGTAGCCGCCGAAAACGCCGAGCTTGCCGCCTTGGCGGAACTCTTTTCGCGGAATCATTCGCGCGAAGATGCCGCGCAGCGCGGCGGCGAACCGCCGCGTGCTGCGCGGCTCGGAGAGGTCTGTCTTGGTCCCGAGCCGGAAAATCGCGATGATGCGCCATGCGCTGCCGGTGACGAGCACGAACAGGGAGAACCAGAGCGCCGGCCCGCGCGCGAATTCGAGCAGTTCCATGCTGGTTACCGTAAGGCTGGAGCCGGATCGGGCTCGAGGTACTGAGCGACGAGTTCGGTCAGACCGAGCACCGGGAGCGTCATGTGGTAAGTGTCAATCGCTTCCTCGAGGACGTTGCGGCAGTTCGCGCACGCCGTGACGAGCGCCTCGGCGCCGGCGGTCTCGACCTGTTGTTTCTTGCACGCGAACGCGGCGAAGCGCAATTTCTCGGCGCGACGGATCGCGCTCACGCCGCCGCCCCCGCCGCAGCAGAAGTTTGCTTCGCCCGGAGATGGCAGTTCGACCACGCGCTCGCTCACGCCGCCCATTACCCGGCGCGGTGCCTCGGTGATTCCGCCGCGGCGCACGAGCTGGCAGGGATCGTGGAAGGCGAAGCGGCGAGTGTCCTTGCCGCGCGTGCGCAGCCGACCCTCGCGCACCAGCTGATCGAGCAGCTCCATGATCTGCACCACCTTGAACGGATAGGGACGGCCGAGCAGGTTCGGCCCTTCCCAGCGCAGCGCCGAGTAGGCGTGGCCGCATTCCGGACTGATCACGTACTTCACCTTCAGGCGCTCCGCGGCCTCGACGACGCGCGATAACAGCGCCGCCGCCACGTCGCGCGAGCCGATCTGCACGCCGATATTGGTCGCTTCGAACCCGGCGCTGGGCACGGTCCATGACACCTTCGCCTGCTTGAAGATGCGCGCCAGCGCGCCGATAGTTTCGGGAAAGGACGCGATCTCGATCGACGACAGAATGACGAGATAGTCGGCGCCCTCGACATCGACCGGGATCTTGAGTCCGGTCTCCTTTTCCTGCTCCTCGATCTGGCGCTTGAGCGTCGGCCAGCCGATGCCGACCGGACTGCCGCTGTCGAGTGCCCGCTCCGCCACCTTGTAGAGGTCCGCCGGCGCGAAGCCGGCTGCCGACATGCCTTCGCGCGCGCGGCGCACGAGCCCGGCGATGTCGATGCCCATGGGGCAGGCCAGGGTGCACCGCCCGCACAGGTTGCAGGCGTCGTAGAGAAGTTCTGACCACTCGCTGAGCTCCGCCGCCGTGACTTCCGGTGGCGCCAGGCCCAGCCGTCTCTTCACTGCGGCGAACGGAGCGCGTTCGCGCTGGTATGCCCGGAGCATCGGGCGCAGTTTGTAGACCGGCGTGTAGCGCGAATCGCGCGTGACGAGATAGAAGTGACAGGCATCGGCGCACTGGCCGCAGCGCACGCAGGTCTCGAGCTGAAACGCGGCGTCGCGGTTGACCTGGTCTACGAATTCGCGCGCCGCCATGCGCGCATCGGGCGCGGCCGCGGACGCGAGCACCGCGCGGGCGCGTTTCTCAAGCGCGTTCGACGTCGTGGCAGTGGTACTCATTGAATCATTGTCGCAACGCCATGCCGGAGTGGCTTGACAAAAATCAACGCGTCGTGAATTAGCTGGTTGTTTTCTGTAACAGGCCGGACAGAAGCAGGGCGGCCGAATGTTTCCCCAATGGCAGCGACTCGATTTCGTTCTTGTCCGGCCGGCGTCTTTCCGCTGTTGCGGTTCAGTTCTGGCCAAGCACTGCGAGCATCGCCTCGACATCGACGATCTTGTCGCGCGGGGCGCCGCGCCGCGCGCCGCGCACTACCTCCACGTCATCGAGCTGCTTCCAGTCGCTGAACGAGACAGGCTGCACGCCGCGCTCACGCAGCAAGGAGACGATCGCATCGCGATCGGGCAGCGCCCGCGTCTCGAGCCCGGCGCCATCGGCGATCATGTGTCCGACGACGTGGGCAGACGCGCGTTTGTGCTCCCCGATCAGCCCCTGCGCTCCGCTGCGCGCCCAGCCGACGACGTATTCGTTGGCGATCACGGCGCGGCCGGCTGGATCGACGACCCGCCCGTCTTCGTTGGCGATGACCCGCGCTTTCCCGTCATAGGGGACGCCGGCAATGCGCTCGGCGGCATAACCGATCGCCGGCAACACCATCCCGACCTCGAGAACTTCAATTTCGCCGGTGCCGCGCGCGGCGACCGTGCCGTCCGGCCGCGGCTCGAGGCGGTTCTTCTCGAGCGCGAGGCCGGCCACGTTGCCTGCGGCGTCGGCGATGATCTCGGTCGGCGAGACGAGGAAGCGCAGGTGGAGCTTTTTCGCGTTCGCACGCGGCTGTCGTGCGGCGAAGGACCGGAGAATTGCCAGGTTCCTGTCCTTTTCCTTATCGCCCGTGGAGTCCGAACCGGCGCAGCGCGCAAGCTCGCCGGGGGCGATGACCGGGTCCACGCCTTGCATCTTGCCGAGTTCCTTGAGTTCAGCCGGCGCAAACGCGGCTTCGCCCGGCCCGCGCCGGCCAAGAATGAAAACCTCGCGCACCTGGCTGTTGCGCAGAGCTTCCAGCGCGTGTGCGGCGATGTCCGTCTGTTCCAGCTCGGCGCTCGTGCGCAGCAGAATTCGCGCGGCGTCGACCGCAACATTGCCGTTGCCCACTACGGCGACGCGGTGCACCGACAAGTCGATCTTCGCCTGGCGGTAGTCGGGATGTCCGTTGTACCAGCCGACGAAGACCGTCGCCGGTGTGCAGCGTGGCATGCCTTCGCCCGGAATGCCGAGACGGCGGTCGGCCTCGTTGCCGGTGGCGTAGACAATCTGATGGTAATGCCGGCGCAACTCCTCCACCGTCACGTCAGGCCCGAGGCGCACGTTTCCCAGGAACCTGAATGTCGGCCGCGCGGCCGTAGTTGCGAAAACGCGGATGACCGTCTTGATCTTCTGGTGGTCGGGCGCGACACCTCCGCGCACCAGCCCGTAGGGGGTCGGGAGACGGTCGAACATGTCGACGTCGATTACCGCGTCGGGCCGCTTGAGCAGTGCCTCTGCGGCGTAGAAGCCGGCAGGGCCCGAACCGATGATTGCGACACGCATGAACCAGCACCACCACGAACAGGAACAGGTGCCTCGCATATTACACTTGCGGCAGCCATGATCGAATCTTGTGCATAAGCTGTTGTTCCGGCGGCGGCCTGCTGAATTTCCTTCGCTTGCCGGCCAGGCCATCCGGCCCATGCCTGCAAGCCGGTGCGATTGACTGCGGCCGGCCGACTCGGAGATACTCCGGATGCAAGGCGTTGGGGGCGGCGTATGAGCATATCGGTAGCAGCCCGGGATCTCATTCTCGAAATGGAGGGCTTCAGTTCCAAGCCGGAATGGCCCGGGGGGCAGTCGGGCGTCACCATCGGTTTCGGTTACGACCTGGGCTACGTAACGGCGGACCAGTTCGAATCCGATTGGGGCGAGCGCATCAGGCGGGACGCGGGCCAGCGCCTCAAGGCCGCGGTCGGCCTGCGCGCGCTGCGCGCGCGCAACCGCGTCGGCGAACTCTCCAACATACGCGTTTCGCGCAAGGTGGCCGGGGAAGTATTCGACACCCGTAGCCTGCCGCTCTACGAGCTGCGCACTGCACAGGCATTTCCGGGCGCGGAGGCGCTGCCCGAGGACGCGCGCGGTGCGCTGGTGTCGCTGGTCTACAACCGCGGCACCTCGATGGTGGACAACTCCCCCGAGGACCGGCGGCGCGAAATGCGCGCCATACGCGCCGCGGCCGCCGCGGGCGATCTCGCCGAAATCGCGGCGCAGCTGCGCGCCATGAAGCGGCTGTGGGAAGGGAAAGGCCTCGGCGGGCTGATCACGCGCCGCGAGGAAGAAGCGCAGCTGGTCGAATCGGCGATGGCGTGAATGTCAACAAACCCTGGGTTTCTTCATCAGTCTGGGCATTAATTCACGTTGCGGAGGTGCCGGCAGGGCCGATAATCGTTTGATGCTTAACTTTCCGGCTATCCATTTTTGGCATTTGGGCGCATGCAGGCGGGATTCGCCGATCGGGCCCCGCTTCGACGCAACACGGCGCGCGGCGCATGCCCGAGGATGGAAGCGATCCCGATGACGATTAATCAGTGGAAAAATGCAGACAGACGGGAGAGTGCGCGCGTTTGTCTGGAACTCAAGCTGGCCGTCGTCTATCCTCAGCACGCAGGCCGTCCGGCCCGGCCAATGTTCCATGGAAAAACCCACGACATAGGCATGTCCGGCCTGTCGATGGTCGTTGACTACAACGTCTTTGAAGAGGGCGAAGTCGCGCTTGTCCTGGCTCTGCCACCCGCGTATTCCGCGGGGTCGCAGAAGGCGGTGACGTGCACAGCCGAGATGACCTACGCCATACACTCGTCCAAGCTCGATGCGTTCAAGATTGGCCTGACGTTCCGCGAATTCAGGGGAAGCGGAAAGGAACTGCTCGAGGCCGCCCTTCGCCAGGCGCTGAATGAGGTCGGCGGCGTCGGCATGCAGGACCCAAGCGCCGGCTCCAGGGCGAATCGGTCTAGTGACAGCCAGCCGCCGGGCTGGTGAGCCGGCCGGGGGATCGCCGCTCCCTCCAGCGCCGGCGGCAGCACCTGCCCCGAATTCTGCGCTAGCATTTGCGCTATCGTCTGATTTTGCAATGAGCCCAAAGGGGGTCACCATGACCGATCTGACCGATCTCGGCTCCTCCTCGTTCTGGCGCGTCAATCCCAGGGATGCCGATCCGCTCGAGACGCGCGAATGGCTGGAGGCGTTTGACGCCATGATCGAGGCCGAAGGCCGCGAGCGCGCGACTTATCTGCTGCGCCGGCTGCTCGATCATGCGCGCAAGCGCCGCGTGCAGCTGCCGCCGGTACTCAACACGCCTTACCGCAACAGCGTCGGCCTCGCGGACCAACCGCAGTTTCCCGGCAATCTCGAGCTCGAGCAGCGCCTGTCCTCGATCGTGCGCTGGAATGCACTGGCGATGGTGGTGCGCGCCAACCGCGCTTATCCCGAGCTGGGCGGCCACATAGCCAGCTACGCCTCGGCAGCCGACCTGTTCGAGGTCGGCTTCAACCATTTCTTCCGCGCCGGGCCGGCCGGGGAGAAAATCGGCGCAGCCGGCGGGGATCTCGTCTATTTCCAGCCGCACTCGGCGACCGGCGTCTACTCGCGCGCGTTTCTGGAAGGGCGCCTGAGCGAAGCACAGCTCGCGCATTATCGGCGCGAGACCGGTAGCGCCGCCGGCGAAGGACCGCCGGCGAGCGCCAACGGCCCGGCGCACCAGGGCCAGGGCCTGTCGTCCTATCCCCACCCCTGGCTGATGCCCGATTTCTGGCAGTTCCCCACCGGCTCGATGGGCCTGGGGCCGATCCAGGCGATCTATCAGGCGCGCTTCATGAAATACCTGGCCGGTCGCGGCATGCTCGACACCGCCGGGCGCAAGGTGTGGGCCTTCGTCGGCGACGGCGAAATGGACGAACCCGAGTCGCTTGCCGGGCTGTCGCTGGCCGCGCGCGATGGACTGGACAATCTGATCCTCGTGGTCAACTGCAATTTGCAACGGCTGGACGGTCCGGTGCGCGGCAATGGCTCGGTGATTCAGGAGCTCGAGGGTCTGTATGCGGGCGCCGGCTGGAACGTGGTGAAGCTCCTGTGGGGCTCGGACTGGGATTCCCTGTTCGCGCGCGACGACGACGGGGTGCTGCTGCAGCGCCTGCACGAAACGGTGGACGGCGAGTTCCAGACCTACGCCGCCACCGATGGCCGCTTCAACCGCGAGCATTTTTTCAACAAGTATCCGGAATTGCAGGCGCTGGTCGCGCACATGTCCGACGACGACATCGACCGCCTGCGCCGCGGCGGCCACGACCCGGTGAAAATCTACGCCGCGTATCACACGGCCATGCACCACCGCGGCCAGCCCACGGTGATCCTCGCCCAGACCAAGAAGGGCTACGGCATGGGCCACTGGGGCCAGGGCAAGATGAGCACGCACCAGCAGAAAAAACTCGACCTCGAGGCGCTGCGCGCATTTCGCGACCGCTTCTCGCTGCCTCTTTCCGATGAAGACATCGAGCAGGTGCGCTTTTTCAAGCCGGCGGCCGAAGCGCCGGAGATGAAGTACCTGCACGCGCGCCGCCAGGCGCTGGGCGGCTATCTGCCAGCGCGCTCGGCTGTCGCGCCGAAACTCGAGGTGCCGGCGCTGTCGCAGTTCGCCAGGATGCTCGAGGGCTCGAGCGGGCGCGAGCAGTCCACCACCATGGTGTTCGTGCAGATGCTGGCGCAACTGCTGAAGGATGCGGTGCTCGGCAAGCGCATCGTGCCCATCGTCGCCGACGAGGCGCGCACCTTCGGCATGCAGACCCTGTTCCGCCTGGTCGGCATCTATTCCGCGTTCGGCCAGTTGTATGAGCCCGAGGACCACGACGAGCTGCTCTATTACAAGGAAGCGAAGGACGGTCAGATTCTGGAAGAAGGCATCAACGAGGCCGGCGCGGTGTCCTCGTGGATCGCCGCCGCGACCAGTTACAGCGCGCACGGCACGCCGATGCTGCCGTTCTACGCTTTCTATTCGATGTTCGGCTTTCAGCGCATCGGCGACCTGATCTGGGCGGCGGCCGATTCGCGCTCGCGCGGATTCCTGATCGGCGCCACCGCCGGTCGCACCACGCTCGCCGGCGAAGGCCTGCAGCACCAGGACGGCGTGAGCCACCTCATCGCCTCCACCATCGAGAACTGCGTCGCCTACGATCCGTGTTTCGGCTATGAGGTCGCGGTGATCCTGCAGGACGGCATGCGGCGCATGCTGCGTGAGCAGGAGGACGTGTTCTACTACGTCACGGTAATGAACGAGAACTACGTGCAGCCGCCGCTGCCGGCCGGCGCGGAGGAAGGGATCAGGCGCGGCATGTACCTGTTGCGCCGATCGCCGCTGGCCGCTGGCGCCAAGGCCGGGGGAGCGAAGAACATGCCCCGCGTTCAGCTCCTCGGCGCAGGCACCATTTTGCGCGAAGCGCTCGCGGCGGCCCAGATCCTGGAGCAGGAGTACGACATCGCCGCGGATGTCTGGAGCGTCACCAGCTTTACCGAGCTGCGCCGCGACGGCCTCGAATGCGAACACTGGAATGGCGAACATCCCGCTGACCCGCGCGCGAGCTGGGTGGAGCAATGCCTGGCCGGCGCGCGCGGCCCGGTGGTCGCGGCGAGCGATTATGTACGCGCCGTCCCCGATCTGATCCGCGCCTGGGTGCCGGGCACCTACCTGACCCTGGGCACCGATGGCTTCGGCCGCAGCGACACGCGCGCCGCGCTAAGGCGCTTTTTCGGCGTCGATGCGCAGGGCATCGCGCGGGTGGCTGCGCGCGCCGCAACCCGTCGAGGTTGAGACGCGGATTCGAGACGGGCCTGGACCCGGCCGCCACGGGGGCGACCCAAGGGGCCGCTTGATCCAGATCAAACGCGGGCTAAGACTAAGCCCTTGACTTGGCTTATAATTAAACAATTCGGAATTGGAGGGGACGCCGCTACGCCGGCGCCCCTCAATTCCGTTACTTGGACTTGCGGAAACCAGATGCAGCTCTACGCCCTCGGCCTGAACCACAACACCGCTCCGCTCGCGATCCGCGAGCAGATGGTGTTTCACGCCGAAAAACTGCAGGGGGCGCTGCGCGAGTTGACCCAGTCCAAGCGGGTGGGCGAGGCGGCGATCCTCTCCACCTGCAACCGCACCGAGCTGTATTGTTCCTCGACCGAGCCGCACGAGGCGCTCTACTGGATGGCGGAGTATCAGCGCGTGAAGCCGCAGGAGTTGAAGCCCTACCTCTATACCTTGCCCAAGGAACAGGCGGTGCGCCACGCGTTTCGCGTCGCCTCGGGCCTGGAGTCCATGGTGCTGGGCGAGCCGCAGATCCTGGGTCAGATGAAGGAGGCGGCGCGCGTGGCCGAATCCGCGGGAACGCTGGGGACGCTGTTGCACAAATTGTTCCAGCGCTCGTTCGCGGTGGCGAAGGAGGTGCGCACCAACACCCAGATCGGCGCCAACGTGGTGTCGATGGCGGCGGCGTCGGTGAAGCTTGCCGCGCGCATTTTCCCCAGCCTGAAGGAGCAGAAAATCCTGTTCATCGGCGCGGGCGAGATGATCGAGCTGTGCGCCACCCATTTCGCCGCGCAGCAGCCGCGCGCCCTCACCGTGGCGAGCCGCACGCTGGAGCGGGCGCGCGCGCTCGCGCACCGCTTCAACGGCCACGCGATCGAGCTGCGCGACCTGCCCGAGCAGCTGCACGAATACGACATCGTCGTGTCCTGCACCGCCAGTTCGCTTCCCATCCTCGGCAAGGGCACGGTGGAGCGCGCGATCAAGGCGCGCCGGCACCGGCCCATGTTCATGGTGGACCTGGCCGTGCCGCGCGACATCGAGCCCGAGGTCGCGGCCATGGACGACGTGTTCCTCTACACCGTGGACGACCTGGGCGAGATGGTGAAAACCGGCGTCGATGCGCGCCAGTCGGCGGTGGCGCAGGCCGAGGCCATCATCGAGACCAGTGTCGGCAGTTTTCTGCACTGGCTGTCCTCGCGCGAGCTGGTGCCGACGATACGCGCGCTCCGCAGCCAGGCGGAGGAAGCGCGCGGCGAGGAAGTGCAGCGCGCGCTGAAACTGCTCGCCCGCGGCGACGACCCGAGGCAGGTGCTGGAGGCGCTGTCGCACGGTCTTACCAACAAGCTCATGCATGCGCCTACCCAGGCGCTCAACGAAGCTTCCCCCGAAGAGCGCGCTCGGCTCGCCGAGCTGGTGTCCCGCCTGTACCAGATCCGCAGCCCGCGTTAGCTGGCCGCGTTTTTGCCGTCCCCGTCATGAAGTCCTCTATTGCCCTGAAACTGGAGCAGCTTGCGCGCCGCCTGGACGAGCTCACGCGTCTGTTGTCCAGCGAAGACGTGGTGCGCGACATGGACAGCTATCGCAAGCTTACGCGCGAGCACGCCGAGATCACGCCGTTGGTGGCGCTGTATCAGTCGTTCAAGCAGGCCGAAGCCGACGCGCACACGGCGCAGGGCATGCTCGTCGATGCGCAGATGAAGTCCTTTGCCGAAACCGAGCTGCGCGAGGCGCGCGAGCGCATGGCGGCGATCGAGATCGAGCTGCAGAAGCTGCTGCTGCCCAAGGATCCCAACGACGAGCGCAACACCTTCCTCGAGATTCGCGCCGGTACCGGCGGCGACGAGTCGGGGCTGTTTGCGGGCGACCTGTTGCGCATGTACATGCGCTTTGCCGAGCGCAACCGCTGGCAGGTGGAACTGATCTCGGAGAGCCCGTCGGAGATCGGCGGCTTCAAGGAGGTGATCGCCAAGATCATCGGCCAGGGCGTTTTTTCCAAGCTCAAATTCGAATCCGGCGGCCACCGGGTGCAGCGCGTGCCCGCGACCGAGACGCAGGGGCGCATCCATACCTCGGCTTGCACTGTCGCGGTGATGCCTGAAGTCGATCAGATCGACGACGTGGTCATCAATCCGGCCGAGATCCGCATCGACACCTTCCGCGCCTCCGGCGCCGGCGGGCAGCACATCAACAAGACCGATTCCGCCGTGCGCGTGACGCATCTGCCCACCGGCATCGTGGTCGAATGCCAGGACGGGCGCTCGCAGCACAAGAACAAGGCGCAGGCGCTGTCGGTGCTGGCGGCGCGCATCAAGGACAAGCAGCTGCGGGAGCAGGCCGCCAAGCAGGCGGCGACGCGCAAGAGCCTGATCGGCTCGGGCGACCGCTCCGAGCGCATCCGCACCTACAACTTTCCGCAGGGGCGCGTCACCGATCACCGCATCAACCTGACGCTGTACAAGATCCAGGACATCATGGATGGCGACTTGGCCGAATTGACCGGGGCGCTCGCCGCAGAGCACCAGGCCGAGCAGCTCGCGCTCCTGGGCGAGGAGGCCGCGGCCTCGATCCAGCCGTGACCCGGACGTGCTGACCGTGGCGCAACTCCTGGCGCAGAGTGGCTTGCCGCCGCTGGAAGCGCGCATGTTGCTCGAGCGGGTGCTGGGGCAGACGAGCGCCTGGCTGATCGCGCATGCGGACGAAGCGCCCGGCGCCGAGGCCGCGCAGGCATTTGCGGCATTGGCCGAGCGCCGCCGCCGCGGCGAGCCCGTCGCCTATATTCTCGGTGGGCGCGAATTCTACGGCCTCGAATTCCGGGTGGCCCCGGCCGTGCTGATCCCGCGTCCGGAAACCGAACTGCTGGTGGAACTTGCGCTCGATCGAATTCCTGCGGATGCGGCCGTGCGCGTGCTCGACCTGGGAACCGGCAGCGGCGCGATTGCCGTGACGCTGGCAAAACTCCGGCCGCAGGCGCGGCTGACGGCGGTGGATGTGGACTACGCGGCGCTCTCGGTTGCGCGCGCGAACGCGGGCCGCCACGGAGTGCGCGTGAGATTTTTCTGCGGCGACTGGTTCGGCGCGCTGTCGGGAGAGACCTTCGATTTGATCGTCTCCAATCCGCCTTATGTCGCCGCCGCGGATACGCACCTGGCCATGGGCGATGTGCGCTTCGAACCGCAGCGCGCGCTGGCGGGCGGCATGGACGGCCTGGATTGCATCCGCGCCATCGTCGCCAACGCGGGGGCGCATCTGCGTCCGGGCGCCTGGCTGCTGTTCGAGCATGGTTACGACCAGGCCGAGGCCTGCGCTGCGCTGCTCGAAGCGCACGGCTATCTGGAGGCACAAACCTGGCCCGATCTGGCCGGGATCGCGCGCGTGAGCGGCGGTCGCGCCGCGCCGATCGGGTTGACCGTTGGCCGCCAGGTCGGTAGAATCCAAACCTGAGCAATTTACTCAAGTATTCGCAAAGGAATCGTAATGGACGCGCAACAACTGATCAAAGAACAGGTCTCAGGCCATCCGGTGGTGCTGTACATGAAAGGGACGCCGCAGGCCCCGCAGTGCGGTTTTTCCGCCAACGCGGTGGCGATGCTCAACGCCTGTGGGGCGAAGGAAGTATTCACGGTCGACGTGCTGGCGAATCCCGAAATCCGCCAGGGCATCAAGACCTACGCCAACTGGCCGACCATCCCCCAGCTCTACGTCAAGGGCGAGTTCGTCGGCGGCTCCGACATCATGGGCGAGATGTACCAGTCGGGAGAGCTGCAGAAGTTGTTGGGTGCGTAAGCCAGACAGCCAGCAACATCCATCCCGGCGCGCAGCCGAAGCCGTCTACCACAGGCTGCGGAAATCCCGGTAGATTCTTCCTGGATGAGCCGACCCGGTGCAGGGGCTGGTCCACTGCTATCGCGCTGAGTCCCGTATGCGGGATATAGCGCGGTATTGCGGCCATATCGAGGTCTATTTCAGGCGAATCTCCACACGCCGATTTTTTTCCTCGGCGACACCTTTCTTGTGGGGTATGAGCGGTTCGCGGCTGCCGCGACCAACGATGGAAGCGCGCGTGGTGTCAATCCCCTTGGCTTTGAGCATGCCTACTATGGCTGCTGCACGTCTGCGCGAAAGTTCATCGTTCAAGTCATCGGTACCGATTTCGTCGGCATGTCCGATGACGGTAATCTCGAAGGGCGGCAAATCCTTTGCATCGGTCAGCACACTCACCACGACCTGTACGATCTTCTCCGAATCGGGCGTCAATCTTGTCCCGCCGGTCTCAAAATACAACAGGAAGGCTCTGGGCCTAGGAGGAAGCGCGTCGAACAGTTCCTTGTAGCGCTTTTTGACGGCGATTTCGTCGGTTTGCTCCGATCCAACCTGCTTCGGCGCCACCGTGGCTACGCTGTAAGGGCGGTCAAGCACGGCGGTGGCTCCGGTCTTTGACTGCACGATGATGGCACTGGGAGTGCCGTCCGGTTGAGGCAGCAATATTACCCGCTCGCGGGTACGGTTTACATAAAGCGTTACCAGAATAACAATGACACCGAATAGCAGGCCTAGGAGCAGCGCAATATGGCTATTTTTCATTCTCATCCAGCACCTCGACGATGAACTCCGTGCCGCGTATGCCGATTGTAGCGTTGTTCGTCGTGACCTTGATCGCTTGAGGACGCGCGCGACCGATAAGACCGGTGACGTAACGCAGCGTGCCTTTCAATATCGAGGTTGCTACCTGTCCCTCTCGCGTGACAGGGTCGTAGGAGTATTTGTCGATCACCATCGTGGAATTATGGCCAATGCTAAGCAACGTTTCATCGCTCATGCTGATGCCAACGCTGCTGGCGTCCTGGACTATTACCCGATCTCTTTCATGAACCGCATCCCCGACCCTGGCTTCCAGCGTGCCGCCATCACGCTCGATTCGTACCTGCCCCCGTACGGTCTTGACCATTCCTGCTTCGTATGCGAAGACCGGTCCTGCAAAGCCCAGAATGGCAGCGCAGCAAACGAAAACGAGGATTGTCGTGCTTTTGGTCTTGCCCATGTTTGGCTCCCGGTTGTATTGGAAAGGTAACGGACGAGTGCAAGGAGAATCAAAGTATATCCGCAGTTTAATCAGCTGATTGCGTCAGATTGAAGGAACTTGTTCACACCTGAGGTCAGAAGGCCGAAATGCGCTGAGGCTACCCCAAGCACCTAGGGCCTGTTGACATTCAGCACATGAGCGCGACGGGGGTAATTTGGGATGCAGCGCAAGGCGCGAGGAGTGCCGTTTG
>MERK01000053.1 GCA_001770575.1 Betaproteobacteria bacterium RIFCSPLOWO2_12_FULL_64_23
CGCCGGCAGCATGTACATGGGGATCTGCGCCATGGCGAAAAACACGATGACGTCGAAATCGGCCTTGTCGGCGAGCGCCACCAATACCAGGCCCATGTTGCAGTTGCCGGTCATCAGGCCGACGGTGATGGCGGAGCGCATGCCGAGCCTGAGCGCGGCCAGCGTGCCCAGGCACTGCAGCGCGATGTTGGCGCAGAAGGCGGCCAACGTGACCAGCAGCACGTAGCCGGGCCGCGCGAGCGCCACCGCGGTGACGCCGTCCATGATCGCAAGGGCGAACATCACCAGCGTCGCCACCGAGACGCCGTCGAGCATGCGCGCATTGGCTTCCAGTTCTTGCCGCGGCACCAGGCGCCGCAGCGCGAGCGCCGCGGCAAAGGCGCCGCCCACCATCAGCCCGAGGCGCAGCATGAACGTGGGAAGATCGATGTCGATCTCGAGGCCAAGCAGCCACAACGCCACCGTCGGCAGCGAGAACGGCATCAACGCGGTGGTGATGACGATCACGACCACCGCGAGCGCGGCGTCCAGTCCGAGGATCAGACTGATCGCCGCGGCGGACACGATGGGCGAAGCCGCCGCCATCAGCGTCAGCCCCTGCACCAGGGCCGGCGGCAGGTTGAGGACCTGGAGCACCAGCCACATCAGCAGCGGCGAGGCGAGCAACAGCCCGGCGCTGATCGACGCCACCAGGCCGGGGCGCCGCGCGTACGCCGCGAGCGCGTCCCAGTCGAGCCGCAACAGCGCGATCACCAGCGGAATCAGCAGGCCGGGGATCAGCAGCGGGCGGGCGAGCGCGGCGAGCGGCGGCGCGGCGAGGCCGAGCAGCACCCCGCCGGCCAGGAACAGCGCGGCGTGCTGCCCGAGAACATCGAAAGCGCGATGCAGCGCGCGCATCAGAGCGACACCCTGGCAGGCGGCGCGGCTTCAGGCACGCGCCGGCCTGAACGCCTGCGCCAGGCTCTGCCCGAGGCGGTACAAAGCGTGGTTGGCCGCGGCGACCACGCCCCCCATGGTGAGAAAGCCATGCGCCATGCCCTCGAAACATTCGTACAGCACCGGCACCCCGGCGGCGACCAGCCGGTCGGAATAAGCGCGGCCCTCGTCCAGCAGCGGATCGTAACCGGCGGTGATGATATGCGCCGGCGGCAGGCGCGCAAGACCTGCGGCACGGATCGGGGACGCGCGCCAGTCGTCGTAGTCCCCGGGCGAGAGGTAGTTGTCGCGAAACCAGAGCATGTTGTTGCGCGTGAGCAGATAGCCTTCGCCGAAGCTGGCGTGCGAAGCCGAATCCAGGCGCTGGTCGGTTGCGGGATACACCAGCGCCTGGAACACCAGGGGCGGCCCCCCGGCATCGCGCAGCATGATAGCCACCACCGCAGCCAGATTGCCGCCGGCGCTGTCCCCGCCCACGGCTATGCGCGCGGCATCGATGCCGAGCGCTGCCGCCTGCCCGGCCACCCAGCGCGTCGCGGCGACGCAGTCCTCCACCGCCGCGGGAAACTTGTGCTCCGGTCCCATGCGGTAATCGACCGCAATGACCGCGCAGCGCGCGTTGTTGGCGAGCGTGCGGCAGACGATGTCGTGCGTATCCAGATCGCCTATGGTCCAGCCGCCCCCATGAAAATAGACCAGCAGCGGCAGCGGCGCGCCCGCTGTCGTACCCAGGCCGCGGTACAGTCGCAGCGAAATCGGCCCCGCCGGGCCGCTCGCCGCGAGGTCGCGCACCGCTTCCACCTCGGGGACGGGCGGGCTCAAGGCGGCGCGCGTTTCCTTGTACAACCGGCGCGCCTCTACCGCGCTCACCGTGCAGTATTGCGGCAAGGCTGAGTTGTTTACGCGCCCGATCACACTCTGCATTTGCGGATCGACTGGCATGGCACCCCTTTCACGAAAACGCCGGTTCCCGCTTCACACCGCGGCGGCAGCGCGCCGCCGCAGCGCGAGCCAGGCGAGCGCCGCGCAGATCACGGCGAGTACCGGCAGCGCGGCGTAGTTGAGCATCTCCCAGCCGTTGCGGTGCATCAACAGGCCGGAGGAGAAGGAAGACGTTGCGGTGGTCAGAAACACCAGAAAGTCGTGCATGCCCTGGGCCTTGGCCTTCTCCGACACGCGGTAGCACTCGGTAAGCAGGGTGGTGCCGCCCACATAGAGAAAATTCCAGCCTACGCCCAGCAGCACCAGCGCCCACCAGAAATTGGCGACCAGCACCCCGGACAGGGCAACGCCCACGCACAGCGCCTCCAGCGCCACGCCGGCGAGCATGACGCCGAGCACGCCGAAACGCTTGATCAGGGAGCCGGTGAAAAACGAGGGCGCAAACATGCCGATCACGTGCCATTCGATCACCAGCGCCGTCGAGCTGTAGGCATGGCCGCACAGCCCCATCGCCAGCGGTGTTGCCGTCATCAGCAGGCTCATTACGCCGTAACCCAGGGCCGAGCCGGTCACGGCGACGATGAACGCCGGCTGGGCCATGATCTGCGCCAGCGGCCGCACCGGCTCGTGGCGCTCGGCCAGGCTGGGCGGGGGAATGCGGATGAACGCGAGCAGCACCATGGTGATGAGGCAGAACAGGATCAACGAGGCATAGGCGCCGAGAAAGGGCACGGCGAACATATCCGTGGTGTGCTTGCTCAGCTCCGGCGCGATGATGCCGCCGGCGAGCCCCCCGGTCAGCACCAGCGAGATCGCCTTGGCCTTGAAATCGTAACTGGCCGAATCGGCGGCGGCGAAGCGGTAATACTGGCCGAAGGCGTTGTAGACCCCCAGCACCAGCACGCCGGCGCACAACAGCCAGAAGCTGTGCAGCCACAGGGCGAGGCAGCAGACGGCGGCGCCGACGATGCCCATCGAAGTGCCGACCTGGAAGCCGGTCCGGCGGCCGAAGCGCTTCATGAAGAACGAGGCCGGCAGCGTGGTCAGCGCCGCGCCGACGACGTAGGCGGTGGCGGGCAGCGTGGACAGCATCTTGTTGTCGGCAAGCGAGAATCCGGCCAGCGCCGCCAGGGAAATCAAGGTGACATTGTTGGTGAACAGCATCGCCTGGCAGCCGGCGAGCAAAGCGACGTTTTTCTTGGCGTTTTCCATGAGAGGGGCGGCATTGCGCCCCCGGATGGTTCCGGGCGCGGCGCAGGGATCGGCTATGGGACAGGCCGGATTATAGAAGACGGGGCGCGAACGCACCACGGAAAACTGGCGTCGCCCCCCCGCTACGCCGGCGCACGATACCGATTGACAAATTCCACAGGCTGATTCATTCTGCCGCTGCGTGTTCCGCACGAGAGCAAGCGTAGTCGCCGTCAATCACCTTAGGAGAGGAAACTCATGGCCACAAAGAAAAAGGCAGCAAGCAAGAAAACCGCAAGCAAGAAAACCGCAAGCAAGAAAACGGTCAAGGCAAAAGTCAAGCGCAAGCCAAATGCGGCGTTCATGAAACCGATGACCCCGAGCGCCTCGCTCGGCGCGGTGATCGGCGCGGGCCCGATGCCCCGCACTGAAGTGACCAAGAAAATCTGGGCCTATATCAAGAAGAACAAGCTGCAAGACGCCAAGAACCGGCGCAACATCAACGCCGACGACAAGCTGAAAGACGTGTTCGGCGGCAAGAAGCAGGTGTCGATGTTCGAGATGACCAAACTGGTCAGCAAGCACCTGAGGTAAAGTCCCGTCTGCTGCAAACGACAAGGGCGGCCTCGAGCTGCCCTTGTCGTTTCTGCGTCATCGGCATTGCGCGCAAAAACATGATTTGACGCGCTTCAGGCGGCCAGCAGCTCGGCCGCAAGCTGGCGCACCGCCTCTGCCGCGGCCTGCGGCCGCTCGAACGGGAACAGGTGCCCGCCTTCGATGCGCTTGACGCGAAAACTGCGGCGTGTGTGCGCCAGACCCACCCGGCGCAGTTCGTTCGAGTGGCGCCCACCGATGAAACCGGCCGGCAGCCTGAGGCGGTTGCAGTAATAGACCATGTCGTGCGGGACGCTGCGGTAGATCTGGTACTCGATTTCCGGGTCGAACAGCAGGCGCACGCGGCCGCTTTCCGCGCTGGTGCCGAGCGCGGCGTAATCGTGCAGGCAGTCGGCATCGAAATGGCGGAAGATCTTCCTGCGGTGGAAATGGGCGACCATGTCCTCCACCGAGGGCCAGTCGCGCCGCCGCTCGCGCGTGGCGTGGGCAGGGGTGATGCGATCGGCCAGGCCCAGACGCTTGAGCATGCCGAACGCCGTACCCTTGAAATAGCCGATGATGGGCGCATCGAGCAGGATGATGCACTTGAACAGCTCCGGGCGCTGCACCGCCGCCATGAAGGTGAGATAGCCGCCGAGCGAATGCCCCACGCCCACCACCGGCGCGCGGCAGTGCGTGGACAGATGGTCGATCAGCTGCGCCACCAGATGAGGCCAGCCCTCGGTCACAGGATAGTCCGGGTCGTGGCCGATGCAGTTGATGCTGCTGATGCGAAAATCGGGCTCCAGATAGCCCAAGAACTTGCGATAGCAGGCGGCGGGAAAGCCGTTGGCATGCGAAAAATGCAGGATGTCGCGGCTCATCTCGCGCCTGCTGCGTTCACGAACCCGACCGCGCCAGCGTGCTTTGCCCGGCCAGCGCCTTGAACATTTCCGCGTATTCGTTGAGGCGCGTCGCGGCATGGACGCGCTGCGCCGGCGCAAGGCCGCGGTCCAGTTCCAGCAGCATCTGGATATACAGCTGCCGATGCAGCTCCGACAGGCGCCGGTACTCGGGCGACGCGCCCTCCTCCCATTCGGTCAGCCAGTGCTTCAGCCCGGGTTCGAGTTCCGCGGCACTGCGGTATGCCTTCAGCAGGGCAACGAATTCGCCCTGCCGCCGCTGCCGATTCTGCAGGCGCAAATCGTACAACAGCGGCAACCTGGCACTTGCGCTCTTGAGCTGCGCCTCCTGCTCGCCGGACAGATCGCCGAACCATTCGCGCATCAGCTCGAGGTTGCGCTTGTCGCGCCGCTCGCGCTGCTCCGCCTCGCCGCCCTTGAGGTGTTTCTTGGCGTACTCGGCGTCGGACTCGGCGAACTTCTTGTCCAGCCGATCGAACTGGGCCTGCGTCAGCGTGACCAGGACCGCCGCCAGTTCCGGCGCGGCCTGCGCCGCCATGCGGCGATAGCGCGTCTTGACGCTGTCCCAGGCCCAGAGGAGTTCGCGCGCCGTGAGCCCGTCGGCGAGCTTGTCGCCCGCTTCGGTCATCAGGGCGCTGTAGCGCGGCAACTCCTCGCTGCGGTGCCAGGCGTGGAAGCGCGCCAGACGCGCCTTGAAATCCTCCTCCTGCGCGGCCTCGAACCAGAAATGGTCGTTTGCCATCCAGCGCACGACGATATCGGCATTGTTGTAGGCGAGGCGCGTGCCGCTGCAGCCGGCGAGCCCGGCCAGGACCAGCAACAGGAAGGCCAATTTGCACAAACGTCGCAGCATGCGTGCTTACCAGTAATTTTCCACGCTGATCTGCCCCGGATCGCGCCGGCGGTGCTTCTTCAGGCCGCGCTGCTGCAGCGCATGCACGGTGTCGGCCACCATCGCCGGATTGCCGCACACCATCAAGCGCGACGACTGCGCTGCCAGTTTGATGCCGGCCCGGGCTTCCAGCCTCCCGTCTTCGATCGCCATTGGGATGCGCCCGTCGAGGGCGAAATCGCAGTGTTCGCGGCTGACGACGGGCACGAACACGAATCGCCCGGCATGGCGCGCGAGCAGCGACCCGATCTGCTCCTGGTAGCTCAGCTCCTGCGCGCGGCGCACCGCATGCACCAGCACCACGCGCTCGAAACGCTGCCACGGCACCTCGGTCCCGAGGATGGACAGAAACGGGCCGAGCGCGGTGCCGGTGGCGAGCAGCCACAAATGCTCGCCGGCCGGCACTTCGGCCAGGGTAAGGAATCCCGCCGCCTGCGGCGCCAGATAGACGGCGTCGCCGGCTTCGAGTTTGCACAGGTGCGGCGTCAGCGGGTGATCGGGCAGCACCACGTAATAGAACTCGTGCGGCCGCGCCGCGGGCGCGTTGACGAAGGAATAAGGGCGCCCCATGATCTCGCCGTCGACGGCCAGCGCCAGCTTGGTGAACTGGCCGGCCTGGAACGGCGCAACATCGGCCTCGACCTGGAGCGAATACAGCAGCCCCGCCCAGTGCTTTTGCGCCACCACCGTTCCCTCGACCCATTTGCTCATTGGATCAGAAAGGGTTCGGTGTAGAGCGACTCCACCTCGCCGCCGAGCATGACGATGCTGCCGCTGCGGCGGTTGTTTCCGGTATCGCTGAATTCGAAGCCATAAGTGCGGCGCAGCGCCATGCGCCCGTCGGCATCGCGCGCGAAGCCGAGCGCGACGCACTCTACCGTTTCGTCGAGGAACATCAGGCCGTCGCGCTCGCACGCGCGCTTGCCCGATGCCAGCGCGCGCTCGCGCGCACGCATGCTGTCGAACCACAGCCAGACGAGCGCAGCCAGGACAAGCAAGGTGGACAGTTCCAGCATGGGCGCATTCTACATGGGGCCCGCGCCGGCAAAGTTCAAGCTTAGGCCGAGGGGTTGGGATAGCGCCGGTGGATGGCGTCGATGCCGGCCAGCGTGTCAGCATCGAGCTCGACCTTGACGCTGTCGATGTTCTGCTTCAACTGCGCCAGGTCGGTTGCGCCGACCAGGGTCGAGGCGACGAACCAGCGCGTGCGCACGAAGGCCATCGCCATCTCCGTCGGGCTCAAGCCGCGGCTTTGCGCGAGCCGGCAGTATTCGTCGGCGGCCGCGCGCACCAGTTCGCGCTTATAGCGCTCGCCGAAGTCGGCGTAGCGACCCAGGCGCGTGCGCGGCGGCATCGCGCCGCCGCAGAACTTGCCGGTGAGCATGCCCATGGCGAGCGGGCTGTAGGCGAGCAGCGGCACCCGCTCGCGAAAACTCGCCTCGGCCAGATCGCCGTCGAACATGCGGTTCACCAGGCTGTAGCAGTTCTGGATCGTAAGCGGCGGCGGCAAGCCGTGCGCGCGCGCCAGGCGCACGAACTCGCATACGCCCCAGGTGGTTTCGTTCGACAGTCCGTAATGGCGGATCTTGCCCGCCGCGATCAGTCCGGCCATGGTCTCGATCTGCTCGAGAATCGGCACCACCGGCGTCTCCTTTGCCGGATCGAAGCGGGTGACGCCGAACATCGGCACGTTGCGCCCCGGCCAGTGAATCTGGTACAGGTCGAGATAATCCGTCTTCAGTCGCGCCAGGCTGTCGTTAAGCGCCGCGGTGATGTTCTCACGCGTGAGCTCGGTGCGCCCGCCGCGCACCCAGTCGCGCCGCCCCGGCCCCGCGACCTTGCTCGCGACCACCAACCGGTCGCGCTTTTGCCGCGCCAGCCACGGACCCAGGTAGGTCTCGGTGCGCGCGTAGGTGCGCGCGCTCGGCGGCACCGGATACATTTCCGCGGTGTCGATGAAATTGATGCCGTGATCGAGAGCGAAATCCAGTTGCAGGTGCGCGTCGCGCTCGCTGTTCTGCTCGCCCCAGGTCATGCTGCCGAGGCCGATTTCGGATACGCGCAGTTCGCTTTCACCGAGCTTGTTTGATTTCATCGAAGCCTCACCGGTAATCAATCTTGCCAATGCCGCGCATCGCCGGCACGAGCCTCCAAACAGCCCGCGCAGGCTTTTTGCACGGGCAGTCCCTTACAACTTCGGCGGGATCAGGCCCATGTGCATGCCGCTGGCGGAGCCGGTGACGATACACACTGCGTCTTTCAGTTCCATGGTTCAGCTTGCGCAGTGTCGACTGCGGTTCATGATACTGGCGTCGCGCACGCCGGCCAGTGCGTACAGTGACGATCCTGCATGGTGCTCCTCCTGCGCTCGGGCCTCGCGCGCGACGCGCTGCGGTTTTCCCCGGCCGGTCTCAGCCGTATTGCCGCGTCAACCACTCCGCCACGCAAACCGGCTTGCCCGATCCCTCGCGCTCCACGGTCACGCCCCAGGTGAGCTGGTTCCCGCCCCTGATGTGTTCGAATTTGCTGAGCACAAAGCGCGCGCGGATGCGCGAGCCGGCCGGCACGGCATCGGTGAAGCGCACCCGATTCAGCCCGTAGTTGACGCCCATTTTCATGCGGCTTACGTCGACCGTGCTCTCCAGCAGATGCGACAGCAAGGACAGGGTGAGAAAGCCGTGCGCGACAGTGCCGCCGTAGGGCGACTCGCGCCTGGCCCGCTCCGGGTCGATGTGGATCCACTGCGGATCGACGATGGCGCTGGCGAATCGGTCGATGCGCTCCTGGCCGACCTGGAACCAGGGCGAAACACCGACCTCCTGGCCGACGTGCAGATGCAATTGGGTGATGTCGTTCATAGGCGGGCATTCTGCCATGAAACGCTCGGCACCACGTCGCTGCGATTGCGCCGCAGGCCAGGCCCCGGCAGAATGCATCCATCCGGTCTGCGCGAACCTGGTGCATATTCAAGGCAGGTCACAAGGATCAGCGGGATTGCAGCAGCTTCACGATTTCGCCATGGTCGCGCCGCCGCGCGATATCCAGGGCGGTATCGCCGGCACTGTTGCGCAGGGCCCGCTTGGCGCCCTGGTCCAACAGCAGCCATGCAATGGTTTCGTGCCCGGCGTCCACAGCCCCGTGAAGTGCGCTGTTGCCCTGCGCATCCACCGCGTTGACGTCGGCGCCGCGCTCGAGCAGGAGCTGCGCCGCCCGGCCCATTCCGGCCAGCGCCGCCCAGAACAGCGGCCGCTCGCCGTCGCGGTTGGCGCGGTCCGGTTCGGCGCCGCGATCCAGCAGCAGTGTGATCAGGGCGGCATCGCCGGTCAGGGCCGCCGCATGCAGCACCGTCTCGCCGTTCTTGGTGGGGATGTTCACATCCGCGCCCTTGCCCAGCAGAAAACTCACGACGGCGCCATGGCCCGCCTCCGCTGCCGCGTAGAGCGGCGTTTCGCCATCGTTGTTGCGCGCGTTGACGGTTGCCCCGGCGCCGATCAGCTGCACCACCTGCTCGAGGCGGCCCGCCGCCACCGCTTCGAACAACGGCGCGTGTTGCGCCCAAGCGGGGGCAACGAGCAAGGCGAGCAAAAGAATAACGAGTTTGCGCATCGGAGCACATTCTACCGATTCGCGCAGCGCGAGCGAGGGTTCATGTGCGTTGCGTTTTGCCGGCTTTCCGATCGCCGGCTTGCACATGGTTGAGGCGGAATGCCTGCATGTGAAAACGCGCCTGCGCCGGCGCATAGCGGTAGTCGCGGCCGACGGGGCAGGCCTGGCGCGCGAGACAGCCGCTATCCATGCAGGCCGGTTCCGGCATGCATGCAAGATGGCGCGCGCAGGCCGCAATGTCATAGCCCGCGGCGTCGAACGCGCCTGCCGGACAAGCCGAGAGGCAGGGGCGATCGGCGCAGCTCGCGCAGGGGCTGGCGCGGCGCTCGGGCGGCGGCAGCGCGATCGCCGCGGCGAACAACAGCGCGCCGCGATAGCCGTGCCACAGGCCGTAGTCCGGATGGATCAAAAGGCCGAGGGGCGACGGGTGGCAGGCTTCGGCGCGCAGGGCCCAGCGCTGGAACGGCAGATACGGACGCTCGAACGGAAATACCGCGCGCGCGCCCAGCCTTGCCGCAAGTTCGCTCAGGACACGCGCGGACCACTCATCCAGAGTCATCGCGCCGCCGGCGCGCGCGGCATCGAAGGCGCGCCACATCCGCGGCCCGGCATGGCCGGCCAGGACCAGGGTGCGCGCGGGCGTCTGCGCCGCCAGCGGCGGCAGGTCATCGCCCGCGGCGGGATGAAACGCGCCGCGCGGGGTGAGTCCCGCTTCCCGCAATGACTGCTCGATTTCGCCCAGGTTCATCCGCTTCTCCGTGGGCGCGCATTTGGTTCTTTGGTTGCCGATCGCGGCACGCCACGCCCGCCCATGATCGCAGAATATTGCGCCAACGTAATCCTTGAGCCCGCGGCGCAAGCGGCATAGACTTGGCGTCACCTGCCGAATTTCAACCGGGCCGGACATTCGGCCAGGCTGCATCCAACCGGGGAGACCGCTATGACCGACACCGATTTTCACGCCACACCCCAGTCGCAGACCGGGAATTTCCATGCCGAAGGTCGCACGGTCCCAGCCGGCCGCGGCTGGGACTGGATCGTCGAAGCCTTCGCCCTGTTCCGCAAGCAGCCCGGCATATGGATCCTGGCCGCTGTCGTGCTGGGCATTCTGTTCATCGCCATCAGCATGATCCCGCTCCTCGGTTCTCTGGCCAACGCCCTGCTGTTTCCCATTTTCGGCGCCGGCCTGATGCTCGGCTGCAAGGCACTGGACCAGAGCGGCACGCTCGAGATCAGCCACCTGTTCGCCGGCTTCAAGCAGAAGACCGGCGACCTGGTACTGGTGGGTGTGTTCAACGTGGTGGGCTGGGTGGTCATTGGACTGGCGGTCATGGCCGTGGTCGGCGGCGGCGTGTTCATGGCCATGATGCGCGGCGGAACGCCCGGCGCGGGCCTATCCATCCTGTCGATGCTGATCGCGATGCTGCTGGTGGCGGGCCTGTCGGTGCCGCTGTACATGGCGACCTGGTTTGCACCGGCGCTGATCGTTTTGCACGACGTCGCCCCGGTGGCGGCGCTCCAGGCGAGCTTCTTCGCCTGCCTCAGGAACTGGGTACCTTTCCTGGTCTACGGCGTGGTGATGCTGGTTTTCGGCATGATCGCCGCGATCCCGCTCGGCCTGGGTTATCTGGTTCTGATCCCGGTGCTGATCGCATCCGTATATACCGCCTACCGCGATATTTTCTGCGCCGGCTAAAAAATCGCGCGCGCTCACCTGGGTCGTCGCAAGCGCAAGCTTGGGCCGCTGCCCGGATGCGTTTGGGGTAAGCTGGGCGCTGCGGCGCATAAGAACAAACCGACTTTCGCAGAAGGCACAATAGACGTGAACACGAATTCGCAGCGGCTGCGCCTGGGCATACCGAAAGGCAGCCTGCAGGAGACCACGCAGAAGCTGTTCATCCGCGCCGGCTACGACCTGCGCATCTCCGGCCGCTCCTACTACCCCGGCATCGACGACCCGGAGATAGAGTGCATCCTGATCCGGCCGCAGGAAATGTCCCGTTACGTCGGCCAGGGAATCCTGGACTGCGCCATCACCGGCCTCGACTGGATCCTGGAGACCGACGTCGACGTGGCCGAGATCGCCGATCTGCGCGCGCCCTGGCCGAACTACGGGCCGGTGCGCTGGGTGATGGCATCCAAGGACGACTCCCCGTTCCACAGCGTGAAGGACCTCGAGGGCCGCCGCATCGCCACCGAGGCGGTGGGCATGACCCGGCGCTTCCTGGCGCAGCACGGCGTGCAGGCGAATGTAGAGTTCTCCTGGGGCGCGACCGAGGTCAAGCCGCCGATCCTGGCCGACGCGATCGTGGACGTGTCCGAGACCGGCGCCTCGCTGCGAGCCAACAATCTCAAGATCATGCACGTGGTGCTGGAGAGCACGCCGCGCTTCATCGGCTGCCACGACGCACTCAAGGACAGCTGGAAAAGCGCGAAAATCGACTGCCTGCTGATGCTGCTCAAGGGCGCGATTGCCGCCGCAACACGCGTGCTGCTGTCGATGAACCTGCCGCGGGAGAAAGTCGATGCGGTGCTGAAAATCCTGCCGGCGCTGGCGACGCCGACGGTTTCCACGCTGGCCGACCCGGACTGGGTCGAACTCAGCACCGTGGTCGAAGAAAAAAAGGTGCGGGAGCTGATTCCCCGGCTTTACGCCGCGGGCGCGCGCGGCATCATCGAACTGCCGCTGAACAAGATCGTCGAGTAGGCGGCAGGAGCGCAGGCTGGGACCGCACGGTCATGCGAGATCGAGAACGTAGCGTTGTTCCAGGACACGTTTTCCCCACTGCTCTGCTTCGATCTCCTGCGCCAGCCGGAATCCGAATTTTTCGTACAAGTGACGGGCTGGATCCAGCCCCTGGAACGTCCAGAGAAAGACGCGGGAGTATTCCCGTTCCCTACAGAAACCTACGGCTTCCTGCATCAAACGATTGCCGATCCCCACGCCGCGCAGCGCGTCGGAGAGGATGAACCAGCGCAAATGCGCGCCGTCCGTGTCTGCGTGGGCGCTATCGATGGCAATCGATCCTTCGACACGCCCGTTCTGACTGGCTGTCCAGAAGCCGTCTCTCCCGGGGTCGAAGCGGCGCAGGAACTGCGACAGTTCGGTCGCAACTTTGGCTTCGAAGTAGAGTCCGAAATCCCAGGCCTTGCTGTAATACCTTGCGTGCAACTCTGCCACCCGGCCTATGGCTCCCGGAACATAGCCGGCGATGGCGACCTCGTTCATGGCGCGCAAGTCCTGGCAATCGATTCGGCCGCTTGCAGCAACGCTGCGTTATTCGAGCCGCGCTTTCGCATCGATCGGGCCCGCGACGAGGAACACCGCACTGGCACGAACGATCCGCTGCTCCCCGACGAAAATATAGCAGTTCGCGAACGACAGGCGGCTGCCCTGCTTTTGAATGTCGACATGCGTTTCCAGCCAATCGCCGACTTGCGCCGTACCGGCAAAGTCCAGAGACAGGTTGGCCGTGACCAGGCCTGCGGGGGGCTCGGACGAAAACGCCATGGTGTAGCCCAGGGCGACGTCGGCCAGCGTCGCAAGCATGCCGCCGTGCACCGTGCCGCGCGCATTGCAGTGTTTCGCCTCCGCCCTCAGACCGAGCACCAGATTCTCGCCTTCACCGAGAGCGTAAAGCGGGCCGATCAGGTCCAGTACCGGACTGGTTCGGAACAAGGGCTTGAAGCCTGGGGGAACGTTCATGTCGCGTCAGGCCTAAGGTGCCGCGCTCTGGAGCAGTTGGTCAGATTCGTCATCTTGTGAACACGTTTTGGATAGCGACCTCATCACGCAAGGCTACCCCGGGCTTAGGCGAAGAGTTCTCGTTGTGGCTGCACATCGGACCTGAGCTCCGGCCAAAGCTCGACGAACGATGCTGCGGAAATGCGTGCCAGTTCGCTCGGCTCAATCTTGTTCAAACCGCCACCGTAAACCCGGCCTTCGCC
>MERK01000054.1:0-384 GCA_001770575.1 Betaproteobacteria bacterium RIFCSPLOWO2_12_FULL_64_23
TACGTCGGGCGCGGCTTCTCCGGCGACAAGAAACAACTCGTGCCGCTCGTCAAGGGCGCGATCGCCCATCAGGGCGCGGCCTTCATCGACATCATCAGCCCCTGCGTCGCGTTCAACAACCACGAGGGCAGCACCAAGAGCTACGACTACGTGCGCGAGCACAACGAGAGCGTCAACCGGCTCGACTTCTGGCCGACGCGCGAGGCGATCAGCGTCGATTACGGCGAGGGCGCGGTGATCGACGTGGCGCAGCACGACGGCTCCATTCTGCGCCTGCGCAAGACCCGCCCCGAGTACGACCCGCTCGACCGGGTCAAGGCGCTCAACTACATCGCCGAGCACCAGGCCAAGGGCGAACTCGTCACCGGGCTGCTCTATGTCCTT
>MERK01000054.1:405-8074 GCA_001770575.1 Betaproteobacteria bacterium RIFCSPLOWO2_12_FULL_64_23
GCTCTATGTCCTTCCCGACGCGGAAGACCTGCACGCCCACCTCAATACCGTGGACACGCCGTTCAACCAGCTTGGTGCAAAGGAGCTTTGCCCCGGCGCCGGGGTGCTGGAGAAGTTGAACGCTGCGTTGCGTTAGCCGCCGGGCGACCGGCGGGCTCGGCACATATGCCTGGTTTAAGCCATGGTGCGGCGGAGGCGGGACCAGCCGGTTTCGGCCACAACCCGCCACTGGGGGTGTTGCTCCATAGCCGACATTGGACAAGCGGTGCTGCGCCATAGCCCCTACAATCGGTCCTTTGGAAGTCGCGAATTCAATATTCTTACGTGGTTTTCCTCGAATACTTGGTCTTGGGGGGTATGAATGGGCCTGCCGTTACCGCTGGTCGAACTGCTTCTGTCAGAGCGCAGGTATAGAAAATTTGACGGAGAAGCTCTGTTAATAGGGCGTCAGACTACTTATCTTACCGAGCGGACCTTCAATCATTTGGTGACAAGGGACAACATAATCTTACCGGCCAATTTCACAATTGAGTTGGATACCGACACAGATGCTGGAAAGAAGCTTCATTGCATTTCTGACCGCTGTTTGATGGAGGCATTGGGTTTTGAGTCTACGAAGTTCCTGGACGTTACAGATTACGAAGGTGCAGATATTGTTCACGATCTTGGAACGCCGGTTGACCAGTCTCTTTACGAGCAATTCGATTTTATCTACAACGGCAGCTGCTTAGACAATATGTTTAATCCAGGTACCGCCTTAATCAATATGTCTAAAATGCTCAAACGAGGCGGTCGTATTCTGCATATCGAGCATGCGACACCATTCAACGGTCCATATCTGATCTATTCGCCGGGATGGTTTTTTGACTATTATGTGACCAATGGTTTTGCCGATGTCAAAGTCCACCTGGCCCTTTTTACCACTGCGAACGATCTGGCATTTGGACCATGGTATTTGCATTATTACAATTGGCCGGCGGAAAACAGTGGGGTCCTGCCGAAGGGGCCGGGACCCGACGTACATATGATCCTTATTGTTCTTGCGGAAAAGAAAGACGACTCCACATGTGAGCGTCAGCCGGTACAAAATCAATACCGCCAGACGGCGGAACTCCGTCAAGCGTTCAATTCAAAGATCGATACGGTGCTTACCTCCCCTCGTCCGATCTTTTCCATAGGGCAGTTAAGCAAAGGGTGCAAGGATCCGTGGGTCGCACTAGGCACTATCGGGGACGGGTTGCCGATCTAATTTGGAGCCGGGTGTCGACGCTCAACAGCGCACAATCACTGACCGCAATCGCTGCGTTCCCGCCGCCTAAACGCAAAGAATGAATTTCACGTTGCGGGCGGCGGCTTCATCTTTCAGCGTTCGCCGCAAAGGTCCGCTGTCGTTTTTCATCGGTGACCGGTTAGGGTCGCTTCCGGCCGACCAGGCAAGAGAAATGGCCTTGACCGATTGCCCGCATATACCTCGGTCGCGGAGACAAACAATGAAGGGCCGCGAGCAGACGGGCAGGCACACCCACCGGATAGCACATTACCAGGTAGCGACGCGCCGGCAAATTGCCTTTTTCCGTAGTCCTTAATATGCTTTGTTTCGTGAAGATCAGAGGAGTTTGCGATGCCGACCGATGCCACACTTAGGAGCAAGGGCCAAACGACGATTCCCAAGGAAATCAGGGATAATCTGGGCATGAAGCCGGGGGACCGGATGACCTTCACGCTGATGCCTGATGCCACCGTAGTCATGCGGGTGAAGAACAAGAGTGTCAATAAGCTTGCGGGCATCCTGAAGAAGAAGGGCCGAAAGAGCGTTCCAGTTGGGCAATTGTCGCGCTGATGCTCGGAATCGAAGATTGGGATGTCGGGCAACGGCAACCTTTGATGCAAAAGCGTCCACGCTGCCAGGCTTCATCACGGCCTGACCATCGAAAGGCAGTTCCACGCTCAGTGCAATTGTCGATCTGCATGTGAGCAGCGCATGAAAACCGTCACCCTCCCTTGCGGCGAGCGCGTCCCTGCCTTCGGCCTGGGCGGCTGGAACATCGGCGACAACGCGGCCACGCGCGCGGAGGAAATCGCGACGCTGCGGCTGGGCCTGGACTCAGGCGCTGCGCTGATCGACACCGCGGAGATGTACGGCAACGGCCGCTCGGAGCAACTCATCGCGGAGGCGATTGCGGGCCGGCGCGACGAGGTGTTCCTGGTGAGCAAGGTGTATCCGCACAATGCGTCGGCGAAGAAGCTGCCGGCCGCATGCGAGCGCAGCCTGCGCCGGCTGAACACCGACCGGATCGATTTGTATCTATTGCACTGGCGCGGCAATGTCCCGCTGGCGGAGACACTGCGGGCATTCATGCGTCTCAAGCAGGCCGGCAAGATCCGGCACTACGGCGTCAGCAATCTCGATCTCGCGGACATGCAGGCGCTGTGGCAGCTGCCGGGCGGCGCGGGTGTCGCGACGAACCAGCTGCTCTACAACCTCGCGCGACGCGGCATCGAGTGGGATCTGCTGCCCTGGCTGCGCCGGCGGCGCGTGCCGCTGATGGCGTATTCGCCGCTGGAGCAGGCGCGGCTCGCCCGCAAGCGCAAGCTGATCGGCTTCGCCGGGCGCCACGGCATGACGCCGGCGCAGGCCGCGCTCGCCTGGCTTCTTGCCAACGACGACGTGATCGTGATTCCGAAGACCGGCAGCCGCGAGCGGCTGAAACAGAATCTGGGCGCGCTCGATCATGCGTTGACGGCGGCGCAGCTGGCCGAGCTCGAGCAATTGTTTCCGCCGCCCACGGGGGCAAGTTCGCTGGCCATGCTCTGATCCGGCGCCGGCGTTGCGCGGCCGCCCCGGCCGAAAGGGTAGAATCCCGTTTGGCGGTCATGCGAGTCCGCCGTCTCTTCGAGGTCGCATGAAAGTCGCCATCATTCCAGTCACCCCGTTCCAGCAGAACTGCTCGCTGCTGGTGTGCGAACGAACCAATAAAGCCGCGGTGGTCGATCCGGGCGGCGACCTGGAGCTCATCCTCGGAGCGGTGGAGGAGCAGGGCGTGGAGCTGGAGAAAATCCTGCTCACTCACGGCCACATCGATCACTGCGGCGGGTCGGCGCAACTGTCGAAACAACTCGGTCTGCCAATCGAAGGCCCGCATCTCGATGACCGCTTCCTGATCGACGGCCTGCCGCAGCAGGGCGTGCATTTCGGTTTCCCGCAATTGCGCTCGTTCACGCCGGCGCGCTGGCTGGCCGGCGGCGATAGCGTGCGCTTTGGCGCGGTCGAGCTGCAGGTGCGCCACTGCCCGGGCCACACCCCCGGCCACGTGATTTTTTTCAGCCCCGAACAGCGCCTGGCGCTGGTGGGCGATGTGCTGTTCGCCGGTTCGATCGGGCGCACCGACCTGGCGCGCGGCGATCATGCCACGCTCATCCGCTCCATCCGCGAGCAGCTGTGGCCGCTGGGCGACGACGTGACCTTCATCCCCGGCCACGGGCCGACCTCGACTTTCGGCGCGGAGCGCGCGTCCAATCCCTTTGTTGCGGATCGCGTGCTCGAACGGGCGCAACGGTGAGCGAGCATGCCGATCTCGAAGGCGAACTGCGCGAAGACGTGCGCCTCCTGGGGCGCTTGCTCGGGCGCGTGCTGCAGGAGCGCGCCGGGGAGGCCGGTTACGCGCTGATCGAGAACGTGCGCCAGACTGCGGTGCGCTTTCGCCGCGCCGAGCCGGGCGAGGCCGGCCCCGTGCGCGCCGAGCTGGCCGGGATTCTCGACGGCCTGTCGCGGCGCCAGAGCCTGGATGTGGTGCGCGCATTCAGCTACTTCCTGCATCTGCTCAACATCGCCGAGGACCGCCAGCAGAAACGCAAACGCCGTGCCTGGCTGCGCCAGGGGCTGCCGCCGCGCGAGGGCAGCCTGGCGCGGACCCTGGCGCAGCTGAAGGCGGCGGGCGTGGGCGCGGCGGCGCTACAGTCCTGGTTCGACGGCGCGCTGGTGAGCCCGGTGCTGACCGCGCATCCGACGGAGGTGCAACGCAAGAGCACGCTCGACTGCGAGCGCGAGATCGCGCGCCTGCTCGAGCGGCGCGACCGCGAGCAGTTGCTGCCGGCTGAACAGGCGGAACTCGAGCAGGAACTCTACACCTGGATCCTGACACTGTGGCAGACGGCGATGCTGCGCCTGACCAAGCTGCGTGTGGTGGACGAAATCGACAATGCCCTCGCCTATTACCGCGACACCTTTCTCGAGCAGATTCCGCGGCTGTATGCGGAAATGGAACGCAGCCTGGCCGGGTACACCGGCACGGACAGGCATTTGCCCGTCCTGCTGCGCATGGGCTCCTGGATAGGCGGGGACCGCGACGGCAATCCCAACGTGGACGCGGAAGTGCTGCGCGCCGCGATGCAGCGCCAGGCGCGGCTGGCGTTCGCGCACTATCTGGAACAGATACACCTGCTCGGCGGAGAACTCTCGATTGCAGCGCGCCTGGTGAGCGTGACGCCCGAGCTCCTGGCGCTGGCCGATGCCGCCGGCGATGATTCCCCGTTCCGCAGGGACGAGCCCTACCGCCGCGCGCTGATAGGCATCTATGCGCGGCTGGCGGCGAGCGCGCGCGCGCTCTGCGGCTATGTGCCCCCGCGCGAGCCGCATGCAGCGGGCGCGCCCTACGGGTCCAGCGCGGAACTGCGCGCCGCGCTCGACATCGTCGCGCACTCGCTCGCCAATCACGGCTCCGCGGCGCTGGCCGTGCGGCGGCTGCAGCCGCTCGCGCGCGCGGTCGAGGTGTTCGGTTTCCATCTCGCCTCGCTCGACCTGCGCCAGAATTCGGCGGTGCACGAGCAGGTGGTGGCCGAACTGCTGCGCCTTGCCGGCGTGAACGGCGATTATGCGGCGCTCACCGAGCCCGAGCGCGTGGACTTGCTGACGCGCGAGCTGGCCGGCGCGAGGCTGCTGTACTCGCGCCATTTGGACTACAGCGCGACGGCGGCGGGCGAGCTCGAGATCCTGCAAGCGGCGGCGGACATCCACGCGCGCTTCGGTGCCATCGCCATTCAGAATTACATTATTTCCAATTGCGATTCGGTAAGCGACCTCCTCGAAGTGGGCCTGCTGCTGAAGGAAGTCGGGCTGCTCGTGCCGGGCACGCCGGCGCGGCTGGCGCTCAACATCGTTCCGCTGTTCGAGACCATAGCCGACCTCGGCCGCTGCGGCAGCATCATGTCCGCAGCGTTCGCGCTCGATACCTACAACCACTGGCTGGAGGCGCGCGGATGCATGCAGGAGATCATGCTCGGCTACTCCGACAGCAACAAGGACGGCGGCTATCTCAGCGCCAACTGGGCGCTGTACCAGGCCGAAGCGGACCTGGTCGAGGTGTTCCGCAAACACGGCATCCGCCTGCGCCTGTTCCATGGGCGCGGCGGCTCGGTCGGCCGCGGCGGCGGGCCTGCGTATGCCGCCATCCTGGCGCAGCCGCCGGGCAGCGTGGACGCGATGCTGCGCATGACCGAACAGGGCGAGATCATCGCCAGCAAGTACTCCGACGCGCAACTGGGGCGCGAGAACCTGGAAACCCTGGTCGCCGCCACCCTGGAGGCGAGCCTGCTGCATGCGGACAGCGCCGACGCAGCGACGCCGCGCTATGAGGAGGTCATGAGTTCGCTCAGCGCGCATGCGTACCGGGCCTATCGCCATCTGGTCTACGACACGCCCGGTTTCGTGGAGTATTTCCGCACGACCACGCCGATCGCCGAGATCGCCGAGCTCAACATCGGCAGCCGCCCGGCCGCGCGCAAAACTTCCTGGCGCATCGAAGACCTGCGCGCAATTCCCTGGGTGTTCAGCTGGGCGCAGTGCCGCGTGCTGCTGCCGGGCTGGTACGGATTTGCCAGCGCCGTCGAGGCCTGGCTCGCCGAGCACCCGCAGGGCATGGACACCTTGAGGCAGATGTACCGGCGCTGGCCGTTTTTCCGCAGCGTCGTGTCCAATATGGACATGGTGCTCGCCAAGACCGATCTGTCGATCGCCGCGCGCTACGCCGAATTGCTGCAGGATGCGGCGCTGCGCGAGCGCGTGCTGGGGCGCATCGGCGCGGAACTGAACAAGTCCATCCGCTATCTGTTGCAGATCACCGGGCAACCGGCGCTGCTCGCCGATAATGCCGAACTCGCGCAAAGCATCCGCAACCGCATTCCCTATCTCGATCCGCTCAACCACCTGCAGATCGAATTGCTGCGCCGCTATCGCGCCGGCGACACCGACGAGCTGACCCGGCGCGGCATTCACTTGAGCATCAACGGGCTTACCGCCGGCCTGCGCAACAGCGGCTAGCCGCGCCGGGGGCCTGAGAGGCCGTTGCGGAATTGCCGGAACGGCCCCAGCTCAGGGGAGCATGAGGGGAGGCGCCCCGCAGGTCTCGATCCCCCATTTCGCAATAAGCTCTAAAATGTAAGCATGAAATTCGCATCGGCGATCGCCGCGCTGATCACCGCCATCCTGCTCGCCGGCTGCGCCGGCACCACGATCGGCCTGCACGGCACCAATTCGCCCTCGCTGGGCGGCAGCGCGCCGGCCGCGGGCAGCTCCTACGGTTCGGCGGCGATTCATGCCGAGCTGCGCCCCAACGCCTATTTCGGCCTGCTGTTTCTCGGCGTCATCGCGGCCGGCATCCATGACAATTACCTGCGCTGGAGCGACGGCCCCGCCTGGCGCAAGCCGCCGCAGCTGGCCGAGGATCGCGCCATCGCAGAGCGCGATTGCAGCCGGCCGATGGAACGGCCGAGCGCAAACCTGCGCTGCAAGTAGGCCGGGTCCGCGCCACACCCGGGATCGGCCTGTGTCGGCCGGTGATAAACTGAGGACAGCGCCCGGATTGGCGCGCAATCCCGCGAAGAAGAAAAGGTTGGTTCCGCCATGCTACGCAGCACCAAAATCGTCGCCACGCTCGGGCCCGCATCGAACGATCCCGAAACTCTCGAGCGCATGTTCCTTGCGGGCGTGGACGTCGTGCGCCTCAATTTCTCGCACGGCACGGCTGAGGATCACCTGCAGCGCGCCGAGGTGGTGCGCGAGATCTGCCGCAAGACCGGCCGCACCGTGGGCATCATGGGCGATCTGCAGGGCCCGAAGATCCGCGTCGGCCGCTTCAAGGACGGCAAGATCACGCTCAAGCCGGGCGATGCGTTCATCCTCGATGCCGACTGCGAACTCGGCGACGAGCGGCGCGCCGGCCTCGACTACAAAGAGCTGCCGCGCGATGTGAGCGCGGGCGACGTGCTGCTGCTCGACGACGGCCGCATCGAATTCGAGGTGGAGCGGGTCGCGGGCAACGAGGTGCACTGCCGCGTGCGCCACGGCGGCGTGTTGTCGAACAACAAGGGCATCAACCGCCGCGGCGGCGGGCTGACCGCGCCGGCGCTCACCGGCAAGGATATGCAGGACATCCGCACCGCCGCCCTGATCAAGGTCGACTTCCTCGCGGTGTCGTTTCCAAAATCGAGCGCGGACATGAACATGGCACGCGAGCTGCTGCGCGCCGCCGGCGGCGAAGCGTTCCTGATCGCGAAGATCGAGCGCGCCGAGGCGGTCGAGCCCGGGGCGCTGGAGGACATCATGTCTGCCTGCGACGGCATCATGGTGGCGCGCGGCGATCTCGCGGTCGAAGTCGGCGACGCCCTGGTGCCG
>MERK01000055.1 GCA_001770575.1 Betaproteobacteria bacterium RIFCSPLOWO2_12_FULL_64_23
TCATGCGCACCGCCTTGCGTGTGTTGCTGAATGGCTACGATTACCTGGTGCTGTATCTCGGCCTGGCCTGGCTGGGGATACTGTGCCTGGCATGGACGTCGATTGCGCTGATTGCTTACCCGCTGCTGTCCGAGCGCCGGGGACGGGCGCTGGGGCGTTACGCCATCATGGCGGTATTTCGAATTTACCTCGCCAGTCTTGGCGCCTCGCGCCGGTTCAGCTTTGACCTTGAGGCGCTGGATGCCCTGCGCAATGAACCGTCGCTGATTATTGCGCCCAATCATCCGTGCCTGCTGGATGCAGTGATGGTGATTTCGCGCCTGCCGAATGTTGCCTGCGTGCTTAAAGCCGAGCTGATGAACAATATTTTTCTCGGTGCGGGTAGCCGGCTGGCGCGCTACATCCGCAATGAACCGGTGCGGCGCATGGTGCAGCTGGCAACCCGGGATTTTGACTGCGGCAGCCATCTGTTGTTATTTCCGGAAGGTACCCGCACCACCTCGTGCCCGATCAATCCGCTCAAGGGCAGTATCGGCCTGATCTCGCATCATGCACAGGTGCCGGTGCAGACGATACTGATAGAAACCGATTCGATGTATCTGAGCAAAGGCTGGTCGCTGTTCCGCAAACCGCCCATGCCGATCCACTATCGGGTGCGCCTGGGGCGGCGCTTCGATTCATCGCGGCATACCCGGCGCTTCATGGCTGAACTGGAACACTACTTTGCGCATGATCTGGTACAAGGCTCGGCATTTTACCCGGCCAATTTCCTGCCCAAGCAGGCTGACCGTACGCCAGACCTCACTTCGCATTCGCCGTCATGATTGCTGGCTCGACCACGCATCTCGTCCTCATCCCCAGCTATAACCCCGGTGCCAAAGTCTATGAAACCGTGCGTGCGGCACGCCAATACTGGACCCCGGTGTGGGTGGTGGTGGATGGCAGCACCGACGGCAGCGCCGAGGGCTTGTTGGCGATGGCGGCTCAAGACGCCGGCCTGCGCGTGATCGCTTTGCCGCGCAACCAGGGCAAGGGCGCGGCGGTACTGCACGGCCTGGAACAGGCGGCAGCGGCGGGATTCAGTCACGTATTGACCATGGATTCGGATGGCCAGCATCCACCCGAACACATCCCCGCCTTCATGGCGGAATCGTCCAGGCAGCCGGATGCAATGATATTGGGCGTGCCGGCATTCGATGCCAGTGCGCCGGCCTTGCGCGTGCAAGGGCGACGCCTATCCAACTGGTGGGCCAATCTGGAAACGCTGTGGGCAGGCATTGGCGACTCGTTGTTCGGGTTCCGCGTCTATCCGGTCGAAGCGTTGCGGCGGGTGATGCGCGATCAGTTGTGGATGCGCCGCTTCGATTTTGACGCAGAGGCCGTGGTGCGCCTGTGCTGGCGCGGGGTCAGGCCGGTCAATCTGCCCGCCCCGGTGCGCTACTACAGCGCGGAGGAAGGCGGCGTGTCGCATTTCCGCTACCTGCGCGACAACGTGTTATTGACCTGGATGCACACGCGCCTGTTTGCCGGCTTTGTGTTGCGTTTACCCGTCTTGCTGGCAAGGCGTGCGCTGGGACGATTTTAAGTCGATGCAGGATCGGCCTTGATCGCCTGATATTCCGAAAACACGCCGAGTTCCACGTGGCGTTCAACCTGCGTCAGCCCCGCAGCGCTTAGCGTGGCCAGGACTTGGTCGGGGGGTACACAGGCTTCTATGCTATCCCAGTGAT
This sequence comes from Betaproteobacteria bacterium RIFCSPLOWO2_12_FULL_64_23, assembly GCA_001770575.1. Taxonomy (GTDB): domain Bacteria; phylum Pseudomonadota; class Gammaproteobacteria; order Burkholderiales; family SG8-39; genus 2-12-FULL-64-23. The sequence continues at coordinate 1,731 of MERK01000055.1, forward strand.
AGCGCCAGATCGTCGCGGTATTCTCTTGCTTTGAAACGACGCGTGTTAACAGCGGTATCACGCCGCGCATATAGCTCTTGAGTAGCCATCTGCCAAAACGGTTTTGCGCCTGGGTAATTTCAAGTATGCATAACCGGCCACCGGGCTTCAAAACCCGTTCAAACTCTGCAAAGGCCACGCCCAGATCGCTGATATGGCGCAGCGCATAGCCCATGCTCAAAAAATCGAAATGATTGTCGGGAAAAGGCAAAGACTCAGCGCGACCTTCGATCAACACCATCGTGTCAGGCAACTTGCCGGCTGCCATCATGCCGGGGCTCGGATCGATCCCGGTGACCAGGGCGGCATTGCCGGTCAGAATACACGCTTGCGCTGCAACCAGACCGGTGCCGACACCGACATCCAGTACCTTCATGCCGCTCTTCAAACCGCCGCGAACGAGCGCCTGGCGCCGATAGCGGGAACCGGATCCCCACGCAAACATCGCCTCAATATGGTCGTAATCGGTCGCGGTATTGTCGAACATCCGACGCAGATAAGCTTGCCGATCCTGCTCTGTTTGGTAGTAATCGGTCAGCGGGATGTGCGGTGCATGCACCGGAGGAGTGGGTTTAGGGGGGGGCATGTCGTCACTCACCGTTAAATGATGCCGCCGTTGATGGAGATAATCTGCCCGGTGATATAGGCTGCCTGCATCGAGGCGAGAAACCCGATCAGGTCGGCAACTTCGGCGGGGGTGCCGGCGCGTTTCATCGGCACCATGCGCGCGATCTCCTGGGCATCGAACGCAGATGCGCTCATGGGGGTGTCGATAATGCCGGGCGCAACGGCGTTGACGGTGATGCCCCGGCTGGCGACTTCCTGCGCCAGCGCCTTGGTGGCTGAATTGAGCGCGCCCTTGGCAGCGGAATAATTGACCTGACCGCGATTGCCGGTCAGGGCGGCGATGGAAGACACATTGATGATGCGCCCCCAGCGGCTGCGTATCATCGGCATCATCAGCGGCTGGGTGACGTTGAAAAAGCCGTTAACGGATACGTCTATCACCCGGTGCCACTGCTCGGCGCGCATGCCGGGGAACACGGCGTCGTCATGGATGCCGGCGTTGTTGACCAAGATCTGGATCGGCTGGTGTTCGACGAGGCGGGTCAGCACATCGGCGACCGCTGTGCCGTCAGTCACATCAAATGCCAGCACCTGCGCACTGCCACCGCCGGCACAAATGGCATCGGCCAGTGTCTGTGCGGCTTGTCGTCCACGGTTGGCATGAATGTAGACATGGCAGCCATCGCCGGCAAGACGGCGGCAGATGGCTGCGCCAATGCCACCGCTGCCGCCGGTAACCAGGGCATTTTTCATGGCGCCTCTCCCGGAGAGGGTGTGAGTGCGTCAGCATTGAGCACGACCGCGGCGCGCCCATCCAGCAGCAGGCGACCGGCTGCGCTGACGCTGAACTGATAAAGAATATTGTTTTCGCTGCGCGTGATGCAGGTGGCTTCCACCAGCAGATCGGCGGAGATGTCGTCCAGCCGTGGCACATGTAACTGTGTGCCGCGCACGCTGACCAGATAACCGACCCGTGCGCTGGCACCGTCTGGTGGTATCAGCAAGGCACCGTGCACGGCCATGGTCTGTGCCGCGTATTCGATTCCGCAGACGGCACCAAGCCGGCCGTAAGCGCGCAACGGGTTGTCGGCGGCGCGGTGACTGCTCGCGCGACACTGGATGCGCAGCCGATCCCAGGCCTCGACGTAATCCAGCAGGCACATGCCGCCCTGATGCGGGATGTGCCGGGCAATCCAGGCGTGGTCCAGTCTGGTTTGATTCAGCACAGCGCGATTGCCACGGCGAGACGCGTGCTGTCGAGGTAATCCAGCACCACGTGTCGGTCTTGTCGCAGGGCGATACCGCGCAACAGCGGCAATCCACGCGCGGCGGGGATGGCTATTCGCAGGTCTTCGAGCGCAGTATCGTCGAGCCGGTCCGCGCTGGCGTCAGTCAGGCTGACGGTGATATGCGCCAGCGCCTGCGCGCCGCGTTGCGGCGCCAGCGCCAGTGCAATGCCGAACGCATCAGGGATGGGGCGGGCGCCGTATAGTGGCTCCGGGTAAGGGGTGTCGCACGCCAGCAAAACGGTGCGTGTGTCATCCACCACAACCTGGGTTAGCGCTTCCAGCAGACCTGCGCCGAAGCTGGCGTCAAAGGCACTCAACACCGATGATGTGGTCATCGCGCCGGTGGCGATACTCCAGTACCCGGCGGCAACGTTATGCACGGAATTATGAAAGCGGGTCGGAGAGATTTGCCGGTCATCCGAAGCGAGCATTTCACAAATGATGTGACAGTTTTCCCCATCGCCGCCAGACGCCGAGAACACGCTGGGCAAGCTGGCTGCGTCGAGTCCGGCCGCTGCGATCGCTTCCAGCCCGGTCGCCAGGGTGAGTTTGACAATCGCGCAACTACGCCGGCGCTCTGCCGCCGGCAACAACGCGGGTGACGGCAGCACGGTCTTGTGTGGCTGATAGGGCCGCTGCCCGCTGAGGATCGCCTGACTGGTCGGCCAGTCGGTCAAACCGGGCCCGAGTAAGCCGACGCCTTCAATGTATGCGCTGAGCGTGTGCATGGGTCTGATCCGCGCGGGCAAAAACCAGGCTGCAATTGGTGCCGCCGAATCCAAAGGAATTGCTGAGCACGCGCGCCACCGGCTGCTCGCGATTATCCAGCAGATAGTCGAGGCCCAGCGTCGGGTCGAGCTGCCGGGTGTTCAGCCCGGCGGGCAGCAAGCCGTGTTGCAGCCCCAGCGCGCAAATCACCGCCCCCACGCCGCCGGCAGCGCCCAGGGTGTGCCCAGTCGCACCTTTGGTGGAGCTGCACGGCGCGTCCGACCCGAATACATATTGAATTGCCTTGCTCTCCGCCAGATCGTTGCTTTGGGTAGCTGTGCCGTGCAGGTGGATATAGTCAATTTCAGATGAATTCAAACCCGCCATTTTCAGCGCATCCTGCATGGCCATGCGCGCACCCAGGCCATCCGGGTGCGGCGATGACATGTGATAGGCATCGCTGGATTCGCCTATCCCGAGCAGTAGCACAGCATCGGCATCCAAATGTTTCGGGGTGCGTTCCAGCAGCGCGAAGGCAGCCGCTTCACCAATCGAGATTCCGTTGCGTTGCGCATCGAATGGGCGGCAGGCCTGTTCGGAAACCAGGCCGAGCGAGTTGAAGCCGTACAGCGTCGTGAGACACAGCGAATCCACGCCTCCCACCACGGCCGCGTCTATCAGTCCCGCCGCCATCATGCGCCGTGCTGACCCAAATACCTTGGCGCTGGACGAACACGCCGATGACACCACGACCGCCGGACCTGTCAGGCCAAAATAATGGCGCGCGAAATCCGCGACGGAAAAAGTATTGTGCGTGGTGCGGTAAATAAAGTCGGCGGGGAGTGCGCCAGTCACCGGGTCGCGCCGCCGGTAGGCCAGCTCGGTTTGCAGAATGCCTGAAGTGCTGGTGCCGAGAAACAGTCCGATGCGCTGCGCACCGTATCTTGCGATGGCAGCGCGCACCGCCTCGGCAAAGCCGTCCTGAGTCAATCCCAGCAACGCGAGCCGGTTGCTGCGGCAATCAAAGTCGCCCAGGTGCGCGGGAAGCTGCACGGCATCCACCCCTGCCACCTCGCCAATGAAAGTCGCCAGATCCACCGTATCAAACGCGCACGGCGCGAGCCCGGCGCGACGCTGGCGCAGCGCCGCCAGGGTCTGGTCGAGGCCGCGACCGATGCTGCTGGTCGCAGTGAAATGGGAGAGCCAGAGCGGGTCCAAAGAAAAGCAAGCCAATCCAAAGTATAGGAGGAGTTTAGCAAGTTCCAGTGCTTGGAGATGCTGTAATACCGGCACGAGTCATGAAAGGGCTAGCCGCAAGGTGACAAAACGCAGATTGGCTGCTCTAGCTGCTGCCAGAACTGTGGGGAGCACTTCGAGAATAACCGGGATGCCATCGAGCGTGCGTGCAGCGTTGCCATCGTGCAACAACAAAATGGCACCCGCTCGCAGGCCGCGTAACAACCTGTTTTTAACGCGCTCAACGTCGCCGCTCCGGGTGTCGAAACCGCGCGCTGACCAGCTGGCAAGCCGCAGCCCCAGTCGCGCGAGCACCGGATCGAGAAAAGGATTGCGCAAGCCGGCAGGGGCACGAAAGAACAAGGGACGCTGGCCGGTGATCGTGGTGAGCGTGTCCTGGGCGGCCTGCAATTCACGCATGAAGCCGGAACGTCCCATCAGCGCAAAATGATGGCAATGATGCTGGCTGTGGTTTTCCACGGCATGGCCGCGGCGCACGATTTCCCGACATAAGTCCGGGTAACGCGCGGCTTTTTCACCGACGCAGAAAAAGCTAGCCTGGGCAGCGTAACGATCCAGCAAATCCAGTACCTGCGGAGTGACGCTTGGGTCGGGGCCGTCGTCGATGGTCAGGGCGATCTCATTTCTGGCGGTAGCTGCAGCGGGCAGCTGTGTCCAGTTCGGACCCAGCCAGTGGCTGCGCGGCCACAGCCCGACCAGCGCGATCAGGGCGTGATTGGCAAGCACGGCGCCCAGCGCCCAGCGCCACTGCCCGGGTTCAGCGATGACGCCAATCAAGGCCAGCAGATGCAGCACAATGGATGTGCGGATCAACAGCGTGGGTTGCCAGCGTGAATTACGCATTGGGTTGCCTGGCGAAAATCGCAGAATAAATCAGCGCTAGGATGACGCCCGGCGCCACGGTTACGCCCAATGCCTGCAGTATCGACACGTTGGAGAACGAGAGCAGGCCAAAACCTGCGACGGTGGTGAGGCTGGCAATCAGCATCGAGGCAAGCGTTCGGGGCGAGATGGCGTGGTCACTCGGTTTGGGCTCAGCCGTTGCCCCCTCTCCCGGCAGGAGACGGTGATCAGCTCGATCAAAAAACAGGGCGTAATTGGAGCCCACCGCAACCACCAACAGCAAGCCCACCAGATGCAGAATAATCAATTGCTGGCCAAACACAGCCAATCCCGCGGTGACGGTGATGACCGCGGCCGCAAGCGGCGCGATGATGCGTACCACGCGCATGGGCGAGCGTAAAACCAATAGCAGCAATCCGGTAATGGCAACCAGCCCGCCTAGCGACAACAGGATGGCTTCATCCAAGTAGCCGGAATACAGTTGATCGGACTCGGCTTTCATATCCACGAATACGACATCGGGCAAATCTGTGGCGCTCAACGCTGCGCGAATTCGACTTGCGTTGATGCCGGCGCCGTTGGGTGCGGTAAGCGGCAATAAGGCACTCCAGTGTTGGTCTTGCTGGATGAGCAGCGCAGCGACCGCCATGGCCATTGAGGTTTGTTCGAGATCGGCAGCTTGCAGCAAGGGCTGGCTGCGCGCGGCTGCGACATCGGCAAGAAACGGCGTAAACAGTTGCGCGCGCACCGGTAATCCCTGAACAGCCTGCGCCAGTCGCGTTTCCAGCACGGCGGGCGGCGGCAGGCTGGCCTGGCGGGCGCGCTGCGTCGCGGTGCTGGGAAGATAACGGCTGGGGCTTTCAAATCCGGCGAGCTCGCCTTGATCGATTTGCGTTTGCAGTATCGTGGAAATTTGTTCGGAAGACCTTAATACGGATTCCCGGCTCGCGCCGGATACCACCACCAGATAACGCACATCGGGCGCACCCATGTCGGCGCGCAGACTTGAATCCAACGCCACATCGGCGTGCGATACCGGACTCAATGAGGATATCTTGTCATTCCACAAACTGGCGCGGTGCAGGGCGAGGATGGCGCAGGCCGCCAGCAGCAGTATCGCGGCTGCCCATCGCAGTGCGGCGGCGCGCTGTACCAGATGGGACAGGGCAAGGCCGACAGCCGAACCATCATGAATGCGAAAGTTCGCCGGTAGCAAATGGGGCAGGACGAAGCGGGTCACCGTTGCAGCGGCCATCAGACCGGCAATCGAATACAGGCCGAGTTGCGCCAGTCCAGGAAAGCCGGACAGCAGCAGCGAAGCAAAGCCGAATATCGAAGTCAGCACACCGAGACGGACGGTGGGCCAGAAGCGCTTGATCCAGTGCTGCTGGTCTGAACCGCCCTGTTCCGACTGCAAAAACAGGTAGATTGAATAATCCACCGCCTCGCCGATCAGTGCGGTGCCAAATCCCAGGGTGATGCCATGTACCATCCCAAAGCCCAGACTGACTGCGGCGATGCCGGCCAGCGCGCCGCTGATAACGGGCAAAAAACCCAATGCCAGTGCGGTGAAGGAACGATAGACGAGTAATAAAAACGCGGCGATGATTACGATGCCGATGATGGACAGGCGGCTGACCTGACTTTTGATCGTGTCGCGTGAAGTCACCGAAAACACACCGGGGCCGGTCATCACCAGTCTGGCGGCGGGGGTTGCGCCGGGTGCCGCGTCAAACGCTTGCCGGATGGCGGCCATGGCGCGTTGCTGCGCGTCGGTATCGGAGCCCGAAGCGCGCGTTTGCATCAGCATCAAGGCGCGCGCGCCGTCGCGTGATGCCCATGCGCCATCAATCTTCTGCGGGCGGGTGCCGCTGTTCTGCTGGTCGAGCAATTGCACCATTTCGCCGGTCGGGTCGCGTGGCAGCAGCGACTTGACCAGCAGCCCGGCAGGCGAGGCGAGCAGGTCGATGCTGTCGCTCAAGGCGGCATTCAGGCCGTCTACGCTGAAGCGCGCAGGCGTCACTGCGGGACTTAGCAGGTAGCGATTATTGAACAAAAAAGCACGGTCTCGCTCGGCGCTGACGGGCTCGCCATTATTGACGGTGACAAAAGCAGGGTCGGCGCGCAGGCGCTGGGCGATTTGTTTGGAAAGCATCGCACGGGTGGACGCATCGGCGCCTTCAATGCCCACCAGGATCAGGCGCGAAGCCAGGCCGTCACGTATCTGTTCCAGGAGCAACTGCTGTGCCGGCGTGGGACTGCGTGGTAAAAACGCCGATAAATCAGTGGTGAACTGGCTGCGGCTGATGATGATGCCGCAGGCGAGGATAAACGCCAGCCATAAGACGATCGCAATGCGGGCCGTCGCTGTCCGGCCGCGCCACGCTGGGGCTGCCTTCACGGCGTGGTCAACTTTTCGATAAGCATAAGCGAGCTGTCACCGTCGGCCTGGGTGATTTCGATGCTGCGCACTGCGTAGCGCACCCCCGAAATACGGATGCGCGTTACCACTGCCTGCATTTTTTCATCCAGCGGCAGTAGTTGCAGTGTCCAGCGCCCGGCGGTGCCCTCCAGACTCATTTGGGAATTGCGTTCCAGCGCCTTGCGGTCACCCGCGAGGGTGCCGCGAATGCTGTCGATGAAAGCCGCCAGCTCCGGGTAATCCTGCAATTGCAGGCGATGTTTTTGGCGGCCACGCTCGATTACCAGGGTGCCGGCATCCACTGTCATGGATTCGGGTTTGGGTTTTATGGTGCGCTTTTCCAGGCGGTCAGGCGCCGTGTAGAACAACTCGCCGGAGGATTCCACCGGCCTGTCGAGCATGGCGATAAATTTTTTCTCGACAAAGCGGGCATGGCCGGAGTGGATTTGCGCCAGGCCACGCATGAGTTGGTCAATATCCCACTCAGCGGCGTGACTGATGGCCGGTACCAGCGTCAGCGCCAATGCAACGAGCACGCGCCGCATGACGCGCAGCGAAAAGACCGGGAAGGCGGGCGGTGTCATCTCGATTTGGGAGGCGTTGTAGTGGGTGCGGGCTGCCAGAAATCGAAAAAATTAAACCAGTTGTATGGCGCCTTGCGGCAGTATTGATCCAGCAGCGCGGCATAACGGGTGATGGCCGCCTCCAGGGCGGCATCGCGCTGATCGCGCGTAACGGCAGAAAAATCCGCCAGAGGATCGAAATGGATGGCGTAGTGGTTGCCGCCCAGATACAGCCCGGTCATGAATACCACCGGACGCTGCAGCAATGCGGCTATGCGCAACGGCCCGCCGGGCAAGTTCGCGTCAGTGCCGAGGATTTGCACCGGATACAGGGTGCCGTTGCCCGGGGTGCGATCCGCCAGCATGCCGACGACGCCGCCTTCATCCAGGTGCTCCCGCAGCTTGAGCATGGAATCAACGTGGCCCAATGCGATGATATCCTGCACTGCCTCCGGATTAATGGCAGCCAGCATGGCGTTGATTTTTTGTGCGTTATCCTGGTGCATGACCATGGCGACGCGCAAATCCGTGTCTCTGCGGCCAATCGCGCGGATCACTTCAAAGCTGCCCAGGTGCGCGCCCATCAGGAACAGGCCTTTGCCGCCGGCCAGTAGGCTGCGCAGCGTATCCTCGCCGTGCACTTCAACATCGAACAGGTCGAAGCGGCGGTTGACCAGATAGACACGGTCATGGATGGTGGCGGCAAAGGTGAAAAAATGCCGGTACAGA
>MERK01000056.1:0-4821 GCA_001770575.1 Betaproteobacteria bacterium RIFCSPLOWO2_12_FULL_64_23
AGGCCGCTGGCCGAAGAATCTGCTTCTTGCTGCCTATGAAAAGCAGATTCTTCGCTTCGCTCAGAATGACTAAATCGGCATTATTAGAGATGCCCGTAAGTAACTGCAGGATACGATTACGAGGTGCCGGCATGAGTCAAGAGCGAACCCAAGCGTACGCTAAAGCGACAAGCGGTGGCGCCGATTGTGCATCGCCTGGAATCGAGCCGCGCCTGGCTCTGGCAAACAAGGTCTTCTCCGCCAAAAAACTGCTGCTCGCGCGGATGATGGAGTCCCTCGGCAATCCACCCCTGGATCTGGTGTTGTGGGACGGGCAGGAAATCGCGAGCCCGGGGAAACCTCCGCTTGCGCGGGTTCTGATTCGCGACCGCGGCGCATTGCTGAAGCTGATCGCCAACCCCGAGCTCGCCTTCGGTGAAATGTACACCGCGGAACGCATCCAGGTGCAGGGCAATTTGGTGGATTGCCTGGAAGCGATCTATCGAGCGCTGCCGCGCGCCGATCACGGCCAAATCGCGAAAAAGCTGCTGGCGCCGTTCAACGGCCCGCTGCGCAACACCCAGCCCAGGGCGCGGCGCAATATCCACCATCATTACGATATCGGCAACGATTTCTACAAGCTCTGGCTCGACCGGGACATGGTGTACACCTGCGCCTATTTTCCCGACCCGGCGATGGGCCTGGAGGAGGCGCAGGCGGCCAAGCTCGACTATGTTTGCCGCAAGCTGCGCCTCGCGCCCGGAGAAACGGTGATCGAGGCCGGCTGCGGCTGGGGCGCCCTGGCGCTGCACATGGCCAAGCATTACGGCGTCACGGTGAAAGCCTACAACATATCCAAAGAGCAGATCGCGTACGCGCGCGAACGCGCCCGTGCGGAAGGACTGGACGGTCGGGTGCAGTTCATCGAGGATGATTACCGCAACGCCGGCGGCGAATTCGATGCTTTCGCGTCGGTGGGCATGCTCGAACACGTCGGCACCGACCAGTACCAGGCCTTGGGGACGGTCATAGACCGCAGCCTCAAGGATACGGGCCGCGGGCTCATCCATTCCATCGGCCGGGATCGTCCCAGCCCGATGACCCCCTGGATCGAGCGCAACATTTTTCCCGGCGCCTGTCCGCCGAGCTTGTCGCAAATGACGCAGATCTTCGAGCCGTTCGGTTTTTCCGTTCTGGATGTGGAGAACTTGCGGCTGCACTACGCCAAGACGCTGGAGCACTGGCTCGAGCGCTACGAGGCCAATATCGAGCGCGTGGCGCAAATGTTCGATCCGGCGTTTGTGCGCGCATGGCGCCTGTACCTGGCCGGCTCCCTCGCCGCATTCAGATCCGGGGACATGCAGTTGTTCCAGGTGAGCTTCAACCGCTCCGGCCAAAACCGGATTCCCTGGACCAGGCAATACCTATACTCTTGCTGAAGCCGGCCGGTGGAAACCTGTGACGCGCTCATCGTCGGGGGCGGCCCCGCAGGCTCATCCTGCGCCTGGAAACTGCGCCAGCACGGCATGGCCGTGATGGTGCTGGAAAAGGCGCGCTTCCCCCGCGACAAGGTTTGCGCCGGCTGGATTACACCCGCGGTGGTGCAGGCGCTGCAACTCGATATCGAGGCCTATGCCGCGGGACGAATACTTCAGCCCATAACGGCGTTCCGTACGGGATTGGTCCACGGCCGCTACCTTGAGACCCGCTACCCGGCCACGGTCAGCTTCGGCATACGCCGTTGCGAGTTCGACGACTACCTGCTGCAGCGCTCGGGTGCGCGCACTTTGTTCGGCCAGGCGCTGAAATCCTTGGACAAGCGCGGCGGCCAATGGCTGGTGAACGACGCCATCACGACCCCGTTGCTAATTGGCGCGGGCGGCCATTTCTGTCCGGTGGCCCGGTTCCTGGGCGCGAAGCTAGGCGCCGGCGAAGCCGCAGTGACGGCGAAGGAAGTCGAATTCGAGATGAATCCGCAGCAGCTCGCCGATTGCCGCGTTCGTGCGGATACTCCGGAGCTCTACTTTTGCCGGGATCTCAAGGGATATGGCTGGTGCTTTCGCAAAGGCGACTACCTCAATATCGGGCTCGGCCGGGAGGGCAACCAGGGTCTTGCGGAACAACTCAAGGATTTTTGCGATTTCCTCAGGCAACGCGGCAGAATCCCCAAGAACATCCCCGACAAGTTCCATGGTCACGCCTATCTTCTGTATGGTCATTCGCGGCGCAAGTTGGCGGATGATGGAGTGCTGCTCGTCGGTGATGCCGCCGGGCTGGCCTATCCGGAAAGCGGTGAAGGCATACGGCCGGCGGTCGAGTCCGGTCTGATCGCAGCCGCTGCGGTCGTGGAAGCCGGGGAAGATTACCGCCGTCAAACGCTGCAGGCGTACCCGAGCCGGCTAAGGGCGCGTTTCGGACCCGAGGCGGCCCCGGCCGGGGGCATGGTTCCCGGGTTTCTGCGCAACATCCTCGCCGGGGCGCTGCTGGACAGCCGCTGGTTTACCCGCCGTGTGGTGCTGGATCGCTGGTTCCTGCACGCGCACCAGCCGGGGCTGCAATAATCCTTTCGGTCGGCAATGCTTCGCCACAGATCAGACAGCGGCGCCGCTTAGACCGAAGCCCAGCGCCTGCTTCTGCTTGGCGACCAGTTGCGCGATGCCCGTTTGCGCGAGCGCCAGCAGCGCATCCATTTGGTCGCGCGAAAACGGCGCACCCTCGGCGGTTCCCTGAACCTCGACAAATCCGCCCGAACCCGTCATCACCACGTTCATGTCGGTATCGCAGGCCGAATCCTCGGCGTAATCGAGGTCGAGCACCGGCGCGCTCTGGTACACTCCGACCGAAACCGCGGCAACCAGATCGTGCAGGGGCGAAGTTGCGATCAGCCCGCGTGCAAGGAGCAGCGTGACCGCATCGTGCACGGCCACATAGGCGCCGGTGATGCCGGCGGTGCGCGTGCCGCCGTCGGCCTGGATCACGTCGCAGTCGATCCGGATGGTGCGCTCGCCCAGCAGCGACAGGTCGGCTATCGCGCGCAGGCTACGGCCGATCAGGCGCTGGATCTCCTGCGTCCGGCCCGACTGCTTGCCGCGCGCCGCCTCGCGCTCGGTGCGGGTATCGGTCGCGCGCGGCAACATGCCGTATTCGGCCGTGAGCCAGCCGCGGCCCTGCCCGCGGAGAAATCCCGGCACCTTTTCCTCCACGCTGGCGGTGCACAGCACCTTAGTGTCGCCGAACTCCACCAGCACCGAGCCCTCGGCGTGCTTGGTATAGGCGCGGGTGAACCGAATCATGCGCAGTTCGTCGAATTGTCTGTCGCTAGGTCTTGCCATTTTGGAGCCTTCTTGTCGGGTTGCGGATTCTACTCCCAGGTTAGCGCGATCACCGACAAGTTGTCGCATGCGCGCCCGGCGCGCCGCTCCGCCTCGTCCAGCAGCTCGGGAGCAGCCTGCATGATGCCGCTTTTTTCCACCGCGCTGCTGATTATCTTGGAGGACAGCGGACTCCATAGTCCGTCGGAGCACAGAATCAAGCTATCGCCGGCGTGCAGCCGGACCGCCCCCGACAAGTCCACCTGCGGCGGCCCTGCCGAGCCGAGGCAACTGAAAATTCGGTTGCGCTCGGGGTGCGCGCCGAAGGCTTCCTCGCGGATGCGCCCCTGGTCGATCAGTTGCTGCACGCGCGAATGGTCCTTGGTCTGAGCCAGGATCCTGCCGTCGCGGATATGGTACAGGCGCGAGTCGCCGGCGTGCGCCCAGCAGGCGGCGCCGTCCTGCACCACGCAGGCGACACAGGTGGTGCGCGGCGCCTCCGCCAGCCCGCCCGCCGCGGCGTGTTCGACAATCGCATGATGGGCCCCGGTGATCGCCTGGCGCAGAAACAGTGGAGGATCGGGCAGGGCGGGCTTGGCCTTGCGCCGGAACGCTTCGGTGACGAACTGCACCGCGATCCGGGCCGCCGTCTCACCGTGCAGGTGCCCGCCCATGCCGTCGGCAACCAGCATCAGCAGCGCAACCTTGCTATAGCAATAAGCGATGCGATCCTGGTTGGACCTGCGCGCCCCGCGCCGGCTCTCCTGGTAGATGGAGAATTGCATCGCTACCGTCCGTCGCGCCAGCCGGCCAGTTTCAGGACCATGTCGCGGAAATCGGCCGTGCGCGAGGTCAGGGACGCGACGGGGTCGCGCTCTCCCATCAGCACTTTCTGCAGCGCGAACACGCTTTGCGGCCGCCGCAGGTGATCCAAGCGCAGGCACCAGTTTATGGTCTGGAGCAACTGGTCGGAGTACTTGCCGCCCCACAGTCTTCTGGCGGAGACATATTTGTCATTATCCAGACGCTGATCGGCGGGCACGGGCGCGGCTCCGGCAAGGCAGCAATACATGGTTGCGCCCACGCTGTAGATGTCGCTCCAGGGGCCCAGCAACTCGCGTTTGCGGTATTGCTCGGGCGAGGCGAAGCCGGGCGTATACATCGGACTCAGGCGCGTCGTTTCTGCGCTTAGCGTCTGCCGCGCCGCGCCGAAATCGATCAATACGGGAGAACCGTCATTGCGGATGTAGATGTTGGCCGGCTTGATGTCCAGGTGCAGCAGCTTGTTCGCGTGCACATCGCGCAGCCCGTTCAGCAGCAGGGTGAAGACGCGGCGAATGAAGTCTTCCTTGATGCCGCCGCGGCGATGCTCGATATGCTCCTGCAGCGTGCGGCCGCGCTCGTAGCGCATCACCAGGTACACCGTCTCGTTGGCGCGGAAGAAATTCAATACGCGCACCACGTTGTTGTGCGCGAGGCCCGCGAGCGACTTGCCCTCCTCGAAAAAACACTTCATACCGTAACGGAAAGC
>MERK01000056.1:4861-5106 GCA_001770575.1 Betaproteobacteria bacterium RIFCSPLOWO2_12_FULL_64_23
TCGCTTCTGAGCGCGAGCGAGGCGGGCAGGTATTCCTTGATCGCCACCGGCACGTCGTTCTCGTCGTGCGCGAGATAGACGATGGAAAAGCCGCCGCACGCGAGCACCTTGCGGATGCGGTAGTTCTGCAGCTGATAACCGTCGGCTAGCGGCTGGTTCGCTTGCGTGGGCATTACCGGAGCGCAGCCTCTGTTATGATTATGACGAAAACATCCGGTTCATAAGAAGCCGTTGCAAAATGATTT
>MERK01000057.1:0-2975 GCA_001770575.1 Betaproteobacteria bacterium RIFCSPLOWO2_12_FULL_64_23
CTCAAACACATTGAAGGAACTATCGTGAACCTACTTAGGAAAACACTCTTCGGGCTATTCGCGCTCTTGGCGCTTGTTCCGCTTGCGCTGTCACCGACGGTCGCGCTGGCGCAGAAGTCCGCGTACGCGGCTGCGGCCGCCCGGATCGACGGCTTCGACGTCGAGCCGGCCCATGGATTGAGCGCCGGCAATGACCTCTTGTTTACCCTCTACGGAACACCTGGTGGAACGGCGACGGTGCGCATCGAAGCGGTCGTGGACAGGTTCCCGCTCGCGGAAGTGGAAACAGGTGTGTATGAAGGCACTTACACCATCAGCATCAGGGACCGCGTCACGGCCACGTCCATGGTCACCGCGAACCTGCGCGTTGGAAATCAGGTTGCAACCGAAATTCTGGATGAATCCCTGCTTGCCGGCGCCGCTTCGCGTTCCGAGGTCAAGCGCGCGGCCGATGCCGCAGCCCTGGCCGCGCTTGTAAAAATCGACCGGTTCGCGGTTGAACCTGCGGCGCGCCTGGATCCGGGCGCGGACCTGTTCTTTTCATTGTCCGGAACGCCGGGCGCAAAGGCGAGCGTCAGGATCATTGGCGTGAAGGGGAAGGTGTCGCTGCAGGAAGTCGCGGCGGGCGTGTATGAGGGTACTTACACCATCAAGAACCGGGACCGCGTCTCGGCCAACTCCGCGGCCACGGCCACTTTGCGCCGGGGCGACCGGGAGGCGAGCGCAACCCTCGGCGAGTCGCTGCTCGCGGCGCCCGGCCGCGCGCCGGCCGCGCGCAGGGCAGCCATGCATTGCGCCAATTGCGGTGTGGTCGAGTCGATCAATGTGGTCGAGGTCAAAGGCGAGGGCAGCTATCTTGGCAAGATCGCGGGCGGCGTGGTTGGCGCGATGATCGGCAGCCAGATCGGTCAGGGCCGCGGCACCACGGCGGCCGAGATTGCCGGCGCCGTAGGCGGTGCCGTCGCCGGCAACGAGATTGAAAAGCGCGTCAAGAAGACAACGCATTACGATGTAATCGTGCGCCTTCAGGGCGGGGGCGCGCAGTCGATCTCCTACGCGACAATGCCGGCCCTGAAAGTGGGCGACAAGGTCAGGGTGGAGAACGGCACGCTGGTCCCGAACTCGTGAATCTCGGTGCAACGCGTCGAACAAAAATAGTTTGTTACCTATGTACGCTGGCGCACGGAACAAGGCGCTGCAAAAGCAGATCATTGTTCGCGTGACTTGCGTGTCGTGACCTCACGATGTGCAGCGGTTTTGGTCCCCGATTTTCTTGTGGTACTCAATGGAGCGTCTGATAATGAAGCTGAACAAAAGCATTTCCGCTGTTTTTCTTGGCATCGTGCTGGCAACTGCGTTGGGTTGCGCCTCTACCTCCACCAAAGAAGGCACGGGCGAGTACGTCGATGACACCGTCATCACCACCAAAGTGAAGGCGGCGATATTCAACGAACCTTCGCTGAAGTCCTCCGAAATCAACGTCGAGACCTTCAAGGGCGTGGTTCAGTTGAGCGGCTTCGTCAAATACCAAGCCGACATCAACAAGGCAGTCGAAGTCACGCGCAGCGTTAAAGGCGTGACGTCGGTCAAGAACGACATGCGGCTGAAGTAACGACAGGCCGGGGACGGCGGCCTGGCTGCCGTCCCTTTGCGCTGGCGATGGAATCGAACGGGTAGTGAAACGAAACGGGGCGCACGCCCCGTTTTCGCTGCCGCGTCTTGAATCGCTTCGGAGGAAATCATGCAGCTCCTGTTGATTCTGGGTATCGTCTTCGCGATCGGCAGCGTCACCTTTGCGCTGCAGAACGATCTTCCGGTGACGGTGGTGCTTGGCGTCTGGCGTTTCGACAGCTCGCTGGCGGTGGTGCTGCTGGCGGCGGTCTGCCTGGGGGCGCTGATCGCCGCTCTGGTATCGACCCCAAGCGTGATTAGGGGGCAGTGGGCCGGTGCGCGGCTGCGCCGCCAGCTCGCAAGCCTGGAGGACGACAAGGCATCTCTCGAACGCCGCGTACGCGAACTGGAATCGGAGGCGGCACAGAGATCTCCGGCGCCGGTGCCGGAGCCGGCAGCGGAGGGCGCCGCGCCCTATGTCGGCTTGAAGTCACTGATGATGGCGCAGGAAGAAACGAATCCAAAGTGACGGTTGCTGGGCGTCAAGGTTTCAGAGCTTCGGGATGCGCACGCGGCTGACCATGAGCGAGCCCGAGACCGCGAAAAGCAGCACCATCGGATGCAGCGTGAAGCCGGCAACCACGACCTGCCCGAACCAGAGGGGCTCGCCCAATGCGTTCCGTGAGGCCGCCGCGAACAACAACATCACCAGCAGCAGCGACGTCGGGATGGGCGTACCCTCGAAGTACTTCACTTTGCCTGAGCCCTCGGACAGCGCTTCGGCGGTAATGTTGTAGCGCGCCAGGCGCGATACGCCGCATGCGACAAAAATGAAAACGCGGCACGCGCGAAGCGCGAAATCCCGTCGCTCTGTACGTTGACGCACAGAGCGGCGCAGGATTCGAGCGCATGCTGCGACAGTGTTGGCAAACCGTAGGCGGAGAGTACACCATGAGACGCACCGCAAGTCGCAGCCGCAAATCACCGAAACTTCCGATCGCCTGGCGCGAGGCCGAATACGCCACGCTGCGGGCCAACGCCGCGGACCGCTATGACGATCGCGTCAGCGAGAATATCTTTGACGTCGAGGACGAGTGGGCGGAAGTCGACATCATCGTCCACGGGATGATGCACGACGCGAACTGAGTGCTGCGTCCCGGCCAGTTCGGTCGCTTGCGACCCTGGCGCTCGAGGTGGCGACGGCTGCATTGCGTTGCGGCCGCTTTGAGCCGGCCTGCGCTTTGTCATGCCCAAAGGCGTGCGCTCCGGCAGTCTTCAGTCCTCGACAAATGGAAGACTTACAGTTCAAATATCGTGCCCTCGATTCCGGGCGTGACCCGATAGCCGGGTTTCCTCTCTTCAAT
>MERK01000057.1:2984-4205 GCA_001770575.1 Betaproteobacteria bacterium RIFCSPLOWO2_12_FULL_64_23
GTAGTGCGCGCGTGTGCTGCTCCGCGGGATTTGCAACTTGCGGCCCTCAAAGCTCACGCAGTTGTCGTTCTCCACCGTACGCTCGAACTGCGCGCACAGAATGTCCGCTAGCCGCGTGCCGATGTAGGGCACGAACGCGCTGCCGCCCTCCAGGGCCGGGAGTTCAAATTCGGCATTGTGATTGGGCATGTACACTTGCTCCAGATAGCGATTGGCAGCGTCCATGCCGGTGATCCCGGCCTTGGCCAGCTCCTTGGGCAGGCGCTCTTGGTGCGTGTCGAAGGCGCGCTCGGAGCGACCCCGGGCTTCGGGCGAGTAAGCCCCGATGTGCTCAATGCCCAGTTGCTTGAGCGCCCGACCCACCTGGGTCAGATTGAGCTTGTCGACTTTGCCGCCCGCCTTCGGGGTGTGAAAGTAATGGCTGCCCCGGTCAGTGTACGCACTGCAAAACAACCCGTAGCGGGCAATCGTCTGCCCGAACCCATGGAAACTGGAGTCCGTGCCCTCCTCGGCGCAAAAGAACATGCTCATGTGCTTGCTCGTGGCATCGTCCATCGTCACCACCAGGTCCCACATCTGCCCAAGTACCCACTCGTGCGTGCTCGCGTCCTGGTGCACCATCATCCCCGGCAGAGGCTTGCGCTCGCGCTTCTTGCGGTGCTTACCGCGCGCCTTGGCGCGCACCACCAGCTTTGCCTCCTGCAGCACGTTCTTCACCCAGCTGTAGCTGCGCGTTCCGCCATGCTCGCGCTCATACCACGTGTGAAAGTGCTTCACGTTCCAGCCCGCGTAGTCCGAACCATACAAGCGCACCACCCCCAGCACCTCATCGACCGGAGCGCGCCGGCTCGATACTTGCGCCATCCGCAGGTCGATCAAACCGTCCATCCCGCCTGCTTCAAAGCGCCCGATCTGGCGCCGAAACGTGCGCTCGCTCACCCCCAACAGCTGTCCTGCCTCTTGCTGCGTCAACCGCTTGCCTTGCCAGCCCGTGTAGGCCTCTTCGAATCTCATTCTCCGCGTCTCCTGTAGCCAACGCGCCCGGCTTATGGGGCTTTGCATACCTCCCCCAAAAACTGGACACATTACGTGCTACAGAACCGGACAAGTAATTTACTACCGACACGGCAGTCTTCAGTCCTCGACAAATGGAAGACTTACAGTTCAAATATCGTGCCCTCGATTCCGGGCGTGACCCGATAGCCGGGTTTCCTCTCTTCA
>MERK01000057.1:4222-11866 GCA_001770575.1 Betaproteobacteria bacterium RIFCSPLOWO2_12_FULL_64_23
TCAATGGCCTCCGCCATCAGACGGTCGAGGTCGGCGTCGGTGTGGTCTGGGTCGTGGTGAAACGGCACGAGCTGCTTCACCTCGGTCAGCGTTCCGAAGTCCAGCGTTTGATTGAGCGAGCTATGTCCCCAGCCGCAGTGGCCGGGATACTCGGCGGCGCTGTATTGGCTGTCGTGAATCAGCAAATCCGCTCCCGCAGCCAGCGTTCCGCCCGAGGTCCACTCCCGCGGCAGGGACGGAAAGCGCAGCGCCGCCAGCGCGGGCTCATGGTCGGGCAGGTAGGTCAAAACGCCTGTTTCCGGCTCTGAAATGCGGTATCCCACGGTGGGCCCGGGGTGACACACCAGCCCGGTACTGACGCGGAATTCCCCGATGTCGAAATCTCCGCGGGGAACGTTGTGAAAGGTCAGCTTGCACGGCAGTTCAGCAAGATTCACCGGAAACAGCGGAGGCGAAAGATAACGCATGAGGCGCGCCTGCAAGCTTAGCGTGGCGCTGCCTGGGCCCCAGATATGTACTTCGACCTCAGGCCGATAGAGTGGGGCGAAAAATCCCAGCCCCTGAATGTGATCCATATGCAGATGCGTCAACAGTATGTCCACGCGGCGCATGGATTCTGGAATTGTCGCCGCCAGGCGGCGGATGCCGGTGCCTGCGTCCAGCACCAGCACCGTACCCTCGCGCCCGACGACGCCCACGCAGGACGTGTTTCCGCCGTACCGCGCCATCTCCGGTCCGGGTGTGGCGAGCGATCCGCGAGTGCCCCACAGGGTGACCTGCATTTCAAACTTCCCAGAAAATCATCTGCGCGCCGAGGAACTGGCGTCCGTCGCCGATGAGCGGAAACGCCGTGATGTTCACGTGCAGCCACTCTCGGTGCCCGCATCGCATCCATACCGTGCGGGAGTAGGGTTTGCGCTCGGACAGCGCCATCATCATCGGCCGGTCTTCTTGCGCAATCGGGTTGCGCGCCTCGTCGGCGACCGCGAACAGCCCGCTCCACGCGTCGGCGGGCATCTCCCCCGTTTCTTCGAAGCGTTGATCCAGAATCACCTCGGCCGGCTCGTTGTAGAAAATAAGCGTTCCCTCGGTATCCACGATGAGGATGGGCATGGCGAGACTGCTGGCCAGTTGCCGGGCCAGAATTATCTGTATGGGTTTAGGAGATGAAATGGCGTTGCCTCTTATCCTGTGGCAGGGCGGCGGCGCCGGGATAGCTTTACTGATCCAGCCCGCGTTGGTGAAGATTATCCGTGGCGCGAGGCGCCGTCGGTACGCTAACGAACATGGGCCCGCGGCCGGCTCAAGCGGCTCCCGACTCCCACGATACTGCAACAGTACGCAAACAGGCTGTTGCCGAAGTGCTGGCAGACCTGCAGCGGTTTCACGCGCACCGCGATCCCAAGGCGCAATAGGAGCGAAGAGGGGTCTTCGCACCAATGACACCACGACGGTCGTGATCGGCGTGGATTATCTGACGGCGATCCTGGGCGTCTTTTTTCAGCGAATTAGCGACTCTAGTCGGCCGCGTGCGACGCGCGGTTCGCACCGCGTAGAGCCGGCCAGGCCACCCAATCCGTTTCGTTAATTGTCATTCCGCAGCAGCCACCTGTCCGTGCGATTCAGTACATAAGTGGCGTCGATTTGCGCGGTGCGCATGGCTGGCGTGGCAGCCGTGCAGCAAGTGCAGGGCCCGCCGACGCCATACGACTGAATCGCGTCAGCTTGCAACCCGGACGCCATAACAAGCCATAAATGCATTATGCGCGGTAGCGTACGGACGCTGAATTAGCTGAGCTGTATATAAGCTGTTCGTGCAACTGGTCATGCGGGCTTCGATGGTGAGCTTTGTGGCCAGAAACGGAACAATTCAGCTGATCAACCACAAAATGGAGCTTGGCCATGAAACGCATAAACCTTAGCAAGATCTTGAGCGCCGCCGTATTGATGGGCGGATCGATCATCGCAGCCAGCGCACTGGCCCAGTCGCAAGGCGGCTACGGCCCCGGCTACGGCCCCGGTGGCATGATGGGCGGCTATGGCGCCGGCTGGATGGGCGGCGGATACGGCGGGATATGGGTGCCGGTCTTGATTGTCGCCGCAATTGCCGGCGTCGTGGCATGGGTTGTCACGCAAAAGAGGAAGTGAATCGATTTTGTCTCAATCACGCCCGGAGCGCCGCGGACGTGTTGCCTTGTGTTCGCTGCTAATTCGATCTGACATCAGCCGTCCTGTTGTATGTGCGCCGTCGCACAGAACGTCTCGCGGCTGAGGTATCCAATATTTGCGAACAAGACCGATTCGGCAGTCGCCGCGTCGATAGCGGTGTTCTTTAATGTCGATTGCTCAAACACATATGGGAAAAGGACGTTTGGATGTGGGCTGAATTCGGGCCGCTGGCAGCCGATGGTCGGCTGCGGAGCGAGGTACTTATGCGCGACAGCGCACGGAGCTGCGCGCATTTTTCGTCTAGTGTGGGTGTGTAATTCGGGGCAATGGCAAATCATGGCTATTCGCGCGCTTAAGCTTGTTGGGATATTGGGGTGTCTTGTGCTCGCCGCGGCAGGCTGCGCGACCCTGCCTAACACCGATGCGCTCATAGAGCGGCATACTGCGCAAACTGTCAGATTCGAAAACGCGCGCGGCGCGGTCTCCGCGCGCAAAAGCGCTGCGGTCCTGGCCCAGCTCAAGCGCAAATCCGGCGACATCGATATTCTGGAAAAACAGATTGCGCTGGAACAGGCAATCGTCGGC
The DNA here is from genome assembly GCA_001770575.1 of Betaproteobacteria bacterium RIFCSPLOWO2_12_FULL_64_23. GTDB lineage: Bacteria > Pseudomonadota > Gammaproteobacteria > Burkholderiales > SG8-39 > 2-12-FULL-64-23. Next base: position 6,977 of record MERK01000057.1, read on the forward strand.
AGCCCGCTAATTCTGGGAAACAAAGTCACCCTGTTGCAGGACGGCGCGGTTACCTACGCGGCGATGTTTGCCGCAATTCGCAAAGCGCGCGACCATATCAACCTGGAATCCTACATCATCGAAGACGATGAAATAGGACAACAGTTCGCGGATTTGTTGTTGCAGCAGCAAAGCCGGGGAGTCCAGGTCAACATAATCCATGACAGCTTCGGCGGATTCAAAACGCCGAAGGCATTTTTTCAGCGGCTGACCGAAGGCGGGATCGCGGTGCTCGAGTTCAATCCGATCAACCCGCTCAAGCTGAAGAAGCAATGGCTGGTCAATAATCGCGATCACCGCAAATTGCTGGTAATCGACGGCCAGACCGCATTCATCGGCGGAATCAATATCAGCGGCGTCTACTCTTCCGGATCGGCCGCACGGCGCAGCGGAAACGCGACCGACCATAATGTCGCCTGGCGCGACACCCACGTTCAAATCGAAGGTCCCGTGGTCGGTGAATTGCAGAAGCTGTATCTGCAGACCTGGGAAAAGCAGCGCGGCGAGCCGCTTGCCCAGCGGGAATATTTTCCCGCGCTGAAAACCCAGGGCAATGACATAGTGCGCGCCATCGGCAGCACGCCGGATGATCCGTACAGTCTGATCTACCTCACCCTGATCTCGGCGATCGGCAACGCGGAAAAGCAGGTGTATCTGACCAACGCGTATTTCGTTCCCGATCCCCAGTTGCTGAAATCGCTGGTCGACGCCGCCGGACGCGGGGTCGACGTGAAGCTCATCCTGCCGAGCCATTCCGACTCCGAAGTCGTATTTCACGCCGGGCGCTCGCACTATTCCGACCTGCTCGAAGGCGGCGTCAAGATCTACGAGCGGGTCGGCGCGCTGCTGCACTCCAAGACCGCAATCATCGACGGCGTCTGGTCCACCGTGGGCTCGACCAACCTGGATTGGCGTAGTTTCCTCGACAACGACGAGATCAACGCGGTCATCATCGGGCGCGAATTCGGCCAGAAGATGCGGGCAATGTTCGACGGCGACCTCGCCGCGTCGCAGGCAATCAACTTGGAGAGTTGGGAACGCCGGGCGCTATCGTTGCGCTTCAAGGAATGGATGGCGCGGGTGTGGGGGCGCCTGCTTTAACCAGGTGCAGCGGTCATACGGTCCGCCTTTGCCTATTTGCGTCCGACTGTGATGAGCAGGAACACGCCGAGTGCGATTGCTGCCCCGCTGACGATCACCGGGACGTTGACATTCTGCTTCTCCTCGACCTTGAGTTCGATCGGGCCCAGTTTCATGCCGGTGGTTTCCTTGGTATAGCTGAAGCCGCCGTAGGCCAATCCTAGACTTCCCGCTACTATAAGGACGATTGCTATCAGTTTTGTTGGATTCATCTGCGCCGGTCTCCGAAAAATGTTGTCCTAGACAAATTACAGGGTAGATCGAATGTCGGCTTTCGTATGTGCGCCGGCGCACAGAACCGGGTCGTGGAAGGGGGACAATTACTCGAAGTTCCAGGCTTGTTGGTCGTTGCTCGAACCACGAGCCACGCTCTGTTATTGCGGCGGAAAATCATGCACACTTTTGGAATCGTAGTGGCCATATCCTTCTCCCTATCGGCTTTGGCGCTCAAGGCCCTGGCGCGCGCGATCACTTCCTGCGGATCGGAAATGTCGGCGGGGGTGATCTTGTTCATCACGTCGGCGGCCGCGTAGCCCAGCATGCGCTCGGCGCCGACGTTGAAAATCTGGATCACGCCGCTTTCGCCGGTGGCGATGCTGGAGAAATTCACGCTGTTGAAAATGGCGTCCTGCAAAGCGCCGGTCTTGAGCCGCGTTTCCTGGCGCCGAATATCGATCGCGCTTTCATGGCCGTCCTGCGTTGCGCCTACATGGGCGCCAGCTCCGGTCTTCCGCGCAAGCTCTTCCGCGTGAGTGATCATTGGAATACCTTTGTCAGATGTCGTTTGATTGCAGAGCTTTCGCTACTGTGGACACTCAGGCATTGCCTTCGACGGGATGAATGCGCAGTTTTCTGCCGCTTCGCCGCATGGTTCCTAGGGTCTATCGCGCAGCAACAAATTGGGGGAAAAGATCCCGAACAAGCCGGCTTGATTCACGCAATGTCCCCTACGTTCCATGGTGCTGCGAGTATCTGCCCGTATTGTTGGGCGGTATGTTCGCTAGCACACACAAGGCGCTGCATATCGGGGCGTCAATGGGCTCTACGTGTGCCAGCGCACGGAATTCGGCGAGCGTGAAAGGCACAATCAGCGATCGAGACCCCCGGCCGGGTCTTTGCAGAGCCGGATTTCGATTCCCTGGGGAGAGTGGAAATGAATACGCTGGTCAACAAGTTCCCGCATCTGCCACTGCTGGTCGGCGGAATCGCCGCAATCCTGGTCAGCGGCATCGCCATTGCCTCTCTCGCGATCTCGGGCCAAGGTTTTCAGGGCGTCCCGGTGCCGGGCGAGGCGCTTGACGCAGCCGCGGCGCCCGCTATCGCAGCACCTGATACCCGCGTCCGCCGGTGTGCGGAATGCGGGGTGATCGAGTCGATGCGTGAAATCAAGGCGCCACAGGAGAAGACCGGAATCGATGCGTCTGGCGGAATTGCGGCTGGCAGCCGCGGCGTGATCGGGGCAACGCCGCTTCGAATCTACGAAATCACCATTCGCCTGCGGGATGGATCGATGCGCGTGATTCAAGACGCCAAACCGGCGACATGGAGACGCGGGGAGCCGGTAACTGTCATAGCTGGCGTGAATTGATGGATGCGGCATCTGGCGACGCGGGCGTGGTAGTCGGACCGGAACCGGCGGTCGAGGCCTCGGACGCCGTCGCGCTCGGGGATCGCCGGCGCAACACCAGCATGAGCCTGGCGTTGCTTGTTCTGGCGGGAATCGCGCTGGTCGCCGCGCTCTACCTGGCGCGCGCGTTCTTTGTGCCCTTGCTGATCGGCATCCTGGCAAGCTACGCGCTGCGGCCGGTGGTGGATTGGCTGGAGGCGCACTACATACCGCGTCCAGCAGGCGCAGCGCTGGCGCTGGTCGCCGTGGTCGGCAGCCTGTCGTGGGTTGGCTATGCCTTGAGCGGCGATGCCGCCGCAATGATCGAAAAATTGCCCGAGGCCGCGCGCAAGGTGCGCCAGGATATGAGCGCCTCGCGCGCGAGCGGCAAAAAGACACCGCTGCAGAACATGCAGGAGGCGGCCAACGAGATCCAGGGAGCGACCGCGGAAGCCGCCCTGAAGCCGGGGAAGCGCGCTGCCGCGGTGCGCGCGCCGGAGCCCTCCGTTTGGCTGCACGACTACGCCATCGCGCAGTCGCGGCTGTTGATCACCGTTGCCGCGCAGGCGCCGATCGTGCTGTTGCTCGCCTACTTTCTGCTGGCTTCGGGGGTGCATTTCCGGCGCAAGCTGGTGTATCTCGTCGGTCCTTCGCTGTCGCGCAAGAAGGACGCGGTGCGGATGCTCGAAGAAATCGACGCGCAGGTGCAGCGCTACCTGCTGGTCATGCTTCTGTCCAATGCGCTGGTCGCAATCGGTACCTGGCTCGCATTCGAGGCGCTTGGGATGGAGCACGCAGGCGTGTGGGGCGTTGCCGCCGGCGTGCTCCACTTCATCCCCTATCTGGGTTCGGCGCTGATCGTGCTTGCAAGCGCCGTCGCCGCGTTTCTGCAGTTCGAATCGGCGCTGCATGCCTTGGCTGTCGCCTGTGTGGCGCTGCTGGTCGCTGGCGCAATCGGACACCTGTTCATGACTTGGTTGCAGAGCCGCGCCGCGCGCGTGAACGCGGCGGTGCTGTTCATCGCATTGCTGTTCTTCGGCTGGCTGTGGGGCGTCTGGGGGTTGTTGCTCGGCGCGCCGCTCCTCGCCATCGTCAAAGTGGTCTGCGACCGCATCGACGCGCTGAAGCCGGTTGGAGAACTGCTTGGGCAATAGGCCCCTATCTGTGTGCGTTGGCAGACAGACGGCGGCATGCAGCTGCCATAAGCTTGTGTATCCGCGGCAACGGGCAAACGGTGCTGGCGCCAAGCCGATTTTCAATCAACTCGAAGGACACAGAAATGAACTGGGATCGCATCGAAGGCAACTGGAAACAAGTCAAGGGCAGCGTCAAAGAGCGGTGGGGCAAGCTTACCGATGACCAGTTGGACGTGATTGCGGGCAAACGCGATAACCTCGTCGGCAAGATCCAGGAAACCTATGGCATCTCCAAGGATGAGACGGAGAAGCAGCTCGTCGATTGGCAGAAGCGCATGAAGAATGCGATGCAGGTCAAGTAAGACAGCGTGAAAACCCGCGCGATGGCGGGCGGCTGCGCTGATTACGAGCCGCATTCGATCGCACACAGGTTCGACTTTTTAACCAGATGTTCGACATAGAGGCAGCAAAATGAAAACCATACGGAAATATTCAGTTAGCGCAGTTGCGGCGGCAGTTCTCATCGGTCTGGGCGGTTGCGCCGGCATGAGCACGCAGGACAGAGGCACGGCCACCGGCGCCGTCATAGGCGGCGTTGCGGGCAATGTCATGGGCGGTGGCCTTCTGGGAACAGCGGCGGGCGCGGCGTTCGGCGGCGTCATCGGTCACGAGGTCACCAGGCCGAAGTAAGCGCTTAGTTCAAAACGAGGGGATATATCCCCTCGTGCTCCCCTAATTTAGAGGCCCTTTGCGGGCAAAGGACTGAGCATTACCATGCACAAAACGATGACAAGTTCCACGCTGTTGCTGGCCTTGGCGCTCGCAGCGCCGGTCTTGGGGGCGCAGGAAGTCGCGCCCAACGTACTGCTGCAATCGACAACGCTTGAAGTGATCGCGGCAATGAAGCAGGAACGGCAACTCCATGGCGCGCAGCCTTCGCAGGTTGGCAGCCTCATCGAAACCAAGATT
>MERK01000057.1:11888-15187 GCA_001770575.1 Betaproteobacteria bacterium RIFCSPLOWO2_12_FULL_64_23
ACCAAGATTCTGCCGTTGTTCGATTTTTCGCGCATGACGCAGATTGCGGTGGCGCGCAACTGGCGCGAGGCTACTCCTGCGCAGCAGGTGGCCCTCACTGCTGGGTTCAAAACGCTGCTGGTACGCACCTATTCGACGGCATTGGCGAGCTATCGCGACCAGGTGATCGAGTTCAAGGTTTTGCGCCTGGCGCCGGCCGATACCGAGGTCACGGTAAAATCCGTGGTAAAGCAGTCCGGGACCGCGCCGATCGCGATGAACTACGACATGGCTAAGACACCTGCGGGATGGAAAGTCTTCGATATCACGGTCGAGGGAATCAGCCTGGTCACGACCTACCGCGACTCGTTCGCTGCATTGGTCCGCGACGGCGGCGTGGACGGCCTGATCAAGGCGCTGGAAGACAAGAACCGGCAGGTCAGCTCCCGTTCCGCGGCGCCCAGAAGCTGATAGCGTAGGCGGCGCGCGCCGCGCGTAGAGCGAACAAGAAGCGCTGCGACAGCATAAGCAAAGAAAAAGAAAGGCTAGCCTGTCTTTTCTTGTTGAAACCGAAAATACGGCGCCTGCTTCCATGGCGCCACCCAAGCAAATGCCCGTCCGGACTGCGGACGGGCATTGTTTACCGAGCCTGCACGATTTCAATCGTCGCGCTTGTTGCCTTTGCCGCGCCTGCCGTTGTCGTGATTCCAGCCTTTCTGTTTCTTTTCCTTTTTCACCTTGAAGGCCTTGTAGTCCTTGTCGTGTTCCCAGTGGCCCGCAGTGCGATAGTAGCTGTAGCTGCGCTGGTCCCAGCGGTCCGGCGCCCAGCGATAGCCCTCGCGTTGCATGATGCTGCGTCCGCGAACCCAAACGTGGCGCTCGCCGGTCCAGCCCCAGTATCCTGGTGCCCAGACATAGCCCGGGGCGATGTTCGGCACCAGTTCGTACTGCGGCGCGGGCGGTGCGATGCCGATGTTGATGCTGATCTGCGCATATGCCGGCACTGCGAAAGTACCGGCGGCCAGCGACACGGACAGCAACAGATTGCGTAGGGCTTTGGTGTGGTTCATGGTCAGATCCTTTTGTTGGGGTGCTGTGCATATGTTCGCGCCTTGCGCAGGTTTATTCCGTGCGCCAGCACACACAGCGAATGAAACTCCTTGCACATTGGCGGTCAGTATGCGTGCCGGCGCACAGAGCCCGCAGGGCGAACGGCGGATAGTGATGCTGATTGTCGAAGGCCTGCATCGTGTATTCACGGCAATCTTGCCCGACGCTGGGCAAGGGATCCGGCGGCGATGCACGATGACGGCGGCGACCTTCGAGTCAGTTCAAATCCAACGGAGGCACTCATGAAAGTTCGTTCAAATGCATTTGTTCAAGGTCTGGCGCTTGCTGGCGCCGTGTCGATTCTGATGGCCGGCTGCAGTAACCGCGAGGAATTGGCGCCCGCACCGGCAATTGGCGCTATGACTCCCACGGCTGGCATCGGGACACCGGCGGTCGGCACGACTGTGGGGACGGAAATAGACGATAGCGTGGTAACCGCGAGGGTGAAATCCGCGCTGCTCGCCGATCACGACTCCAAGAGTTTCGAGATCAAGGTGGAGACGCGCAAAGGTGAGGTGCAGCTCAGCGGTTTCGTCGCCACACAAGCTCGCATCGACAACGCCATCGCGCTTACACGCAATATCGAGGGCGTCAAGAGCGTCGAGAACGGCATGACCTTGAAGGATGGAAAGGCGACGGTGGGAAACACTGTCGATGACGGTATCGTCACCGCCAAAGTCAAGACCGCATTGCTTGCGGATGCCGATGTCAAGAGCTTCGACATCGCCATAGTGACGCGCAAGGGCGAAGTACAGCTCAGCGGATTCGTCGATAATCAAGCGCAAGTCAATCGTGCGATCGACATCGCGCGCGGCATCGACGGCGTGCAAAGCGTCAATAACGAGATGAGCGTCAAGAAGTAATTCCGGGAATCTACAAGGGGGCTGCCCCTTGTTCGCCGGCGAGGTAGTACGCCGCCGGGGGCGTGTAGCCGTGAGGCAAATCCAGCGCGCCGGTCGTGCCTGGCCGTGGCTGGACCACGCCGCCTCGACCCGGCGAGGTCAAGCGGCCTCGTGCATGTCCTTGACGATTTCGTAGCACGAGCAGCAGGCGGCTTCCAGGCCCACGCGGTCGAGAATCGTGATATTGCCGCGGCTGTAGCTGATCAATCTGTTTTGCTGCAGCGAGCGCGCGGCCTTGGTAACGCCGACGCGACGCACACCCAGCATTTGCGAGAGGAATTCCTGGGTGAGCCGGAATTGGTTTGATCGCATGCGATCGTGGGTCATCAACAGCCAGCGGGCCAAGCGCGCTTCCACCACGTGAAAGCGGTTGCACGCCGCCGTTTGGGTGACCTGGGCCATTAAACCGTAGGTGTAGTGATGCAGCTCGCGTTGCAACGCCTGGCTCTTCCGGAATGCCTTGAGAAATGGCGTCGCTCGCATGCGCATGGCTGTGCCGGTTCCCTGCACCAGCGCGCGCACCGGGGAAATGCTGATCTCCAGCGCAAGAGGAATCCCGACCATGCCTTCGCGGCCGACCAGGCCGACTTCCAGGGCCTGGTGCCGGTCCACCAGGGTCAGCAGGGAGACGACGGAGTCATTGGGGAAGTAGACGTACTTTATCCGCTCTCCGGGTTCATACAGCACGTCGCCGTAGGTCAACGCAACGGGTTCCAGCTCATCGGCCAGGTGCCGGTACTCTTTGCGCGGTAACGCCGCCAGCAGGCTGTTTGCCACGGGCGTCCGGCTTGGAATAGGCATGTCGACCTGCGGGATCTTCGCGTTCCAGTGGGCATCCCCATTGGGAAACACCACGGGTGGCACACGCAGAGGCATAGCTTCAACTCCGATTTCGAAAAGCGTCATCAACTGCCTTTGATCGGCGAACCGCAATCCGCCGCAAGAAAAAAGGCGGTTCTGCGACCCGGCGCGAAGGCTCTGTATGTTCGAACGGTACGAGAAAGAAACCGGGATGTATGTGCGCCCGCGCACAGAGTCTGTCGAATGCGGAGGTGAGAATTGCCACTGTGCACGCCGCCGCGTGGATTGGGTTAACGCCCGGAGCGTTAGCCTGGAACCAAGCACGGCGCGCATTGGGCGCATCCCCGAGCGGGGGAATCCGAAATCAATCACCAAAGGATAGCCAATATGCTCTATACCATCGCCGTCGTCCTGATCATCCTGTGGCTGCTGGGACTGGTCACCTCCACCACCATGGGCGGCTTCGTCCATATTCTGCTGGTTATTGCCATCGTGGTCGTGCTGCTC
>MERK01000058.1 GCA_001770575.1 Betaproteobacteria bacterium RIFCSPLOWO2_12_FULL_64_23
GACGTGCGGGTTCTGGTTGGCGACGTACAGCGTGTAGGACTCGTCGTGGCGCGTGTAACTCGCGTTCACCGCGCGCGGCTCGATCGCGTTCGGAATCAGGCGGTTGTTGACGATTTCGAGCTTGGTCACATGGGCGGCGGACGCGAACGCCTGGTCCACCGCGCCCTTGTCGCCCAGCGCCCAGACGTAGCAAGCGTTCCCCGGGGCGGCTTCATGGATCTGCGGCGCGCCCTTCTTCAGCGCGGAAGCGACATCCACTACGGCCGGCAGGACCTCGTAGTCGACCTCCACCAGCTCGGCGGCATCCCTCGCCTGGTTATAGGTTTCGGCTACCACCAGCGCGACCTGGTCGCCGACGTGGCAGACCTTGCCCTGCGCGAGGCAGGGATGCGCCGGCTCTTTCATCGGCTGGGCGTTGACGTCGGTGATCAGCCAGCCGCAAGGCAGGCCGCCGACTTTGGCGGCGGCGAGATCCTCGCCGGTGAATATCGCGACCACCCCCGGCGCCTTCAGCGCCTTGTCCTTCTTGATCGCCTTGACTTTCGCATGCGCGTGCGGCGAGCGCACGAAGCAGGCGTAGCTCTGATGCGGCAGCGTCACGTCGTCGGTGTAAGTGCCGGCACCGGTGAGGAAACGGTAATCTTCCTTGCGCTTGACCGAAGCGCCAATGACATTCATGTCAGCCATGATCGTCCCCTTACATCTTCGCCGAGGCGGCTTTTACCGCCTTGACGATGTTGTGATAGCCGGTGCAGCGGCACAGATTGCCGTCGAGCTCGGCGCGGATGGTTTCCTCGGAGGGATTGGGATGGTTCTTCACCAGGTCGACGGCGCTCATCACCATGCCGGGCGTGCAGAAACCGCATTGCAGGCCGTGGTGCTCGCGAAACGCCTCCTGCATCGGATGCAGCGTGCCGTCGGCCTTGGCCAAACCTTCGATGGTGAGGATATCTGCGCCCTCGGCCTGCATCGCCAACAGGTTGCAGCTTTTCACCGCCTGGCCGTTCATGTGGATGGTGCAGGCGCCGCACTGGCTGGTATCGCAGCCGACGTGCGTGCCGGTGAGCCGCAGGTGGTCGCGGATAAAAGTGACCAGCAGGGTGCGCGCTTCAACTTCGGCGCTGACCGGCTTGCCGTTCACGGTCATCGATATCTTCATGAAACTCTCCTTTGGTGAGTGATATTGTTGTGCGTTGCCGTTTCTCCTGCGGGCCTGGGCGGCGAAAGCGTCCTCCTCGCTGTGCCTGCCGGCATCGGGAGATGCGCGCGCCGGCCAAAGCGCCGGCCTGCCCCGATGGAGGGAGGAAATGCTAGACCATGCGACGTTTTGAAGCAACTGTAATCGCGTGAGCCGCGTGACCGACCCGGCGCTTGACCGGTGCCGGAACGAGGAATAACCTTGAAAAGCTAACTTGAACGCCTGACGCACCGGGCGTTCTTCCTATTGATGACCCTACCGGGATTGTGGCATCGACGCCGGCGTCGCCAGTCCTTGGTCAAATCGGCAGAGGTGTGCAATGGACAGCGTTGATCTGGAAGTACTTCGCAGCGCGACAGCCTGGTTCAAGGCAGGCCACAAGGTGATTCTGGCCACCGTGGTCAAGACCTGGGGCTCGGCGCCGCGCCCGCTGGGGGCGATGCTCGCCATCCGCGATGACGGCCAAATCTCCGGGTCGGTGTCCGGCGGCTGCGTCGAAGGTGACCTGATCGAGCGCGTGCACGCCCACCAGCTCGCCAGCGACAAACCCGAGGTCGCGACCTACGGCGTCTCCAAGGAACAAGCGGACCGCTTCCAGCTGCCCTGCGGCGGCACGCTGCAACTGGTGCTCGAGCCGGTCAAGGACAGTACCGGGCTGGACGAGTTGCTGGGCGCCGTCGAGCGCCAGGAACTGGTGGCGCGATTTCTCGATATCGAGAGCGGCGCTTCGCGCCTCGAACCCGGCCGCTGGTCGGACGCGCTGGAATTCGACGGCAAGCTGCTGAAGACCGTGCACGGCCCGCGCTGGCGCCTGCTGCTCATCGGCGCGGCCCAATTGTCGCGCTATGTGGCCCAGATGGCGCAGGCGCTCGACTACCACGTCACGGTATGCGATCCGCGTGAGGAATACGCCGATGCCTGGGATCTCGCCGGCGTGCCGGTTGATCGCGGCTATCCCGATGACGTGGTGCTGGCAATGAATCTCGATGCGCATAGCGCCGTCGTCGCCGTCACCCACGATCCCAAGCTCGACGACGTGGCGCTGCTGGAGGCGCTCAAGTCCCCCGCTTTCTACGTAGGCGCGCTCGGATCGAAGGCCAATAACGACAAACGCAGGAAGCGCCTGGCCGATTTCGACCTCGCGGCGGAGGAGATCGCGCGCCTGCGCGGCCCGGTGGGCCTCAAAATCGGCAGCCGCACGCCGCCCGAGATCGCGGTGGCGATTCTGGCCGAGATGACGGCCGTGCGCCGCGGCGTGCAAATCCTGCAGACCGTGGAGCCACCGAAGGCGGGCGTCGAAGCCGGGTGCGGCGTTCCCCAGAATTGAGCCGGGACTTCCCTGCCCGCTTCGCCCATTTTCCCTTGGCCGTAAGCGCTCAGGGAGAGGGTGAAATCATCGACGCTTAGCCCGTGGGCGCGAACATCTGCGGCGTTCTGCTTGCCGCCGGGGCGTCGAAGCGTTTCGGCTCCGACAAACTGCTGCATCCGCTTGCGGGCGGAACTCCGGTCGCGCTGGCCGCGCTTGCCAACCTGCGTGCGGCACTTCCGCACGTCATCGCCGTCGTGCGTCCGGGCGTGCCGCTGCTGGAGAACCTGTTGAGCGAGGCAGGGGCGACCGTGATCCTGTGCGTCAACGCCGACGATGGCATGGGCGCAAGCCTCGCAACGGCGGTGGGCGCCTCGGGCGCTGTCGCCGGCTGGGTCGTCGCGCTCGCCGACATGCCCTATATCCAGCCTGAGACGATAGCGAAGGTCGCCGCGTCCCTGGCCGCCGGCGCGGACATCGTCGCACCTGTGTACCGCGGCGAGCGCGGCCATCCGGTGGGCTTATCGGCGCGTTTTCGCGCGCAACTCGAAGCCTTGCGCGGCGATGAAGGCGCGCGCGCGTTGCTCAAGGAAAACGCCGGTCTGGTCAAGCTGATCGAGGTGGGCGACCCCGGCGTTTGCCGCGACATCGATACTCCAGCGGACCTTTGAAAGGCTCCGCGCCGCTTATACTTGCCGGAACAACCGCACCGCCATTCCGGAGTGTCCGTGATACACATCCCTAGTGTTGCATCGCTGTTATTGCTGCTGCTCATTGCCGCGCCGGCCGCGCCGGCGGCCCTGCCGTTCGACGGCAAGGGCCTGCCCACGCTGGCGCCCATGCTCTCGCAGGTGACGCCGGCCGTGGTCAACATTTCGGTGGTCACGCGCTCGCCGATGGAGGACAACCCGTTGTTCCGCGACCCCCTGTTCCGGCGCTTCTTCAACATTCCGGAGCGGCCCTCGCGCGAGCAAAGCGCCGGGTCGGGCGTGATCGTCGACCGCGTGCGCGGCTACGTGCTCACCAACAATCATGTGATCAACAACGCGCAGGAAGTGGTGGTGACGCTGAAGGACAGGCGAGCGCTCAAGGCGCGGCTGGTCGGCACCGATCCGGGCACCGACATCGCCGTGCTGAAAATCGACGCGCAGAACCTGGCCGAGCTCAAATTCGGCGATTCCGACGCGATGAACGTGGGCGACTTCGTGGTCGCCATCGGCAACCCCTTCGGCATCGGCCAGACCGTCACCTCCGGCATCGTCAGCGCGCTCGGCCGCACCGGCCTGGGCATAGAAGGCTACGAGGATTTCATCCAGACCGACGCCTCGATCAACCCGGGCAACTCGGGCGGGGCGCTGGTGAACCTCGCCGGCGAACTGGTCGGCATCAACACTGCCATCATCGGGCCCTCGGGCGGCAGCTCCGGCATCGGCTTCGCCGTGCCCGCGAACATGGTGCGCACGGTGATGGAGCAGATCATCCGCTTCGGCGAAGTGCGCCGCGGCCGCGTCGGCGTGGTCACGCAGGATATGACGCACGAGCTGGCGCAGTCGCTGGCGGCGGGCTCGGCCGAGGGCGCGGTGGTGGTCAAGATCGAGCCGGGCTCCCCCGCCGACAAAGCCGGCCTGAAGCCGCGCGACATCGTGACCGGCGTCAACGGCAAGCCGGTGCGCGGCTCGGCCGATTTGCGCAACCGCATGGGCCTGATTCCGGTCGGCGAAGAGGCCGAACTGCGGGTGCAGCGCGGCGGACGGCCGCTCAGCTTGCGCCTGCGCATCGCGGAGCTGTTCACCATGACCGAAATTCCCGGCGAAGCCGTGCCGCAGCTCGCCGGGGTGCGCGTCTCCAACATCGAGCCGGGCATGCCGGCATACGGCATCGTCGAGGGCGCGATGGTCACCCGCATCGAAGCCAATACGCCGGGCGCGAAAACGGGCTTGCGCCCGGGCGACGTGCTCTACGGCGTCAACCGCGGCCGGGTGCGCTCGGTGGCGGAACTGCTCGCGGCGCTGCGTCAGGCCGAACGGCCGCTGCGCATTTTCCTGTTGCGCGGCGACTCGCGCCTGACCCTGACCCTGCGCTAGGCTTAGATCAGGCGGCCAAGCGTAGAATGGGCTTATCTCCGCTGCATTGCGAATTGGCATGAACGCGCCCAGCACCGCCCCTGCATTGCCCGTCGGTCATGCCGATATCGCCGCCGCCGCGGCACGCCTCGAAGGCCACGCCCGGCGCACGCCGGTGATGACCTCGCGCATGGTCGACGAGCGCACGGGCGCGCAAGTATTCTTCAAGTGCGAGAACTTCCAGCGCATGGGCGCGTTCAAGTTTCGCGGCGCGTTCAACGCGCTGGCGCAATTGACGCCGGAGCAAAAGCGCGGCGGCGTGCTCGCCTACTCTTCGGGCAATCACGCCCAGGCCGTGGCCCTGGCGGGAACGCTGCTCGGCGTGAAAACGGTGATCGTCATGCCGCTGGATGCGCCGCAGGTGAAACTGGAGGCGACGCGCGGCTACGGCGCCGAGGTCATCACTTATGACCCCAAGACGGCCAGGCGCGAAGAACTGGCGGTGAACATCGCCAGCGAACGCGGGCTGACGCTCATTCCTCCCTACAATCATGTGGACGTTATCGCCGGACAGGGCACTGTGGCGAAAGAACTGATCGAGCAGACGGGCGCGCTGGATTATCTGCTGGTGCCCTGCGGCGGCGGCGGACTGCTCTCCGGCTGCGCCGTGGCGGCAAGCCACTGGTCGCCGGGCTGCAAGGTGATCGGCGTCGAGCCCGAGGCGGGCGACGATGCCACGCGCTCATTCCGCTCGAAGACCCTGCAGACCTGCCGCGATCCGGACACCATCGCCGACGGCGCACGCACGCCCTCGCTCGGCATGATCACCTTTCCGCTGGTGCTGCATTACGTGCACGACATGCTGACGGTAAGCGACGCGGAGCTGCTGCGCAGCCTGTTCTGGGTGTGGGAGCGCATGAAAATCGTGGCCGAGCCCACCGGCGTACTCGCCGCGGCGGCGCTGCTCGAAGGCAAGCTCGACGGCCGCCACGATTACAAGGGAAGGCGAATCGGCGTCGTCATCTCCGGCGGCAACGCCGACATCAAGGCGCTGTGCCGCTTGATCTAGCGGCTCGGATTGGCGATGACCCTTCGGGCCGCATCGGCCGAATTCCGCTTCTACGAGGAGTTGAACGATTTCCTGGCGCCCGAGCGGCGCCGCACGAGCTTCGCCTACGGTGTCGCCGGGACGCGCTCGGTGAAGGACGCCATCGAGGCGATCGGCGTGCCGCACACCGAAGTCGATTTGATTCTGGTCGACGGGCGCTCGGTGGGGTTCGATCGCGTGCTGCGCGGCGGCGAGCGCGTCGCCGTGTATCCGCTATTTGAACGGCTGGATATCGCGCCGCTGCAGCATCTGCGGCCGCGGCCGCTGCGCGAACCGCGCTTCGTGCTCGATGCGCACCTGGGCAAGCTCGCCCGCCACCTGCGCATGGCCGGCTTCGATTGCCTGTATCGCAACGACTATCGCGACAGCGAGATCATCACCGCTTCCCTGGCCGAACACCGCGTCATCCTCACGCGCGACAAGGGCCTGCTCAAGCAGCGCCTGGTCACCCATGGCTACTTCGTGCGTCGAACCGAGTCCGAGGAGCAATTGTGCGAAGTGGTGCGCGCACTGCAGCTGGAAACGGGGCTGCGGCCGTTCACCCGCTGCCGCGAATGCAACGCCGGATTGCGCAACGCGCCCAAAGCCGAGGTGCTGGCGCGCCTGCCCCCCAAAGTGCGCGCTGCCTACGACCGCTTCCAGCTTTGCCCGGGCTGCGGCCGCATCTACTGGGAAGGAACCCATTATGCGCGGCTGCGGCGGCTGCTCGACCTGGCGGCGCAACCCGATGCAGGATGCGCCGAGCGCTGATCAGGCGCCCTTGTCCTTCATCGGGCAGGTACTGAATCCGAACAAAGTATAGAGCGGACAGAAGTTGACCAGACCGGTAAGCAGCGGCACCAGGCCGACCAGCCCCCACCAGCGGGCATTGCCTTCCAGAATCAGGATGAGGCTGAGCAAACCCAAACCTGCAACGATGCGCAGAATCTTGTCGACACCCCCCACATTCGCTTTCATGGATTGCTCCTCCGTTTCAGGATTGATCACGCCCGGATCGTAGCGCAGTAATGCAGCCGGGTATGTAACCGAGGTTACGCAGCGGCCGCGCGCCGGTTCGACCGCCGTGCTTCCATTGCCATGCAGTATATGCCTTCCACGTTTAGCGCGACCCGAACCAGTGTATTCTAATGAAAATCGATAGCAGGAGGCACCATGGAAAATTCGCCGACCGCGCGCTTGGACGCCCTTCTCGAGTGCCAGCGATCCGCCTTTGCCTTGGAGATGAATCCGACCGTCGCAGTGCGCAAGGAGCGCCTGGCCCGGCTCGCGGCGATGGGCGAAAAGCATGCAGCGCAGATCGTCGAGGCGATCAGCGCCGACTTCGGCCACCGTTCGCCTCACGAAACGCAGATGGCGGAGCTGGTCATGGTGGGCGGGACGATCCGCCACGCCGAGCGCCATCTCAAGGGCTGGATGAAGGCGCGGCGGGTACCCACCGCCTTGCACTACCGCCCCGGCAGCAACCGCCTGATGCGCCAGCCGCTGGGCGTGGTCGGCATCGTCGCGCCCTGGAATTATCCCTATCAGCTGGCACTCGAACCCGCCGTGGCGGCCATCGCCGCCGGCAACCGGGTCATGCTCAAGCCGTCGGAGCTGGCGCCGCGCTTGTCGGAGCTGCTCGCGCGCATGGTGGCGGAGTTCTTCGCCGAGGACGAAATGGCCGTGGTGACCGGCGATGCCCAGACCGGCAAGAGCTTCACCGAACTGCCCTTCGACCATCTGCTCTTCACCGGATCCACTGCGGTAGGAAGAATGGTGGCCCAGGCGGCAGCGAAGAACCTCACCCCGGTGACCCTGGAACTGGGCGGCAAGTCGCCGGCCATACTCGACCCTTCCAGCGACCTTGCCACGGTGGCGCCGCGCCTCGCATTCGGCAAACTGCTCAACGCCGGCCAGACCTGCATCGCGCCGGACTATGCCTTCGTGCCCAAGGACCGAATCGACGCGTTCGTCGAACAGATGCAGCGCACGATCGCCAGGATGTACCCGCGCCTCGCCGACAATCCGGACTACACCAGCATCGTCAGCGACCGGCATTTCGCCCGCTTGCAGGGATTGCTCGAGGACGCCCGGTCCAAGGGCGCGCGCATCGTGACCATCAACCCGGCCGGAGAAACCTTCGATCCGGCCAGGCGCAAGCAGCCGCCGGTGCTGGTTCTGGGGGCGACGCCGGAGATGAAGCTGATGCAGGAGGAGATTTTCGGCCCGATCCTGCCGGTGCTGGGTTACGACCGGATCGAAGAGGCGATCGCTTACATCAATCGTCACGACCGCCCCCTGGCCCTGTATTGGTTCGGCAGCGACGGCGCGAACCGCGACAAGGTGCTCAGCCAGACGATTTCCGGCGGGGTGACGCTGAACGACTGCATCTGGCACTTCGCACAACAGAACCAACCCTTCGGCGGCGTGGGCGCCAGCGGCACCGGCTGCTATCACGGCGAATGGGGCTTTCGCACTTTCAGCAAGGAAAAGCCCGTGTTCGACCAGCCGCGGCTGAACGGCATGTTCCTGATGTACCCGCCGTTCGGCAAGACCTTCGAGCGCATGCTGGCTTTGCTTAGGCGTATTGCGTGATGTTCCTGGCGACTCTTGTTGCGGAATCGCGCTTTTGCTTTTGTCAATAACCGTGGTTTTGGTACGGATGCGCTTTTCATCCGTACCAAAACCACGGTTGGCGCGCGGAGCGCGCAATCGACGCCACGTCGGAATCGATCGACTTAGGACCACACATCGAGCTGCAGTGACCGAGCTTGCGCGGACGGCGACCCGTCCGCGCGGATCGTCGATAGCGCACGGATGAAAAGCGCATCCGCGCGCTATCGACGATCATGGTTAAAAACCCAAAAGTGCTTTCGCTTTTATCCAGAACCGTTATTTCTGCGCGGATACGCTTTTCATCCGCGCAGAAATATCGGTTGGCGCGCAGAGCGCGCAACGGCCGCTAACCGCACGCGCCGGACTTTGAGACCCTGAATACATTATCACGGTTAAACAATTAGTTACAGCACTCTGGCGACAAACGAATCCCGTCTCCAGAAACCTGGATCGCGCATGGTAAAATTGCGCCTCCTCCATTCCGCAGGCGTAGATTCATGTCCTTGCTCAACAACAATCTGGCCAGCGCAGACAGCGAATTGTGGCAGGCCATTCAGGCCGAGAACCAACGCCAGGAAGACCACATCGAGTTGATCGCCTCGGAAAACTACGTCAGCCGCGCGGTGCTCGAGGCGCAGGGCTCGCAACTCACCAACAAGTATGCCGAGGGCTATCCGGGCAAGCGTTACTACGGCGGCTGCGCCCAGGTCGACGTCGCCGAGTACCTGGCGATCGAGCGCGCCAAGGAACTGTTCGGCGCCGCGTATGCCAACGTGCAGCCGCACTCCGGCTCGCAGGCGAACCAGGCTGTCTACATGGCGGCGCTCAAGCCGGGCGACACCATCCTCGGCATGTCGCTCGCTCACGGCGGACATCTGACCCACGGCGCTTCCGTCAATCTCTCCGGCAAGCTCTACCACGCACTTTCCTACGGCCTGAACGCCGCCGAAGAGATCGACTTCGACGAGGTCGAGCGCCTGGCGCGCGAGCACAATCCGCGGCTCATCGTCGCCGGAGCGTCTGCCTATTCGCGCATCATCGACTGGCAGCGTTTTCGCGGCATCGCCGACGAGATCGGCGCCTACCTGATGGCGGACGTGGCGCATTATGCCGGCCTCATCACCACCGGCCTTTATCCGAGCCCGGTCGGCATCGCCGATTTCGTCACCAGCACCACGCACAAGACGCTGCGCGGCCCGCGCGGCGGCCTGATTTTCGCCAAGGCGGAGTACGAGAAAATCATCAACTCCGCCGTGTTTCCGGGGCTGCAGGGCGGCCCGCTGATGCACGTCATCGCGGCGAAGGCGGTCGCGTTCAAGGAGGCGCTCGCACCCGAGTTCAAGGGCTACCAGGCGCAGGTCATCGCCAACGCGCGCGCCATGGCGCGGGTGCTGCAGGAGCGCGGCCTGCGCATCGTCTCCGGCGGCACCGACTGCCACCTGTTCCTGCTGGACCTGCGCGCCAAGGACATCACCGGCCGCGACGCCGAGGACGCGCTCGGCCGCGCGCACATGACCGTCAACAAGAACGCCATTCCGCATGACCCGCAAAAACCCACGGTGACCAGCGGCATCCGCATCGGCAGCCCCGCCATCACCAGCCGCGGCTTCGGCATCGCGGAGGCGGAACAACTCGCCAATCTGATTGCGGACGTGCTCGAAGCGCCGCAAAGCGAGGCGGTGCAGAAACGCGTGCTGGCGCAGGCCCAGGCCTTGTGCCACAAGTTTCCCGTATATGGCGGCCACGAGACCTCGCGCTCCGCCAAGGCGCAGCATTTCGCTTTGGCATCCTGAGCAGAGGGCAATGGGCAGCGCGGAGTTTCCATTTCACGCCTCTCGCCTTTCTCCTCCGACCTCCCCAGATCATGAAATGCCCCTTCTGCAAAGCTGACGATACCGCGGTCATCGACTCGCGTTTGTCCGAAGACGCCGCGAGCGTGCGCCGCCGCCGCCAGTGCAAGGAATGCGGCAAGCGCTTCACCACCTATGAGCGGGTGGAGCTCGCCATGCCGACGGTGATCAAGTCGAACGGCTACCGCACCGCCTACGACCGCGAGAAAATCCGCACCGGCTTCAT
>MERK01000059.1:5000-8215 GCA_001770575.1 Betaproteobacteria bacterium RIFCSPLOWO2_12_FULL_64_23
TACTACCTGACGACCGATAGCGAACCAGTACCGTGAGGGAAAGGCGAAAAGAACCCCCGCGAGGGGAGTGAAAAGAACCTGAAACCGAGTGTCTACAAGCCGTGAGCGCACTATGCCCCTTCGGGGGAATGTGCAATCGCGTGCCTTTTGCATAATGAGCCTGCGAGTTACGATGTCCGGCGAGGTTAAGTCGAGAGACGAAGCCGTAGCGAAAGCGAGTCTGAAGTGGGCGTCAAGTCGGACGACGTAGACCCGAAACCCGGCGATCTATCCATGGCCAGGATGAAGGGCGGGTAACACCGCCTGGAGGTCCGAACTCACTGACGTTGAAAAGTCAGGGGATGAGCTGTGGATCGGAGTGAAAGGCTAATCAAGCTGGGTGATAGCTGGTTCTCGCCGAAATATATTTAGGTATAGCCTCGGAGCTTCTGTGACGGAGGTAGAGCACTGGATGGGCTAGGGGTCCTACCAGATTACCAAACCCAACCAAACTCCGAATGCCGTCAACTGTGACTCCGGGAGTCAGGCGTCGGGAGCTAAGTTCCGGCGCCGAGAGGGAAAGAGCCCAGATCGTCAGCTAAGGTCCCCAAATCGATGCTAAGTGGCAAAGGATGTGGGAGCGCTTAGACAACCAGGAGGTTGGCTTAGAAGCAGCCATCCTTTAAAGAAAGCGTAATAGCTCACTGGTCAAGCGAACCTGCGCCAAAAATGTAACGGGGCTGAAGCATCGTACCGAAGCTACGGGTTGGACGTCACCTGCGGGTGGCGACAGCGGTAGGCGAGCATTCCAGTTGCAGCGAAGGTGGACGGTAACGACCGCTGGAGCGACTGGAAGAGCTTATGCAGGCTTGAGTAGCGACAAAACGTGTGAGAAACACGTTCGCCGAAAGCCCAAGGGTTCCTGGGTAAAGTTAATCTTCCCAGGGTTAGTCGGACCCTAAGCCGAGGCCGAGAGGCGTAGGTGATGGGTAGCAGGTTAATATTCCTGCACCACTACGGAAGTTTTCGCAGGAGGGACGAAGAAGGGCAGCGGATCCGGGTTGATGGATTGCCCGGTTCAAACCCGTAGGCGGACCGCTTTGGAGGCCTCGTGCCACAAACGGGTGGTCAACGCCGAGAGGTGAAGAGGAGAGCGCTTTGCGCTCACGAACTCCGTGATCCCAGGCTTCCGAGAAAAGCTCCGGCGGAGCTAACTTCTGTGGTGACCGTACCGGAAACCGACACAGGTGGGCGGGGAGAGAATCCCAAGGCGCTTGAGAGAACCCTCCTTAAGGAACTCGGCAAAATGACACCGTAACTTCGGGAGAAGGTGTGCCCTCGGTACGTGAAGCTGAACAAGCGGAGCGGAAGAGGGTTGCAGAGAAACGGGGGTAGCGACTGTTTACCAAAAACCCAGCACTCTGCGAAGTCGCAAGACGACGTATAGGGTGTGATGCCTGCCCGGTGCCGGAAGGTTAAGGGGAGCTGTCAGCCGCAAGGCAAAGCAGCGAACCGAAGCCCCGGTAAACGGCGGCCGTAACTATAACGGTCCTAAGGTAGCGAAATTCCTTGTCGGGTAAGTTCCGACCTGCACGAATGGCATAACGACTTCCCCACTGTCTCGAGGAGGGACTCAGCGAAGTAGCACTAGGGGTGAAGATACCCTTTACCTGCGGCAAGACGGAAAGACCCCGTGAACCTTTACTGCAACTTGGCACTGATCTTCGGGTTCGTTTGCGTAGGATAGGTGGGAGGCTATGAAATCGGGACTCTGGTCTCGATGGAGCCAACGTTGAAATACCACCCTGACGTATCTGGAGATCTAACCTGCACCCGTGAGCCGGGTGGGGGACAATGCCTGGTGGGCAGTTTGACTGGGGCGGTCGCCTCCCAAAACGTAACGGAGGCGCGCGAAGGTTCCCTCAGCCTGATTGGAAACCAGGCGGCGAGTGTAATGGCATAAGGGAGCTTGACTGCGAGACTGACAAGTCGAGCAGGTGGGAAACCAGGTCATAGTGATCCGGTGGTTCCAGATGGAAGGGCCATCGCTCAACGGATAAAAGGTACTCCGGGGATAACAGGCTTATCACTCCCAAGAGTTCACATCGACGGAGTGGTTTGGCACCTCGATGTCGGCTCATCGCATCCTGGGGCTGAAGTTGGTCCCAAGGGTTTGGCTGTTCGCCAATTAAAGCGGTACGCGAGCTGGGTTCAAAACGTCGTGAGACAGTTTGGTCCCTATCTGCCGTGGGCGTAGGATACTTGAGAGGATCTGTCCTTAGTACGAGAGGACCGGGATGGACGGACCGCTAGTGAACCGGTTGTGGCGCCAGCTGCATCGCCGGGTAGCTATGTCCGGACGGGATAACCGCTGAAAGCATCTAAGCGGGAAGCCTCCCTCGAGATAAGGTATCCCTGAGCTTCGGCTCCTGAAGACCCCATGTAGACCACGTGGTTGATAGGCCGGGTGTGGAAGCGGAGTAATCCGCGGAGCTAACCGGTACTAATCGGTCGTGAGGCTTGGCCACCTTAATTTCGTTCTCGTGATGAACGAGGACCTGCGGTCCCCGACGATAGTCGGGGCCTGCGGGGTCGAGGCCAAGGTTGGCGACTCGAGAACGACGACGAGTCACGCGCTCCTTGATTCGCGCCTAGTTGGAGTTACAGGTTTCCGGCGGCTATACCGGAGGGGCCACACCCGTTCCCATCCCGAACACGGAAGTTAAGCCCTCCAGGGCCGATGGTACTGCAGGGGAGACTCTGTGGGAGAGTAGGACGCCGCCGGAATTTTTCTTCTGAGCCCATCCGCTTCGCGCGGGTGGGCTCTCTTCTTTTCTGGGTCACGGCACCGGACGCGTCCCGGTGGGGAGCGTGACCCGCACCTCGGTGCCGCCGCCGGGGCGCTCGTGGACGGTGGCGTCGCCGCCGTGCGCGCGGGCGAGGTCGCGCACGAGGGCGAGCCCGAGGCCGGTGCCCACCACGTTGGGCTTGCCGGCCCGCGGGACGCGGTGGAAGCGCTCGAACACGCGGTCGCGCTGATCCGCCGGGATGCCGGGGCCGCGGTCGAGGACCCGCAGGACGGCGCGGCCCTCGGCGCGCTCGAGCTCGACGGCGATCGACCGATCGCGCGCGTCGGCCGCGTACTTGACGGCGTTGTCGAGCAGGTTCACCAGCACCTGCTCGAGGGCGGCGGCGTCGAAGAGGACCTCCACCGGCTCGGCCGGGACGGCGGTGGC
>MERK01000060.1 GCA_001770575.1 Betaproteobacteria bacterium RIFCSPLOWO2_12_FULL_64_23
CAAGGGGACTTCCTTCGGGGCGTCGCGCGCCTTGCAGTCATCCGCATTTGGAGGCAACGCGTCTCATGCGATGAATGTCAACAGGCCCTAGCTGATCAGTTCGTTCAACCGCGAAATCATGTGGTCTGGCGGGGCGTCGGCGAAGGCGGTTTCGTCGCACTCCCCTCCCAGGATGATGGTCACCGGCATGCCGGCGGCTCGCGCGCCGAACACGTCGGCCCGGCTGTCGCCGATGAAGAGCACGTCGCCGGCCGCGACCTGCCAGTGCGTGAGCACGCGCAATATGCCCTCGGCTCTCGGTTTCATGCAGGTCACCTCGTCGCGCGTCACGACTGGGGACAGCCAGCGGGCGAAGTCGAAACGGGCCAGAGCTGTGGTGAGCGCCACCCGGCCCACGTTGCTGACCATGCCCACGCGCGCGCCCCCGGTCACGAGCCGGCAGAGCAGTTCTGCCGCCCCGGGTCGAGGCGCCCATCTGGTCAGGGCGTCCAAATCCCAGCGGTCGTAGATAGGACACAGCACCTGACGCAGCTCGACCATGCGCCCCTGCTGCGCGAGCAGGTCGGCGGCGGCATTCCACATGGTGGCGTAATTGCCGTTGGCGAACGCGTCGCCGTCGAACCCAAGTTCGGCGAACGCACGGCGTAGTTCGTCTTCGGCCGGCTTGAGCTGCCATTGGAATTCGACCAGCGTGCCTTCGAAGTCGAAGATCGCGGCCTTGCACTTCTGGTTCATTGCAGAGGATAGAATATCCAACCTCACAGGCCTAAGGGAAAAACTTCGAATGTTGCTGAATTTTTACATCTACTACCGCGTCGCGCCGACCGAAGCCGCTCGCATGCGCGCAGTGGTCGACGCAGTGCAGTCGGCGCTGCGCCGGGACACGGGCATCCAGGGCAGATTGCTTCGGCGCGACGATGATCCGTCCACCTGGATGGAGATATACGAAGGCGTCACCGATCCACCCCGATTCGAGGCGGCGCTCGAGCGCTTATTGGCGCAGCACGGCTTCGACGGCTGCCTGGCAGCCGATGCGCGCCGCCACACCGAACGCTTCACGCTTTTCTGATGCGCCTGATCCCGATCGGCCATGATGCCCAGGCTACGCGCGGGGTTGGCGCAGGTCGATTTCGTCGCGGTGACCGAAGGTCACTGAGTTGTCGATGAAGTAAAGTCGTTCCGGGACGAGCTTGTACCAGCGTACGTTTGCCAAGGCCTTGACAATGAAAGCAGGCGCCTGCTCCAGTTTGCCAACAACGGGAAACTTTGCGCCATAGAGGCGGCGCGCCTTTTCTTCTTCCTCGCCGGCAAGCATGGAGGTACTGCCTTCCATTTGCACGCCCTTGATCTCTCTCCAGTCCGCGTAATCTTCATGAACCGCGGCAGACGCGCGCGGGTTGCCGGCCAGGTTGCGGCCGTGCCGGCTGGTTGGCGAGGAGAGGAAGTAAATCACGAACCCGTCATTTGCGTAGAACACCGCTGCCGCCCAGGCGCCTTCATCGCCGTGGCTGGCCAAGGTCATGACGTGGTGTTCGCGCAGGTAGCTCTGCACCTGCTCGCGCAGCCCGTCCGGCATCAAGGTTGTCCGGCCTGCGGGCCGGCTGCAAGCGCCGGGTTGATGTCCGATCCGCCCGGACCGTTCTCCTGCAGGCGCTTCAGGCGGTAGGCGAGCTGCGGGCGGGTCAGGCCGAGCATCCGCGCCGCGGATGAAAGATTGCCGTGCGCTTTGTCGACGGCGGTTTCGAGCAGCATGATTTCAACCTGGTCCAGCGTCAGCACGCCATTGAACACGGCTTCGCACAAGCTCTTGCCGCTCTCCCCGCGATTGACACCGAGGGTTCCGTTGGTGTCCAGGCCGAACTCCCGTGCATGCTCTTCCGCGCAGGAAGAGAACAGATGGTTCACCTCGATGCGGGTTCCGCTCGGCGCCAGGATCACGCCGCGCTCGATCATGTTTTGCAACTCGCGGATGTTGCCCGGCCAAGCGTAGGTGAGCAGCGCCCGCTTCGCCTTGTCGGTGAATCCGCGCAGCTTCTTCGCGTGAATGACCGAGTATTTCGAGAGGAAGCGCTTGGCCAGCAGCGCTACATCCTCCTTGCGTTCCCGCAGGGGCGGAATCTCGATCTGATAGGCGTTGAGCCGGTAGTACAGGTCCGACCGCAATTTGCGTTCCTTGACCAGCTGCTGCAGGTCGCTGTTGGTCGCCGCCACCAGCCGCACGTTGATCTTGCGCGTCTTCTGGTCGCCCAGACGCTCGAGTTCGCCTTCCTGCAGCACGCGCAGCAGCTTGCTCTGGGCCGAGAGGGGCAGGTCGCCGATCTCGTCGAGGAACAGCGTGCCGCCGTCTGCCCGCTCGAAGCGCCCCGGACGAGAGACCAGCGCGCCGGTGTAGGCGCCTTTTTCGACGCCGAACAACTCCGATTCCACCAGATCGTGCGGGATGGCGGCGCAGTTGACGGCGACAAAAGGTGCATTGCGGCGCGGACCCATGTCGTGCAGGGAGCGCGCGAACAGTTCCTTGCCGACACCCGTTTCACCGAGCAGCAATACGGTGATCCGGGTGTTTGCCGCCTGTTTGAGCAACTCGCAGGCGGCACGGAAGCTGGGCGAATCTCCCACCATGTCCGCCGGCAGTTTCTCCTTCTCGCCGATGCTGGAGCGCAACTGCACCACCTGCGTCTGCAGATCGAACAGCTGGTCGGCGATCGATTCGCGATTGGAGAAATGCTTGTACTCGGTGGCGTTTTCCCATTCCTCTATGGGCTTGCCGATGATGCGGCAGTTACCGTGACCCATGCCGACGCACTCGACTTCCTTGTACAGGATCGGCCGGCCCATGAAGGCCGAGGTATAGCCGCAGGCGTAGCCGATCTGGGTCCAGCACACCGGCTCGGTATGAATCCCGTAGTAGTGCCGGTGCCACTGCCCCTCCCAGGAGTTTTCCCAGAGGAACTCGCCGTAGAACTTGCCGGCGACGCGATCCAGTTCCAGCCTGATCGGCGTCACCCGGACGATGCCCTCCAGCGTGTGCAGCTGCGGGCCGGTCATGAAGGCTTCGATGTCGCTGGAGTCCTGGGCGCGGATGCGTGCGAGTTCGGCGTCGCGCACGCCCGAGGCGTAGCCCATGCGCGTGAGCAGCCCCTGGGTGCGGTCCATGCCGAGGGTATCGATGAGTTCCTTGCGCAGCGAGGCCTGGGCCTCGGCGTGAACCAGAAGCATGCGGTGCTCGTGCAGCCAGATCTGACCGGTCTCCGCACAAAAATGCACACGCGCGCGCAGATCGTCGCTGTCCGCGCGCGAGACGCTACGAAGTTTTACCATGGCCGGGTCCTCCTCCCAGGGGCGATTGGGGGCTTCCATGATGCGCCTTGCTTTGATCCAGATCAAACGAAGGCGATTCATGCACTCTATTTCACGGCTCGTCCGGTTTCACCGCAATGCACTATATGATCAATTCCCCGGAGTCCACCGCCGCGATAATCACGAAAAGAACAAGCGCCGGAAAAGCGCGGTCGTGCTTGTGGGCCGGCCTATCGATCGGTCTGCGATGTTTTCACGCAGGTGCAGCAAATTGCGGGATCGACCGCTCCTGCATGATCCCGGGTGCATCCCGCGTGTTCCGCACGGGGATCTTACTGCGTTGCGCAAGCGACAGCTGGCACAGACCTTGCGGGCGGAGGGATCCCACTACTGCCGGGCGCGAAGCACGCCCGGGCCATTTCCCCGGAGTATCCACGAATCCAAGAAGGAGGCATCAGATGAAGTTTCCTGTTCCGCACGACATCAAGGCCAAGACCATTCCCGGAACCGAAGGCTGGGAACGGATGTATCCGTACCAGTACCAGTTCGTCACCGACGACCCGGTGCGCAACCAATACGAAAAGGATACGTTCTGGTTCTACGACGGGCTGCACTATCCCGAGCCGCTGTATCCCTTCGACACCATTTGGGACGAGGCCTGGTTTCTGGCCCTGTCGCAGTTCAACAACCGCATTTTCATGGTGCCGCCGGTGCGAGGCATCGACCACCGCATGATCAACGGCTATGTGTACATCTCGCCGGTGCCGGTCAAGGATCCCGCGGAGATCGGCAGCCGCGTGCCCAACTTCATGGAGCGCGCCGGCTACTACTACAAGAACTGGGATGCGCTCGAAGCCAAGTGGAAAATAAAGATGGAGGCCACGATACGCGAGCTCGAGGCGCTGCAGATTCCGCGCCTGGCGCAGATGGAGGACCTCGCGGTGGTGACCGATGCCATCGGCGAGTCGAAGGGCTACCACCTGCTGAAGAACTACGATGACCTGATCAACCTGGGCATCAAGTGCTGGCAGTACCACTTCGAATTCCTCAACCTCGGCTACGCGGCTTACGTCTTCTTTCTCGACTTCGCGCAGAAGCTGTTCCCGAGCATTCCGGCACAGCGCGTGACGCAGATGATCTCCGGCATCGACGTGATCATGTATCAGCCGGACGAGGAACTGAAGAAGCTGGCGAGGAAGGCGATCGAACTGGGCGTGGACTCGGTGGTCACGTTCAGCCAGGAATGGACCGAGGTCGAGGCGGCGCTGAAGAAACTGCCCAAAGGGGTGGAGTGGCTCACCTCGCTGACCCTCGCGCGCGAACCCTGGTTCAACATTTCCACCGGCACCGGCTGGTACCACCAGGATCGCTCGTGGAACGACCAGATGAACGTGCCGCTATCGGGAATCGCCACCTACATCGGCAAAGTCAAGCAGGGGATTTCCATCGACCGGCCAACCGAAAAAGTGCGCGCCGAGCGCGACCGCATTACCGCCGAATATCGCGACTTGATCGAGAAGGAAGAAGACCGCAAGCAGTTCGACGAGTTGCTCGGCTGTGCCAAGACGGTGTTTCCGTACGTGGAAAATCACCTGTTCTACGTCGAGCACTGGTTCCACTCGGTGTTCTGGAACAAGATGCGCGAAGTCGGAGCGATCATGAAGGAGCATGGCGTGATCGAGGACGTCGAGGACATCTGGTTGCTGCGCCGCGACGAGATCAAGTCGGCGCTGTGGGACATTGTCACGGCGTGGGCGACCGGCGTCACGCCGCGCGGCGCCACGACCTGGCCGAAGGAAATCGTCTGGCGCAAGGGCGTGATGCAGAAGTTCAAGGAATGGAGCGCGCCGCCCGCGATCGGCACCGCGCCGGAAGTGATACAGGAGCCTTTCACCATCGTGCTCTGGGGCGTGACCAACAAGTCGCTGGCGGATTGGGCGGCGGTGCAGGAGGTCAAGGATCCGAGCAGCATCACCGAGTTGAGGGGGTCTGCCGGCAGCCCCGGCATCGTCGAAGGCAAGGCGCGCGTGTGCAAGACCGTGAGCGAGGTAGGCCAGTTGCAGGAGGGAGAGATTCTGGTGGCGCCGACGACTTCACCGTCCTGGGCGCCGGCCTTTGCCAAGATCGGGGCCTGTATCACCGACGTCGGTGGCGTGATGAGCCACGCCGCGATCGTCTGCCGCGAGTACGGTCTGCCGGCAGTGGTCGGCACCGGGCATGCGACCAAGGTCATCAAGACCGGCATGATGCTCCGCGTCGACGGTTCGACCGGCGCGATCACCATCGTGCGCTGATCGGCGCGGATGGCCAGTGCGGCAAGCGTGATGGAGCGGACACCGGTGGACCCGGTGAAAACGGGTCTGCCGGGTTTGCCTATTGTTTGCTGGTTTGAGGACTGCCGTAAGGAATCGGTGCCCCTGGTCGGGGGCAAGTGCTCCTCTCTGGGCGAATTGATCAACGCCGGCGTGCGCGTGCCCCCCGGTTTCGCGCTTACCACCGAGGGCTACCGGCGCTTCATGGCCGACGCGGAAATCGACCGCGAGGTGGCATCGCTGCTGGCCGGCGTCGACGCGCAGGATTTCGAGGCGCTGGAGAAAACCAGCGTGCGGATCCGCGCAGTGATCGAGGCGCAGCCTTTCTCCATCGAAATCGAAGACCTGGTCGCCGAGTGCTACCGCAAACTCGCGCTGCGCTGTTGCATGCCGGCGGTCCCGGTGGCCGTGCGTTCCAGCGCGACGGCCGAGGATCTTCCCGGCGCGAGTTTCGCCGGCCAGCAGGACACCTATCTGTGGATTCGCGGCGTCGACGAATTGCTGCATCACATGCGCCGCTGCATTTCCAGCCTGTATACCGGACGGGCGATCGCCTACCGCGCCAACAAAGGCTTCGGCGCCGAGCAGGTGGCCATCAGCGTCGGCGTGCAGAAAATGGCCAATTCCGTCACCGCCGGGGTGATGTTCACCATCCATCCGGCCAACGGCGACCGATCTGTCATCGTCATCGATTCCAACTTCGGTTTCGGCGAATCGGTAGTCTCGGGCGAGGTGACGCCGGACCATTTCGTCGTCAACAAGATCACGCTGGACATCATCGACCGCACTATTTCGCAAAAGCAGATCTGCTATACCGTCGATCCGAAGACGCAGACCGCGCAGGCCATCGAAGTGCCGTTCGAACGACAAAGGGTGCAGTCGCTGATCGACGACGAGATCACGGAGCTCGCCTGGATGGGCAAGCAGATCGAAAAGCACTACGGCCGGCCGATGGACATCGAGTGGGCAGTGGACAAGGACCTTCCCGCGGGCGGCAACATCTTCATCCTGCAGGCGCGACCGGAGACGGTCTGGAGCGAAAAGAGCCAGCGCGCCGCCGCCAGTCCGGGAGGCTCCGCCATGGATTACATCCTGTCCGGTTTCCTGACAGGCAAGAAAGTTTCGTAGCAAGCGATATCAACCACAAACTGTACTTGACGGAGAAAACATGAACGCACGCACCGCAGTGAGACCCATCGACGATCTGCGCGGCTACATCGCGGCGCTGGAAGCAAACGGCCAGCTGCACCGCATCAAGTCCGAAGTGGACTGGAAGTTCGAGCTGAGTCATGTCGCGAACGTGAACGAGGAACAGCGGGGCCCGGCCCTGATGTTCGAAAAGGTCAAGGACTACGACATTCCGGTGTTTACCAGCGCGTTCACCACGCCGAAGCGGATGGCCATCTCGCTCGAGCAGGATCCGTCGATGTCGATGAGCCAGCTGTCGAAAAAGTGGATGCAACTGACGACCAAGCAGATGGTCAAGCCAACCCATGTCGACAACCCGCCGGTGCTGGAGAACATCATCGAAGGCGACGCGGTCGATATCAAAAAATTTCCGTCGCCCTGGTTCTACCCGGATGACGGCGGGCCCTTCTTCGTCACCTCCGGCTTTCTGGTGACGATGGACCCGGACACCGGCTGGACCAACCTCGGCACCTACCGCTCGCAGGTGCTGGGCAAGGACATTCTCGGTTCGCAAATCATCAAGGGCAAGCACGGCGACATGCACATGAAAAAGTACGCGGAGCGCGGCGAACTGATGCCCGCGGCTTATGTGGTCGGCTGCGATCCGGTGCTGTTTCTCGCTTCTTCGACCATGGTGAGCGCCAACGTGGACGAATACGATATCGCCGGCTCGCTGCGCGGCCGCCCGGTGCAGGTGTTCAAGTCCGATCTGACCGGGCTCACCCTGCCGGCTAGCGCCGAAATCATCGCCGAGGGCTATATCGACCCGAATGAGCTGATGGAGGAGGGGCCGTTCGGCGAATACA
>MERK01000061.1:0-7560 GCA_001770575.1 Betaproteobacteria bacterium RIFCSPLOWO2_12_FULL_64_23
CGGAGCCCCACTGGCCGGCGCCGGTTTCGGTGACCAGACGCTTCACCCCGGCCTGTTTGTTGTAGAAGGCCTGCGCCACCGCGGTGTTGGGCTTGTGGCTGCCGGCCGGGCTGACGCCTTCGTACTTGTAATAGATTTTTGCCGGCGTCTGCAGCACTTTCTCCAGGCGCCGCGCGCGGAACAGCGGCGAGGGGCGCCACTGGCGGTACACCTCGCGCACGGGTTCGGGGATCGGGACTTCGCGCTCGATGGAAACCTCCTGCATGATCAGGTCCATCGGAAACAGCGGCGCCAGATCATCCGGGCCCACCGGCTGCAGCGTGCCCGGATGCAGCACCGGCGGCGCCGGCGTCGGCAGGTCGGCGGCGAGGTTGTACCAGTTCTTCGGAATGCGCGACTCATCCAGCAGGTATTTCACGGTTTCAGTCATGGCTCCTCCTAGGTTGTTATTTCGCAAAATGGTATTACGGCGCAACACGCCCGGCAATTATGACTGCTTCGACTTCAAAACCGGGTAAGGTAATTACGGCGCAAGACGCTCTATTGTCCAGTCGCGGGTTTGTTTTGTATACAGCAGCCTGTCGTGCAAACGGTTTTTTCGCCCCTGCCAGAACTCGATCGCTTCGGGCAGCACGCGGTAGCCGCCCCAGTGCGGCGGCCGCGGCGGATGCTTGCCGTAACGCAGCACGATCGCGGCTACCGTCTTCGCCAGCGTCAGGCGGTCGGGCAGCACCATGCTCTGCGGCGAGGCCCAGGCGCCGAGGCGGCTGCCCAAGGGGCGGCTGGCGAAATATAGGTCGGACTCCTCCGCCGACACCTTTTTGATCGTGCCTTCGATGCGCACCTGGCGCTCCAACTCGGTCCAGGCGAACACCAAGGCGGCATGGGGGTTCGCGGCGAGTTCGCGCCCCTTGCGGCTGGCGTAGTTGGTGTAGAAAACGAAACCCCTGGCGTCCACGCCCTTGAGCAGGACCACGCGCGCCGACGGCCGGCCAGTGTCGGTCGCGGTGGCGAGCGTCATCGCCTCCGGCAGCGGCAGCTCGGCCTGCACTGCATCCTGAAACCAGCGGTCGAATTGCTTGAACGGATCGGCTGCGGCGTCTTTTTCGACGAGGCCGGCGCGCATGTATTCCTGGCGTATGTCGGCGATGCGCATGCAGCGGAACCAATCCTGAGCGATGCAGATGCGCCATCTTACCCTGCCATGCCGCATGGTGCCGGTATGAGCCCCATGTAGAATGCGCCTGTCGCGTTCTCCATCAGCTACCGTGCCCCAAGTCATCGATTACGAACACGGCATCAGCGCCATCGATTCGGGCTACCACCGGCCGATGCTCGACGCCATCCATCTCATGGTCGAGGGCGATCGCGCGGCCGTTATCGACACCGGCACCAACCACTCGGTGCCGCTGGTGCTCGAGGCGATGCGGGAGAAGGGCCTGCGGCCGGAGCAGGTGGACTACGTGATCCTTACCCACATCCACCTCGATCACGCCGGCGGAGCGGGCCTGTTCATGCGCGAATTTCCCAACGCCAGGCTCACCGTGCATCCGCGCGGCGCGCGCCACATGGCCGACCCGGACAGACTGATCGCCGCCACGGTCGCCGTATACGGGGAAGAGCCGACGCGGCGGATGTACGGCGAAATCCTGCCCGTGCCGGCCGAGCGCATCCTCGAGACGCCGCACGCGGCCTCGATCCGTCTCAACGGGCGCGAGCTGCAGTTTCTGGACACCCCGGGGCATGCGCGCCACCACGTCGCCGTTCTCGACACCCGATCCGGCCAGGTTTTCGCCGGCGACGTGTTTGGCCTTTCCTACCGGGAAATGGACCAGGAGGGCAGGCAGTTCATCGTCCCGACGACCAGCCCGGCGCAGTTCGATCCCGAGCCCTACCATCGCTCCATCGATCTCATTCTGCGACTCGAGCCCGAAGCGGTATATGTCACCCACTACAGCCGGATTCGCGATATCCAGGCCAAGGGCGAGGTGCTGCACCGCCTGGTCGATGCGCACGCCGAACTCGGCCTGCGCGAGAAGGATGCCGGCGCGGCGCGGCGCGGGCGCTTGCGCGAGGGCGTGAAGCGCATTTTCCTCGAAGAAGCGCGGCGCTGGGGTTCGCAGCTGCCGGACGCGCGCGTTCTCGACATCTACTCCAACGACGTCGAACTCAACGCCCAGGGACTGGGCTTCTGGCTCGACAGCCTCCAGTAACACAACTAACCGTCTGCGCGCCGCCGGCTGACGAAATAGGCGCCCGCGCCGAGTAACGCGGCCATGGCCCAGAACACCGGAAACATGCCGAGCGCAGCACCGAGCGCGCCGAACATCAGCGGCAGCACGGTGTGGCTGGCGTTCATCACCGTCGTGCGCACCCCCAGCGCCTCGCCCTGGCGCCCGGGCGGGGAGGTGTTGTAGAGCAGCGCCATGACCATGGGCTGGGAGCAGCCCAGGCCTATCCCCAGGGCGCAGGACAGCGCCACCAGCAGCGGCACGCTGGTAAAAAGCGGGAACAGGCAATAGGCCGCGGCCGAGATCGACAGCGCGGCGGTGATCACATGCCAGGGACGGACGCGCCGGATCAGCAGCGGCAGCAGCAGGCGCACGGCGAAGGTGGCGACGGCAAAACTGCCCATGACGGCGCCTATGGTCGAAGCCGACAGGCCGATGCGCGAACCGTATATCGGGATGACGAATGCGTACAAGTCCCAGGCCATGTTCAGCAGCCCGCTGGCGATGAATACGCGGCGCAGCGCGCGGCTGCGCAACAGATCCATCACGCGGCTCTCGCCGGCGTCGGCCTTGCGCTCCTTCGCTTGCGGCAGCGCCGGCCGGTTCAGCCACAGCAGGAGCAGAGGCGGAAGCGGGAACAGGAACAGCAGCAGGAAAGTGCGCACGTGCCCGATTGCGTCGATGGCGAATCCGGTCACCAGCGGCCCGATTGAACCCGAAACCGAAAAGCCCAGCGCCAGCCAGCTGAAATTGGCGGCGCGGTCCTCGGCGCGGCCGATCGCGCCCACTACCTGGCTGATCGCGACGTGGAACACCATGAAACCGGTGCCGATCAGCGTGCTCGCGACATACAGCGTTTGCAGACGCGGCCAGACAAACGGCAGCAGCACGCCCAGCGCCACCGCCACGCTCGCGCCGAACAGAGGCCAGCGCGCGCCGCTGCGGTCGACCAGGCGGCCCGCGCTCAGCGCGAACAGCATCGGCAGCAGCGCATAGGAGGACATCAGTGCGCCCACGGTGAAGGCCGACGCGTGCAGGTGGATCGCGTACAGCGACACCAGCATGCGGCTGCCGTTGAATGCGGTGTGCGCGAGGATGGTGAGCGCGACCAGCTGCCACAGGCGCATGTCAGCCGGCCCTCTTCAGCGTGCCCCATTTGCCCATCTCCAGCACCAGCGCCGTGGCGATGATGATCAGCGCGCCGCCGGCGAGCGTGCTCACGCCGACCGGTTCGTGCAGGAACAACGCGCCCCAGAGCGTACCGAACACCGGGATCAGGAAAGTCACGGTGAAGGTTCGCGTCGGTCCGATGTTGGCGATCAGGCGGAAGTAGATCAGATAAGCCGCGGCGCTGCACATGAGCGAGATGCCGAGCACGGCGAGCGTCACCTGCCAGGTGAAGGCGGCGGCCGGCGGCGGCGCCGGCAGAAAGGGCATGACGACGACGCTGGCGGCGACCAGGCTGCCTACGGTGAGCGCGCGCGGGGCGAGCTTGCCCGCGCGCATTTTCACGTACACCCCCGCCAGGGCGTAGCAGGCGGTGGCGCAGATGCAGGCGAGCACCGCCAGCAGCACCTCGGCGCTTACCGCGATCGGGCCGAGGCCGACCAGCAGCGCCACGCCGCACATGCCCAGCGCAAGGCCGAGGAGTTTACGCCAGGAGAGTTTCTCTCCCAGCCAGATCGCGCCGCAGATGGCGGCGAACCAGGGCGCCGCAGCGTTGAGGATGGCCATGTAGGAGGCGCCGATGTATTTTCCCGACCAGGCATACAGCGCCCAGGGCAGCGCGGTGTTGAGCACGCCCAGCACCAGGTAGGGCCGCCAATTCCGGGTCGGGTTCAGTTCGAAGCCGGCGGCGCGCGCGTAGATCAGCATCGCGACGGCGGCGATGCCCACGCGCAGCTCGGTCAGCCACAGCGGCCCGATCGCGCCCACCGCCATGCGCACGAACAAAAAGGAGCCGCCCCAGATGGCGGCAAGCAGGACGAGGCGGGTGAGGTCGGCCGGGCGCATGTTTTCGTCGCCCTCCTGCGTTGGCGCAGAGGGCGCGGGTAGGGGGGTCGAGATCCTAGGGCCTTCCCTGTTATCGCCGCCGTTGCGGCGCCACTATCGGGCGAGGGTTCAAGTTGAGCGACGCCTAGACGTGGCCGTACTTCTTCAGCACCTGCGCCAGCGTGGCGCCGGCGTCGAGGTCGCGCCGGATTCTTGTTTCTTTCGCGCTCAGGTTTTCCGTTTCGACCAGAACCGCTTCTGCGATTTTCGCCGGAACGACGATCGCGCCGTCGACGTCGGCGAGCACGAAATCGCCGGGGCGCACGCTGACGCGCTTCGCCGTCGCCCCCGGCAGGTACACCGGCTGTTGCCAGGCCGTGACCCTCCAGCGGCCTATGGATTGCACCGGCGTGCGGTAGCGAGCGTACACCGGGAATTTCTGTTTGGCGATCCACCCGATGTCGCGGATGCCGCCATCGATCAAGGCACCGGCGCAGCCGCGCCGCTTCATGCCGAGCGCGATCAGTTCGCCGAAGTAACAGATTCCCTCGCCGTCGCCCGCCCACACGCTCAGCTCGCCCGGGCCGATGCCGTCCAGCGCCTGCATCTTGTCCGGGTCGCCGGCGCTCGCGTACGGCGTCATCTGCCCGCGTATGGTGTAGGCCCAGCCGGCCATCTTGCCCACATTGGCGGGATAAGGCTGGAACGACGAAGCCAGCCCCTGGTCGGGATGGCCCATGACGTCGAGCACGTCGGCCACGGTGGCGGTATCCATCTTGAGATAGCGCCGGCGCAGCGCTTCGCGCGTGCCCTTCGCCGTCTTAGGTGCCATAGCGCACCGGGGAATTGAATTGCTTGAACGCGGCGAGCGCGCTGTAGCAGGCGAGCATCGCGGTCTTGGGGTTGTCGGGGAAAGGCACGCTTTCGAACTTGATGCTGATCGCCCCGGTCTTGCCGCGGATGTTGATGTAATGCGTGTTGTAGACCAGAGCCGGGTCCGCCACCACCTTCAACTGCGTGCGGTCGAAGCCGATGCCGGCCATGGCGAGCGCCGCGGCGATGTTCACATTGGCAGGGAAGTGCGGCACCCCGGCGCGCGCCGTGCCCTCGAACAGGGTCACCGGCCCGGTGAGATGATCGAGGTCGAGGTTCATTTTTTCGACATAGGCTATGCCTTTCCACGCCGCCGGCGGCTTGGTCACGGCGATCTCGACCGAATCGGCGCCGGCCAGGCATGCCGCTTTGAGCGCATCGAGGCCGCCGATGCCGCCGGAAGGCACGTAGAGCAGGGCCTTGTGTTTCGCCGCCGCCGCTTCCAGCCGCGCGCGCAAGGCGTCGTCGCAGAGCGCGCCGCCGGACAGGATGATCACCGGGATGCCCTGCTCGAGCAGCGGCTTGGCAAACTCGCGCACTGCGTCGTGCGAGGCCGCCTCGATCACCACTTCCGGGCGCTCGGCGATCAGCGCGGCCAGGCTGGTGACGAAGGGCACGCCGTACTGTTCGGCCAGGGGCTTGCCGCGGGAAGCCTCGCTGCGGCCCTGGATCGCCACCACGCGGGCGTCACCCATGTCGCCGCTGGCAATGTGTTCGAGAAACAGGCGGGCGATAACACCGCCGCCGATGATGCCGATGCGCATGCTAATTGGCTCCTAAGTTGCGCCAGATTCCTGTATCCGCAGCACGATTTTCCCCAGGTGCGCGTTCGATTCCATGTACGCCTTTGCCGCCGGCAGTTGGTCGAAATCATACGCCCGGTCTATCAATGGCCGGATGCGTCCGTCGGCGATCATCGGGAGGATGTCGGCAACGAAGCCGTGCGCGGATTCGGCGCGCTGCTCGGGGCTGCGCAGCTTGTTCGATACGCCGAACAGCGTCAGGCGTTTCGCGTGCAGCGCTTCGATGTCCATTTCCGCCTTCAGCGCGCCGTCGACGTAACCCACGGTGGCGAGCCGGCCCTGGAAGGCGAGCGCACGCACGCACTCGGCGAACACCGAACCGCCGACGTTGTTGACGGCGAGGTTCGCCCCCTTGCCGCCGGTGGCGGTGATCACCGCCTCGCAAAAGTCGCCGGCACGCGTGCGTATGCCTAGATCCAGTCCTGCCGCTTTCAGGCGCTCCAGTTTGTCGGCCGAGCCCGAGGTGCCGATCACCTTTGCGCCCAGCGCCTTCCCGGTCTGCAGGGTTGCGACGCCAACACCAGAGGAAATGCCGGTCACCAGCAGCCATTCGCCGGCGGCGAGCCGTCCTTGCGCGATCAGCATGTCATGCACCACCATGAAGGTGAGCGGGATGCTGGCCGCCTCTTCCCACGACAGGCGCGCGGGAATCGCGACGGCCTCGCGTGCATCCATCAGCGCATATTCGGCGAACGCTCCGCCGCAACGCCCCATGACGCGCGCACCCGGGGCGAGGCCGGTGACACCGGCGCCGAGCTTGAAGATCTCGCCCGCGCCTTCGCCGCCGGCGGGCTTCGCCGCGCCTGGCTTGGTCAGGCCATGGCCGGCAATGAACTCGCCGCGGTTGAGCCCGGCTGCGCGCATGCGCACCAGCACCTGCCCCGCCGCCGGTTCCGGCAACGGCGCCTCGCGCCGCTCCAACGTCGTCTGCCCGGTGCTCGACTGAATCCAGTACGACTGCATGGATGCTCCCCCTCGGGTTTTGCCCTTGTCGCTGCCGGCCTGGTCGCGACACCCCGTCATGGTAGCGCATCAGTGCGGATCTATTGTCTCCGCCGGCGAAGCGCCATGGCGAAAAGGCAGTGCGGAAGCAAATCGTGGCAAGGCTTGCCCCCGGTCAAGGATGTTCCGGCTTGCATCGGTTAGCATCGGCTGTCCGATAGAGGAGAACAGCATGGGTGACACTGCCGAATTGCGTGTCGGCCTCAAAGGCTCGGCCGAGCTGGTGGTAGGAGAGGAGCACACCGCGCCGAAAGTGGGCAGCGGCCGCGTACATGTGCTGGCGACGCCGGTGATGATCAATCTGATCGAGGCGGCAGCGCTGGCCGCGGTGGAGCGTCTGTTGCCGCCCGGGCAGCAGAGTCTGGGCACTCACCTGGACGTGCGCCACTTCGCCGCGACGCCGGTGGGCATGCGCGTGAGCGCCGAAGCCGAGCTGATCAAGATCGACGGGCGCCTGCTGACTTTTCGCGTTGCCGCCGTCGATGCGATCGAGCCCATCGGCGAGGGTACGCACGAGCGCGTGATCGTTACCCTGGAGCGCTTCGATCAGCGGGCGCAGAAAAAAGCTGCGCAGATCCGTTAGGGCCTGTTGACATTCATCGCATGAGACGCGTTGCCTCCAAATGCGGATGACTGCAAGGCGCGCGACGAAGCCAAGG
>MERK01000061.1:7584-18773 GCA_001770575.1 Betaproteobacteria bacterium RIFCSPLOWO2_12_FULL_64_23
ACGACAAGGAGATTCCTCGCGTTGCCCGGAATGACAATTCTTAGGAATTGTCCTAAACCAGCGCCTTGCTCACGATTTCGGCCACGTCCTTCGACAGTCCCTGCGCATCGCGGATGCGCTCGAGTGCGGCGGCCGCGTGCTGCCTGCGCCCGGCATCGAATTTCCGCCAGCGGTCGAAGGCGCGCGCGATGCGCGCGGCGACCTGCGGATTGAAGGCATCGATCGCGATCACCTGCTCGGCGAGGAAGCGGTAGCCGCCGCCGTCGGCGGCATTAAAGCGCACATGGTTGCCGCCGAAGCCGCGGATCAGCGCGTAGACCTTGTTCGGGTTGCGCATATCGAACGCCGGGTGCGCGAGCAGCGTGCGCACCTCGAATAAGGTGTCGGGCAGGCGCGAGCCCGCCTGCACCGCCAGCCACTTGTCCACCACCAGCGGCTCGTGCTTCCATTTGGCATAGAAGGCATCCAGCGCTTGCGTGCGTTCGGCGCAGTCGCAATTGGCGAGCGCCGCCAGCGCAGCCATGGCATCGGTCATATTGTCGGCGCGCTCGAACTGCGCGAAGGCGAGATCGCGTGACGCGCGGTCGTCGAGTTCCAGCAGATAGCCGAGGCAGAGATTGCCAAGCGCACGCTTGCCCGCCGAGCGCGCGTCCGGGCTGTATGGGCCGGGAACGGCCTGCGCGTGGTAGGTCGCGAGCAACTCCGCGCGCAGGGCTTGCGCCAGATCGCGGCGCAGGCGATTGCGGACCGCATGTATGGCATCGGGATCGACTTCAGCCAATTGCTCGGCGATATAGACTTCGGAGGGCAGGATCAGGGCTTCGGCACCGAACGCGGGATCGCGCGGCGCGTCGGCGAGCACCCGCGCGAAAGCCGCGACGAATGCCTGCGGCGCGGCCGCTTTGCCGGCCGTATTTTCCCCCTGCGCGCGCTGCGCTTCGACGCCGCGCAGGATCAGTCCGAGCGCGAGCCGCTGGCCCGCCTCCCAGCGGTTGAAGGCGTTCGCGTCGTGCGCCATCAGATGCGTGAGTTCGGTTTCGCCATAGTCGTGTTTGACGGTCACCGGCGCGGAAAAATTGCGCAGCAGTGACGGCACCGGCGGCGCCGGCACGTTGACGAACACAAAACGGTGTTGCGGCTGGGTCAGCGACAGCACGCGCGTGATCTCTCCGGCCTGCGGCCCGCCGGCGGGTTGGTCACCACGCAGCCCGCCAGCGGGCCGGTCACCAACCGCTTCTTCGCCCTCAAGTTGCACAGGCATGTCCTCTCCATCCGGCCCCACCAGTCCGAGCGCGAACGGAATGTGAAAAGGCAGCTTGGCCTCCTGCCCCGGCGTGGGCGGGCAGGATTGATTCAGCGTGAGGGCATAACGCCTGGCGGCCGCGTCGTACTTGCCCTGCGCTTCCAGCACCGGCGTGCCCGCCTGCTCGTACCAGCGGCGAAACTGAGTGAGGTCGATGCCGCTCGCGTCCTGCATCGCCTGCACGAAGTCGTCGGTGGTCACTGCCTGACCGTCATGGCGCTCGAAATACAGGTCCATGCCCTTGCGGAACAAGACCGGCCCGAGCAGCGTGTGCTGCATGCGTACGAGTTCCGCCCCCTTCTCGTACACCGTCATGGTGTAGAAATTGCGAATTTCCATGTAGGCGGCCGGGCGCACCGGGTGCGCCATCGGACCGGCGTCCTCGGGGAACTGTGCCGCGCGCAGGCCGCGCACTTCGCCGATGCGCTGCACCGCGCGCGAGTACATGTCGGCACCGTACTCCTGATCGCGGAACACGGTGAGGCCTTCCTTCAGCGACAGCTGAAACCAATCGCGGCAGGTGACGCGGTCGCCGGTCCAGTTGTGGAAATACTCGTGCGCCACCACGCGGTCGATGTTCTGGTAGTCGATGTCGGTGGCGGTGTCGGGCCGGGCGAGCACGTACTTGGTGTTGAAAATATTGAGGCCCTTGTTCTCCATCGCGCCGGAGTTGAAATCGCTCACGGCCACGATCATGTAGCCGTCGAGGTCGAGTTCCAGGCCATACACGTCCTCGTCCCATTTCATCGCGCTCTTCAGGCAGCGCATGGCAAAGCCGCACTGGTCGAGTTTGCCCGGTTCGACATAGACCGCGAGCTTGGCCGAGCGTCCGGAGCGGGTGACGAAGCTGTCCTCCAGCTTCTCCAGCTTCGCCGCCACCATGGCGAAGAGATAGCAGGGTTTGGGAAAAGGATCTTCCCATTTTGCCCAGTGCCGGCCGCCCGCCTCCTCGCCCGCGGCGGCGAGGTTGCCGTTGGACAACAGCACCGGGCATTGCTCCCGGTCCGCATGGATGGTCGTCGTGTAGCGGGCCATCACGTCGGGCCGGTCGATGAACCAGGTGATGCGGCGAAAGCCCTCGGCTTCGCATTGCGTGAAAAACCCGTCGTTCGAGGCGTACAGACCCTCGAGTCTGGTGTTCTGCTTCGGCCGGATGCGCGACACCGTTTCGAGCCTGAACCGCTGCGGCACCTTGGCGATACAAAGGCTCTCCCGGCTGAGTTCGTACTCGCCCTGTGCCAGCGTCCAGCCGTCCAGCGCGACCGACACCAATTCGATCTCCTCGCCGTCGAGCAGCAACGGCGCGCCGGTGTCGGACGCCGCGGGGTTTCTGGCCACCTCCAGGGTCGCGCGCACGAGCGCGTGATCCTCGCGGATGTCGATATCGAGCGCTATGGTCGAGATCAGGAAAGCCGACGGGGTGTAATCCTTCAGATAGATGGTCTTGGGTGCGGGTTCGCGCATGGGGCAGAGTGCGGGGATCGACGGGACGAGCGCCAGTTTACCGGAAGCGCTGCCGGATGCGCCAAAAAGAACTATAGTTAATCAAATAATGCGGTAAGCGGAGCTTCGCATGCGCCGGTTCACCATTCTCCTGATGGCCTTGTTTTGGTCCGTGTGGCTTGCGGCAGCGCCGGCGCCGGTGCTGGTGCTCACGCTCAACGGGGCGATCGGCCCTGCGACCGCCGATTACGTGCACCGCGGCATTGAACACGCGCGCGCGCAAGGTGCGCAGCTGCTGGTGCTGCAGATGGATACCCCGGGCGGCCTGGACACCTCGATGCGCGCCATCATCAAGGACATACTGGCCGCGCCGATGCCGGTCACCGCATTCGTCGCGCCGGGGGGCGCGCGCGCCGCCAGCGCCGGCACCTACATTCTGTACGCCAGCCACATCGCGGCGATGGCGCCGGGCACCAATCTTGGCGCTGCTACCCCGGTGCCGATAGGGGGCACGTTTGGCGCGGGCAAGGATGAGGATCGCAGCGACAGCGAGAAGGGCGAGGCCGGCAAGAAGTCCGCCAAGGGCGGCGGCAAGGCCGGCGGGGTTTCCGCCGACCCGATGACGCGCAAGCACGTGCACGATGCTTCCGCCTACATCCGCGGGCTGGCGCAGATGCGCGGCCGCAATGCCGAATGGGCGGAGCGCGCGGTGCGCGAAGCGGTGAGCCTGTCCTCGGCCGAAGCGCTGGAGCTCAAGGTGATCGATGTCGTGGCGGCGGACGTGCCGCAGCTGCTGCAGCGGCTCGACGGCCGCAGGCTCAAGGTCGCGGGAACCGAGCAGGTGCTCGCGACGGCCGGCGTGGTTGCCACCGCGTTCGAACCCGACTGGCGCACGCGCTTTCTCATGGTCATCACCGACCCGAGCATCGCCTACATTTTGATTCTGCTCGGCATATACGCCCTGGTGTTCGAATTCTCCAACCCGGGGATGGTGTTGCCGGGGGTAGTCGGCGCAATCTGCGTGCTGGTGGCGATGTACGCTTTTCAGATGCTGCCGGTCAACTACGCCGGGCTCGCGCTCATATTGCTGGGCATCGCCTTCATGGTCGCCGAGGCCTTTCTCCCCGCTTTCGGCTCCCTCGGCATAGGCGGGCTGATCGCGTTCGTGATCGGTTCGGTGATCCTGTACGACACCGATATCCCCGGCTACGGGATCCCATTTGCGCTGATCGGCGGCTTTGCCGCGGCCAGTGCCGCCTTCCTGATACTGGTCGTCGGTGTGTTGCTCAAAGCGCAGCGCCGGCCGGTGGTGAGCGGGCGCGAGGAGCTGGTCGGCGCGCCCGGCGAAGTGCTGGAAGATTTCGAGCGCGAAGGCTGGGCCCGCGTGCACAGCGAAACCTGGCGCGTGCGCGCCGCATCGCCGCTCAAGGCCGGCCAGCGCGTGCGCGTCGCGGCAATCGACGGCCTGATGCTGGACGTGGTCGCGGAGTCCGGTGAACGCGATGCGTGAACCATCTGGCGCTGCCGCGTTGCGACTTGCCCAATTCAGGGTTTTCCAAGGAGATTGAATCATGGTGCTCAATTTCGGCTTAGGTGTGGTGATCCTGGTTGTGGCGCTGCTGGCGGCGTCGCTGCGCATCCTGCGCGAGTACGAGCGCGGCGTGGTGTTCCAGCTGGGGCGCTTCTGGAGCGTGAAGGGACCGGGCCTGATTTTTCTGATTCCGGTGGTGCAGCAGATGGTGCGGGTGGACCTGCGCACCGTGGTGTTCGACGTGCCGCCGCAGGATGTGATCACGCGCGACAACGTCTCGGTCAAGGTGAATGCGGTGGTGTACTTTCGCGTGGTCGACCCGCAGAAGGCGATCATCCAGGTGGTCGACTTTCTCGGCGCGACCAGCCAGCTTGCCCAGACGACGCTGCGCGCGGTGCTGGGCAAGCACGAACTGGATGCGCTGTTGGCAGAGCGCGAGAAACTCAACCTCGACATCCAGAAAGTGCTGGACGCCCAGACCGACGCCTGGGGCATCAAGGTGTCCAACGTGGAGATCAAGCACGTGGATCTGAACGAGTCGATGGTGCGCGCCATCGCACGCCAGGCGGAGGCCGAGCGCGAGCGTCGCGCCAAGGTGATTCACGCCGAGGGCGAACTGCAGGCCTCGGAAAAGCTGCTGCAGGCGGCGCAGGTGCTGTCGCGGCAGCCCGAGGCGATGCAGCTGCGCTATCTGCAGACCTTGAGCAATATCGCCGGGGACAAGGCTTCGACCATCGTGTTCCCGGTGCCGATGGATCTGATCACGCCGATGCTGGAGGCGCTCAGGAAGCGCAGCGCGTAAGCGGCAGCCGGTTTCGCCCTCTCTCGCTCCTCAGGCGACGGTCACGTCGCGCGTCGTCCAGCCGACGCGACAGGAACCGACGCGCAGGCTGACCACGCCGCGGCCGCGCACCACCCACGAGACCGTGCGCGTGCCGGTGGTCCCCCGGGTAAGCGCGTAGTAAAGCGCGCCGGAGCCGTCGAACAGGCCGCGGCCCCAGCCGTCGAGATGACCGATCTCGCGATGCGCGAGGTCGGGATCGGCGAGTTCGCATCCGCTGCAGCGGGCGTCCGCCCACAGGGCCTCGTTGTGCGTGAGCGCTTTGGCCGATGCCAGAATGTAGGTGGGCAGGTAGCCGTGGTTGGCGACGGTGACGGTGAGCCGCGTCAGCTCCGGCGACAGCGCCGCAGTCTCGACCGCGTCCAGCGCCACCGCCGGTGCGAGCGCCGCCACCCGCAGGTAGTGCGCCGCTTGCGTCGCGCAGATCCGAGGCATCTCCTCCGGCGGCGGATTCCATAAGCCGACGCGGGGATCGATGCCGCCGACTTCGACCTCGCCCAACTGTGGATGCGCGAACCTGCGCCAAGGACGGATCACCCGACCCGCGTTCTTGTCGCGATCCCATGCCGCGAGCCGCAGCATGTCCGCGCGCGTGAGCTGCACGTAGTTGTCGACGAAACGCTTCTTGCGTTCGAAACCCACCTGCTTGAACAGATCCCAGAGTTCGACGGCGTAGGCGATGGCGCCGCGCTGGTGATACGCGTAGTCGGTGAGATCGCCATGGAGCGGCGTGTCGGGCTCGTAGAGGAATTCCTCGCAACCCGATACCATCGGATAGCCGGTGAGCTCCTCGGCCCAGGCGCCGAGCTGGCGATAGAGCGCCAGATCCTCCTGGTTCATTTTGGTGTCCGG
This sequence comes from Betaproteobacteria bacterium RIFCSPLOWO2_12_FULL_64_23, assembly GCA_001770575.1. Classification (GTDB taxonomy): domain Bacteria; phylum Pseudomonadota; class Gammaproteobacteria; order Burkholderiales; family SG8-39; genus 2-12-FULL-64-23. Next base: position 13,555 of record MERK01000061.1, read on the forward strand.
CTGGTCGCCCAGCGGCCGGATGAATACGCCACCGAAGGTGTGCAGGTTGAGCCAGAGAAAGATCTCCGGATGCTGCGTGGCGAACTCGACCACCGCGCGCGACTCGATCTCGCTCAACGGAAACGCGCCCGCGCCCTCCTGCTTCGAATCCGGCGCCCAGAAGAAGGGGAAATTTCGATTGAGGTCGGTCTGGTTATCCGACAGGAAGTGGGGCGTCGGCACGTTGTTGCCGTCGAAATTCTCGATCACGCCCTCGGGATAGACCTTGTAGTACGGCGCGGCGTCGTCGACGGTGCGCGGCAGCAGCAGTCCGGGGAATTCGGCCGACTCGACCATCTCGCCGCCCGCGTCGCGGATCCGCATCGACAACGCGAGCCCGTCGCCATCGACGTCGTCGCAGCGCCAGTACGCGTGAGCCCGCGCCGGCCGCTCGTCGCGGGGCACCGAGCGCACGTAGCGACCGCTCGCGAGGACGGCTTCGGCCCCGTCGGGCGACATCCGCGGCAGGATGTAGAAGCGCACGTCGCGCAAGCGCGCCGCCGCCAGCGCGGACGAGGCCGGACTCGCCGCCTCGCCGTCCTGTCGCAGGTGCAGCCGGAGAATGTCCTCGGCAACGGCCAGGGCGACGCTCGACCCGCACAGTTCGCCCGCATGCATGTTGCCGTCGAGCCAGGCGCTGGGTCGCGGCCGGTCCGGATCGGAACCCAACGTCAGCAGCCAGAGTTCGCGTTCCTCCGGGGTGCGGCCGATCGAGGTCACGCGGCACAGCTCCGGGAACGCGTCGGCCCATGCACGCACCTGCCGCGTGAGTTCGTCGTAGGAGAGGAAGCGTTCGCGGAATCCGAGGGACAGCGCGTCGAGCCGGGCGGCCGGGGCGGCGCTCATGAATTGCCGGCCGGCGCGAGCCCCCGCTGCGGATCCGGGATCCAGGGCGCGGCAAGCATCGGCGCGATCACGGGCTATTTCTTCCAGCTCGTCATGTCGTCGACCTTGACATCGTACTTCGCCATCTTGGCGACGGCATCTTTCTGCGCGTCGACCTCGATGCTCTGGAACGCCTCGGCCAACTTATAGGAGAACTTGGCCAAGTCCACAGGATTGGGCTTGGTTTGCGCGGTGGTGAGCATGACGCGGCCGACCAGTTCGACATAAATCCGAGCGGCGAGTTCTCTTACCGAGGTGGATTCAGGGCCGGGCGGGGTAGCAGGGGCAGTCATGGGGTTCGCCTTCGAGGTGGCCGGAAATACGTATTATGCCGGATAAGCGGTCGCCGGCGCTGCGCGTCACCGCGCTGGGCCCGCGGCGGGCGCAGGCGAGGCGGCGGCGGAAGCGGGGCCTTGGTCCGCGGCAGGGCCGGGCCGGCCGAACGGCGGCCGCGCCAGCCAGATCACCGGTATCAGCGCGAGCAGCAGCCAGCCGCACAGCCAGAAAACATCGTTGGTGGCGAGCATATTGGCCTGCCCGGAGAGCAGCCGGTCGAGCACCGCGTTGACCTGGTCGGGCGGCATGCCGGTCGCGTCCAGGCGCGCGGAGAATACGCTGCTCTGGGGCGAGTAGACGTTGATGTGCTCGGCAAGCTGCGCGCGGTGCAGCGATTCGCGCCGGGTCCAAAGGGCGATCGCGAGCGAAGTGCCGAAGCTGCCGCACATGGTGCGCAGGAAATTCTGCGTGCCGGTGGCCGAGGCCATGCGCTCGGGGGGGATGCCGCCGACATTGATGCTCACCAGCGGCGCGAAAAACATGGCGACGGCCACGCCTTGCAGCAACTGCGGCAGGGCGATGGTGACGAAGTCCGCGCTGGTATTGAACTGCGTGCGCCAGAAAAAGCACACGGCGAACACAATGAAGGCTGTGGTGGCGAAACGGCGCGGGTCGATGTGCTGCAGACCGCGGCCGATCAGCGGCGCCAGCAGCACGGCGAAAATGCCGACGGGCGCGAGCGCATAGCCCGCCCACTGCGCGGTATAGCCCATCTGCGTCTGCAGCCATAGCGACTGGATCACCATGGTGCCGAGAAACACGCCATAGGCGAGGCTCAACGCCAGCGCGCTCATGCCGAAGTTGCGGTGCCGGAACAGTTCCAGGTCCACGATCGGATGCGCGTCGGTGAGCTCCCATACCAGGAACAGGCTGAAGCTCACCACCACGATCACTGCCAGCGCGACGATGAAATTCGAATTCAGCCAGTCGAGCTCGTTGCCCTTGTCCAGCAGCACCTGCAGGCAGCCGACCCAGATCACCAGCAGCGCCAGCCCGATGCGGTCGAGCGGCCTCCTGCGCAGCGGCGTCTCGCGGTCCTTGAGCAGCTGCCAGGTGCCGAATGCGGCGATCGTGCCTATGGGCAGGTTGATGTAAAAAATCCACGACCAGTGCGCGTTATCGGTGATCCAGCCGCCCAGCAGCGGCCCGACGATCGGCGCCACGACCACGGTCATGCCCCAGATGGCGAGTGCCATGCCGCGCTTTTCCGGCGGGTAATTGCCGAGCAGCAGCGCCTGCGACAGCGGCACCATGAAGCCTGCCATGGCTCCCTGCACCACGCGCGCGCTGATCAGCATGGGCAGGGTCCAGGACAGCCCGCACAGCAGCGACGCAAGGGTGAATAACGCGGTCGCGATCGTGAACATGCGCGCCTGGCCGTAGCGGTCGGAGAGCCAGCCGGTGAGCGGCACGGTGATGGCGTTGGCGACGGCGTAGGAAGTGATGACCCAGGCGCCCTGGCTGGTCGCCGCGCCCAGGTCCCCGGTGATCGCCGGCAGGGAAACGTTGGCGATGGTCAGGTCGAGCACCTGCATGAAAGTCGCCATCGCCAGCAGCAGCGTCAGCAGTACCGGCGTCTTATGCTCGGTATAGTGCGCGCTGCCCGGCATGCTGCGTTATATCCGCCGACGACCTAGCGGGCGCCGGATTTCGGTGCGGTGGCCTGATCCGCCTGCCGCGGCAGCCGGCGCGCGGCGCCGCCGCCGTTGGCCTTGATGACCGCGGCGACGCGCTGATCGGCGAGTTCGGCGAGCGAGGCATAGGCCTTGGTCTGGTAGGCGGGCGCGGTGCGCACGGTCCTCGGCCGAAGCTCGCCATCGCGCTCGTGCGTGTCGACATCGACTGTCATCGACAGGCCGAGCTGCAACGGGTGCTGCGCCAATTCGACCGGATCGAGCGCGATGCGCACCGGCACGCGCTGCACCACCTTGATCCAGTTGCCGGTTGCGTTCTGCGGCGGCAGCAGGGCGAAGGCGCTGCCGGTGCCGGCGCCGAATCCGGCGAGGCGCCCGTGGAATTCGACCGCTCTGCCGTAGATGTCGGCCGTGAGTGTCACCGCCTGGCCGGGGCGCAGATTGAGCAGTTGCCGCTCCTTGAAATTCGCGTCCACCCATACCTGGTCGAGCGGAATCACGGCCATCAGCGGCGTGCCGGGTGCGACGCGCTGGCCGACCTGCACGCTGCGCTTGGCGACGATGCCGGAGACCGGCGAGGGCAGGGCGGTGCGCGCGTAGGCCAGATAAGCCTCGCGCAGCCGCGCCGCGGCGCTTTGCACCTCCGGGTGGTTTTCCACGGTGCTGCGATCGACCAGCGTCTTGTGCGCGGCAAGTTGCTGCGCGGCCGCATCCAGCGCAGCCTGGCTGCTCGCCACCGTGTCGCGCGCGTGCTGCAGTTCCTCGGCGGGCAGCGCACCGCTTGCGGCGAGTGGCGCGCGCCGCGCGAGGTCGGCGCGGGCGCGCGCGAGCTCGGTTTCGCGCAGCGCCACGTTTGCAGCGATCTGGGCGGTCGTGGCCATGAGATTACGCACCTGACGTACGCTGCGCGCGAGCGCCGCCTCGGCCAGATCAAGGGCTACGCGGGAATCTGCCTGGTCGAATTCGACCAGCGTCTGGCCCGCCTCGACGTAATCGGTGTCGTCGGCGCCGATGGCGAGCACGGTGCCGGACACCTGCGGCGTGATTTGCACCAGATTGCCGCCGACGTAGGCATCGTCCGTCGATTCGACGTAGCGGGCGACGAGCGCCCAGTAGATCGCATAGCCGACGCCCGCCGCGAGGAACAGGCCGACGAGGAGCGACAGCAGCAGCGTGCGCCGAGCGTTCGGCGGCGTCGCGCCGGCTTTATCGTTGTGATTCATGCAATATCCCCTGTTCTTGCCGCATCAGGACGCGGGCCCGGCGCTCGCGTCCGCAAAGCCGCCGCCGAGCGCGCGGATGAGATTGATCGAGAGTTCCAGTTCGCGTGCGCGCAGGTTCGCGCGCAAACTCTCCTGTTCGAGCAGGGGCGCCTCGGCCGCGAGCAGCTGCAGGTAGCTTGCGATGCCGGCGCGATAACGCGCGGACGCAAGCGCATAGGCATCGCGCGCGGCGGCGAGCGCGCGCTCGAGCTCGACCCGCTGCGCGTCCACCGATCGCAGCGACGCCAGCTGATCGACCACTTCGCGCAAGGCGTCGACGAGCGTCTGGTTGTATTGCTCGACGGCGAGGTCGTAGTCGGCGTCCTTTGCGGCGAGATTGCCGCGCAGGCGCCCGCCGTCGAACAGGGGCAGCCGCAGCGCCGGGCCGAACGCGGGGTTCTCGCTGTGCGCCGTCAGCAGCTTGGCGAAGCTGATGCTCTGCACGCCGACGAGGGCGCTGAGATTGACATTGGGGTAGAACTGGCCCTTTGCGGCATCGATGTCGCGGCGCGCCGACTCCACGCGCCAGCGTTGCGCCACCACGTCCGGCCGCCTGCCGAGCAGGTCCGCGGGCAGCACCGAAGGCAGCGCAATCGGCTGTTCCAGCATGCGCGGGCGCGCGATGGCGAGGCCACGGTCGGGGCCCTGGCCGAGCAGGGCCGCGAGCAGGTTGCGCCCGAGCGCGATCTCCTCCTCCAACTGGGCGATGCGCAGTCTTGCGGCCGGAATCGATCCTTCGGCCTGCTTCAACTCGACCTCCGAGTCGAGTCCCGCGGCGACGCGCTGCTGCGTGAGATCGTACATCGCCTGGCGCTGTGCCAGCGCGGTCTGGGCCAGCGCGAGCTGCTCGAAGCCGCGCCCGAGCTGCACGTAGGCGCGCGCGACGCCGGCCGCGAGCAGCAGCCGCACCGCGTAAGCGTCCACCTCGGCCGAGCGCGCCTGCCCGAGCGCGGCGTCGTGGGCCGCGCGGTTGCGGCCCCACAAGTCGAGCTCGTAGCCGAAGCTCGCCGCGAGCTGGGTCTGCGTGTGCCAGGACCCGGCGATCGGCGGCGGAAAGATGCCG
>MERK01000062.1 GCA_001770575.1 Betaproteobacteria bacterium RIFCSPLOWO2_12_FULL_64_23
CGGCACGGGGCAGCTTGCCTCCGGCGCCCGGCTAAGGCTAATATGGCACGTTCGCGCGGGCGGGGCCGGCGAAAGTTCTGTATGGTCACCAAGGAACCACCGATGATCGATGCTGACAATGTCTATTTCCTGACGTATCTTGGCAAGAACGAGCTCGCCGCGGCGGGAACGTCGTTGTCCCGCCCGGAACTGGAGTTGCTGGTATTGATTGACGGCAAAGCCAGCGTGAGCCAAGTGCAGGCGAGTGCCGCGCATCTCGCGCCCGGCGCGGTGATCGAAGTGCTGGACAAGCTTCTGCGCTCCGAGCACATCGCGCTGCAGGAACTCAATGTGAGTGACTTCTTCGGCGCCAGCGCTCCAAGCGAGTGGAAGGGGGAAATGCCGAGCGATAGCGCGATCGCGCGCGGCGTATCCACGTTGCGGCAGGATGGCTACATCGTCCGCATCGCGCGCCGTCCGCCGGGCGAACTCAAGCTCGCGCAGGGTCAAAAGCTCCAGGTGATGGTAGTCGAAGACGACGAGCATCTCGCCGAGAACATGCGCACGGTGCTCACCCACGCCGGTTTCGTCGTGCGAATTGCGGCGAACCGCGACCAGATCGTCGCGGCCTTTCGCCAGCCGCCGCTGCCCGATCTGGTGCTGCTCGACGTGATGCTGCCGGATGCAGACGGCTTCGACGTCCTCGCCAAGATGAACCAGCACCCGATGCTCGGGAAGATCCCCGTCATCATGGTCACCGGCACCGCGACCCGGGAGGCGGTGCTCAAGGGATTGCTGGGAGGGGCCAACGGCTACATCACCAAGCCGTTCGAGATCGACGTGCTGGTCAAGGCGGTAAGAACGGTTCTAGGCATTGAGACCGGCGGCCAGGAGACTGGACAAAACTTCCTGTGGGAGCACGAAGAGTGACGGCCGGATCTGTACGAAAACCCCGCAATTCATTTTGCAACGGGTTCCCGTCGCCTGGAAAATGGCGCGCGGAGCGCACCCGGCGGCAGCATCACCGTGGCGAGCGCCATTAGCACCAGCGCAAGAGCAGCGAAATCCTGCCAATGCGGCCGCTCGGCGAGCACCAGCATGCCGCTGAACACCCCCACCACCGGAATCATCAGCGTCGACAATGTGGACACGCCCACCGGCACCGTCGTCGCGATCTTGACCCAGGCCCAGTGGCAGAACACGAACGCGACCAGGACGTTGTAGGCGAGCGCAACGGCGGGCCACAGCGTCAGCGGCCGCAGGCTGTGCATCTCGAACGCGAGCGCGCCGGCGCAGATCGGGATGCCGCCGACGAGCAATTGCCAGGCGGTGAGCGAGGCGACGGGCAGATCGACCGGATAGCGCCTCATCATTACCGTGCCGAACGCCCAGGAGAGCGCCGCGCCCAGCATCAGCAGCGTGCCCTTGGGCGCCGCCTGCACTGCCTGCAACTCGTTCGACAGCAGCAGCAGTATCGCAGCCATGCCCAGGACGACGCCGAGGATGCGCCGCGCGCTCAGGCGCTCTTTGAGCAGCCAGGCCGACAGCAGCACGCCCCACAGCGGCATGGTGAAGGCGAGGATCGCCGCGCGCCCGGAGGCCATGTAGCCGATGCCGTATACGCTGCACAGGTTCCACAACGTGATGTTGAACAAGGCCATCAGCAGCAGCCTGCCCCATTGGCCTTGCGGCACCCGCAGGGGCAGGCGGGCGTAGGCGGCAATGGCGAACAATCCTGCGGCGCCGCCCGCCAGGCAGAGGGTGCGAAAACTGAGCACCGGCAATTCGGTGAGCGCCAGCTTGATCATGGGCCAGTTGAATCCCCAGCCCAGCGTGAGCGCCACCAGCACCCACAGAATCGAGGCGGGAAAGCCCGGACCTTGCTGGCGGTTCAAGTCTTCTTCTCGGCACGCAAGGCAAGCTCGACCGCGCGCAGGTCGGCGCTGGCGTAATCGAGCTCGCCGCGCTGCACCAGAGCGCACAGTTGCTCGAATTCGGCGCTGGCCAGGCTTTCGACGCGCCGCTTCACCCAATCCGCGGCGCTCGCGGCGATCAGGCGCCGCACACGGCCCCCGTGCGACCGCCGCTGGCTGGCGCAGGCTGCCGCATGCCGCTCGATCAGCTCGATGAGTTCCGCCACGCCCGCGCCGCTGGTGGCGACAGTGCGCACGACCCGCGGCGTCCAGTCGTCGTAATGGCGCAGCGACAGCATCCCGAGCAACTCGCGTTCGGTGCGCTCGGCCAGCGGCAGGTCGGCTTTGTTCACCACCAGAATATCGGCGATCTCGAGGATGCCGGCCTTGAGCGCCTGCACCTCGTCGCCGAGTCCGGGCGGGCAGAGGACGACGCGCGTATCGGCGATTTCCGCCACCTCGACTTCGGATTGCCCGGCGCCCACGGTCTCGACGATGATCCGATCGCAGCCGGCGGCGTCGAGCAGATCGATCACCCGCGCCGTAGTGCGCGACAGGCCGCCGCCATGGCCGCGCGAGGCGAGCGAGCGGATGAACACGCGCTCGTGCGCCTGGTGTTCGCCCATGCGGATGCGGTCGCCGAGGATGGCGCCGCCGGAAAACGGGCTCGACGGATCGACCGCGACCACGCCGATTCTGGCGCCGCGCGCGAGCCATGCGCCGATCAGCGCATTGACCAGCGTCGACTTGCCCGCGCCGGGCGGGCCGGTGATGCCGAGCACGCGCGCGCGTCCGAGATGCGGCTGCAGTTCGCGCAGCAGCGCCTTGCCCGCGGCGGTCTCGTTCTCCACCGCCGACATGGCGCGCGCCAGCGCGCGTCGGCTGCCGCCGAGGATGGCGGCGAGCGCGTTCGCGCCGGACTCAGCTTTCATGCAGATCCCGCCGCCGCATCAATCACCGCCGGCCCGTCGCCTGACGATATCCTGCGCAAACGGCGCCGCCTTGCGCGTGTCGGTGTCGATGTGCACTCCGACCAGTTCGCTCGAGGCGACTTCCTCGCCGCTCTCGGCGTCGTACATGCGATGCAGGAAACGCAGGCTCTTCGGCTTCATCTCCAGCAGTTCGGAAGTGATGCGGATCAGCGCGCCCGCATGCAGCTCTTTCATGTACAAAGTGCGCTGCTCCACCGCCGCCATGCCGCGCCGGTTTTGCTTGAGATAGCCCGGCGTCATCCCGAGCGCGGCAAAAAAATGCCAGGTGGCCTCGTCGAAGCGCGCGGTATAGAACTGCACGTTCATGTGGTCCATGTGATCCAGCTGCCAGGGATAGACAACACCCCGATAAGTCTCGATCTGCGTTGCGGCGGCCATGTCCCGTCCTTCAGACCGTGACCAGCGGCTGGCCGAAGCCGAGTTCGCGCCGCAGCGTCGCGCAGATCTCGCCGTGGGTGCAGCCGGCCTGGGCCGCCTCGACCACGCGCCCGAAAATGTTCTGCTGCGGATCGCCGGCGGCAGCGGCCAGGCGCTCCTGCGCGGTTTGCACTGCGGCCTGCGAGCGCTGCTCCTTGTATGCCTTGAACGCGGCGATATGCGCCTGCATTTTCGCCGGGTCGGGCGTGGGCAGCGCCTGGCGTTCGCTCTTGCCTTCTTCCACCTGGTAGGCGTTGACCCCGACCAGCGTCTGCTCGCCCGACTCGATTTTTTCCTGGAAGCCGCGCGCCGATGCGCCGATCATTTTCTGCACCAGGCCCTGCTCCACCGCGGCGTACATGCCGCCGGCGGCCTCCACCTGCGCCATGACGCCCAGGATTTCCTGCTCCATCTCGTCGGTGAGCGACTCGATGTAATAACTGCCGCCCAGGGGATCGATCACGTCGGTGAGGTGCGCCTCCTCGCGCAGGATGTTCTGCGTGCTGACGGCGATGCGCGCGCCGAACTCGGTCGGGCAGGACAGCGCCTCGTCGTAGGCGTCGGTATGCAGCGACTGCAGCCCGCCGAGGATGCCGGCGATGGCCTGCACGGTGACGCGCGCAATGTTGTTCAGCGGCTGCTGCCGCGTGAGATCGACGCCCGAAGTCTGGCCGTGGAACTTGAAGCGCCAGGCGCGCGGATCGCGCGCGCCGAAGCGCTCGCGCGTGATGCGCGCCCAGATGCGCCGGCCGGCGCGGAACTTGGCGATTTCCTCGAACAGGCTGACCGAGATGTCGAAGAAAAAAGTGAACCGCGGCAGAAAGGCATCCGGCTCCATGCCGCGCGCCCTGCAGTCCTCGGCGTATTGGATCGCCGAGGCGAGGGTGAAGGCCATGGCCTCGGCCGGCGTGGCGCCGGCCTGCTGCATGTGCTGCCCCACCACCGACATCGGGTTCCAGTTGGGCACCTGGCGGTTGCAGAATTCGATATGGTCGGTAAGGATGCGCCGCGCTCCCGGCAGCGCAATGCGGAAAAACATGTGGTTGGCGACGAAATGGCTCAGGTAGTCGCTCTGGTTGGAGGTGCCGCTGATCGCGCGCCAGGCTACGCCGCGCCGTTTTGCGGTCGCGAGCAGAAAAGCGAGCAAGGTGAACGGCGAAGGATCGTTCATGGCGCAGGAAGTGCGCGCCAGGTCCACGCCGGCAAGGCACTGGTCCATGTGCTCCACCGTGTTCGCCACCACGCCGCAGGTGCCGAGCAGTTCGGCGTGCACCTCATCCATGTCATAGCCGCGGAACACCGAGTTGCACGGGATCAGCGACACCGCGCTCGCGCCTTGCGCGAGCAAATCCAGCAGGCGCGCGTTGTAATCGAGCGGCGTGCCGAGGCCGATCAACTGACGCTGGGTCCAGGTGCGGCCGCGGTGCATGCTGGCATAGATGCCGCGGGTGTAGGGCGGCTGGCCCGGATAGCCGAGCGCGGCGGCATAGTCCCCCTGCCAGTCCTGCGGCGTGTACAAGGGCTTCACCTCGATGCCGGAACGGTTGCGCGCGGGTTTGTCGCTGTCTGCACCTGCGGCGTATTCGCGCCGCCAGCGCTCGAGCCCGGTGTCGCGCTCCGACAGTCTGCCTGCGTCCAGTGGCTGGTTCATTTACGTCTCCTCGTCAAAATCCGTAACGAGACGAGGGGATAACTCCCCTCGTGCTCCCCTAAATCAGGCCGCTGCAAAGTGGCCTTTGCAGCGGGTTCTCAAACATTTAGCTCGCGCCGTGCGCGGGTGAGGCGGACGATCTCCGCCGCGATTTCCTCGAGCGCGCTGCCCGGGTGGAACACTTTCGCGACGCCAGCCTCGAGCAGCAGCGCCTCGTCCGCATCGGGCACGATGCCGCCGACGATGACCGCGATATCCTGCAGGCCGGCTGCGTAGAGCGAGCGCATCAGCTTGGGCACGATCAGGTGGTCGGTCGCAAGCGAGGAGATGCCGATCACATCGACGTCCTCCTCCAGCGCCAGCTTGACCACCGCGGCGATGTCCTGCCACGGCGGCGTGTACACCACTTCCATGCCGGCATCGCGCAGGAAAGAAGCGACCACGCGGCTGCCGCGATCATGGCCGTCGAGGCCGATTTTGGTGACCAGTACCTTGGGCGGTTGCGTAGTCATGATGCGCTGCCTCGATCAGCTTGCGGGATGTTCATGGCTGCTGCGCCTCGCGCAGCAGCCTGAGAAAACCGCGCGCGATGCTGCGCGGCGAACTCCTGCCGCTCTCGCGGAACCAGTGCTGGCTCCAGTTGAGCGCTCCCAGGAGCAGCAGGCGGAAGCTCTGGCGGTCGGTCTGCGGCGGCAGCGGCAGCGCCGCCACCAGTTCCGCGAACAGCCTGTCGTAGCCGTCGCGCAGTTTTACCAGGCGCGTTGCCGCCTTGGGTACATCCTGCGGCAGCACGCGGATCACGACCAGCGCGTAGTCGCCGGTCTTGAGCAGAGCCTCCAGATGCGCCACCGCCGCCGCTTCCAGCCTCTGCCAGGGTTCGGCATGCCGGGCGATGGCGGCACGCACCTTCTCGGTGATCAGCCGCACCCCCTCTTCGTACACCGCGACCAGCAGATCTTCTTTGGCGGCGAAATGGTAATACAGCGATCCGGGCAGCATGTCCACTGCGCTTGCGATGTCGCGCATCGAGGTTGCGGCATAGCCTTTCTCGCGAAACAGCCGTGCCGCCTCGTCCAGGATCTGCGCCAGGCGGTTGTCGCTGCGCGGCATGCGTAGGGTCTGGGCCATGGCGTTCGAACCATTAGAAAAACAAACGACTGTTTGCTTTATAAACGATTTTGCGCTGCCGGTCAACCTCCCGGACGCCGGCGTTTTGATGTCCGATGAGTACCATGTTGCGCAGGATTCGAATCGGTGGTTTAGTATCGTCGTGTCCATGTCGCGCCCCATTCTGATTTCGATCCTGGCGCTATCGCTCCTGGGCTGCGCCACTGCGTCCGCGCCGCCGGACGCTGGCGGCGCCATCGCGCGGCTATCGCCCGAGGATCTGGCGCGTCTGCTGCCCAAACCCGATCCCAAGCTGCCGCTGGCGGAGGTGGTACGCATGTCGAAGGAGGGGGCGACGGCGCAAGACATCATTGCCCGGATCAGGGAAACCGGTTCGCGCTACGATCTTGCCGCGTCGCAGGCGATCGAACTGCACGCCGAGGGCGTAAGCGCGGAAGTACTGGACTACATCCAGTCGGCGCGCGAGCAGCAACTGCGCGACCGCATGGCGGAGGAGATCAATCAGCGCGAGCAGCGCCACGCCGAAGAACTCCGGCGCGAGCGGGAACTGCGGCGCAACAGCTATTTCTACGACCCCTGGTGGCCGGCACCACCCGGTTACCGCTGGTACTACGACTACCGCTTCCGCCCCTACGGCGGTTTCTACTGGCGCCGGTAGACGACCAAGGCCACGCCAATCGCCGCCAGCGCCATCCCCGCCATCGCGGTAACGCTGAGGGTCTCCCCGAACATGGCGTAGGCCAATAGCGCCGTGCACGGCGGAACCAGATAGAAAAGGCTCGCCACCCTGGTCGCGGCGCCCTTGCGGATGAGGACATACAGCACGGAAATGGCGCCAATCGACAGCACCAGCACCAGCCAGGCCAGGGTGTAGATGAATTCAGCGGTCCAGTGCACCCGCATGGTTTCGGTCGCCAGCGCCAGGGGCAACAGAACCAGTCCGGCGGCGCTGAACTGAATCACCGAACCGACGCGCAGATCCACCGCGCCGCAATAACGCTTCTGGTACAGCGTGCCCACCGTAATCGACAGCAGTGCCAGCACCGACAAAGCCAGGGTCGCCGGGGTGATGCCCGAAAATGCGGAACGCCCCAGCACCACCAGCAGCACGCCGCCAAAGCCCAGCACCAGACCCGACCATTGCCGCGCCCGCAGCCTTTCGCCAAACAAGGGCGCGCTGGCGAACGCGGTCAGGATGGGCTGAATGCCGACGATCAGCGCGCTCACGCCCGCAGACATGCCCAGATGAATGGAGCAAAACACACCGCCGAGGTAGCCGCCCTGCATCAGCACTCCGACGACCGCGACATGCCCGACCTGGGTCCAGGTGCCCGGCCAGGCTGCGCGCATCGCCAGCGCGAGCGGCAGCATCAGCGCCACGACCAAAGCGAAGCGCAACAGCAGAAAAGTCAACGGCTCGGCGTAAGGCAGGCCGAATTTGGCGCTGACAAAGCCGGTGCTCCACAGGAGTACGAACAAACCGGGCATGGCCTGCAGCCAAAGCCCGGCGGCGCCGCGCTCAGTGGCCGGCATCGCTGCGTCGCGGTGATGGGGGGAAGTTTGTCGGCATGTGCACAGTCGAAAGGCCGCGCAGTATATCAAGCCTGCCCCCGGCCGGCCGATTCGGGCAGGCCGAACACCAAAAAATGTGAGTCCACGCTAACCCGCCAGACGCAGGTCGCGGCCTCGGACTCGCTTTTTACATCAACTATATGTTTTATCATGCTTTTACTGAATGCGGCCAGGATGCCTTTCCCACCAGTATGAGTCAACATCATGATTTTAAAGCATTTTGTGCATCACATCAAACCGGGATACGATTTCTTAAAAAAATACTTGACAGGCAAGCAGTTGAGTGTAGAATTCGAATTGTTGCAGTGCAATATCTTTGTGCTTAGAGGCGATTGCACTCAAGATTGCTGGACCCTTCCGTAACTCACTTGGAGATTGAAAATGTACGCAACCCCTGAACAATTTGCCGCTGCCAATAAAGCCAGCGTAGATGCTCTTTTTACCGTCGCCCAAGCCCAGTTCGCCGCGTTCGAGCGTCTGTCGGCGCTGAACTTCAACACCACCAAATCGGCGTTTGAAGACGGCGTCAACCAAGCCAAGGCGCTGCTGTCGGTCAAGGATGCGCAAGAGCTGGTCAGCCTGAGCGCCGCCTCGGCCCAGCCGGCCCTGGAGAAAGCGATCGCCTACTCGCGCAATGTGTACGAAGTGGCGACCCAGACCCAG
>MERK01000063.1 GCA_001770575.1 Betaproteobacteria bacterium RIFCSPLOWO2_12_FULL_64_23
AGGTCGAAATTCCTGCCTGTCGCTGCCAACGAGCGTTCGGCAGGCGTTCCGACCGGCCCCTTTCCATAATCGGGTACTTTGCATAATCGGCCTGAGCGGGCGCTCGATTCTTTAGGGTTGTAGGCGGTTACAAACCATGCGCTTGAAGGTGCCCAGACACTACCATCCTCTTTTGCGAATTTACCAATAACGTCTTCAAGCGCAAGAATGACTTCACCTTTTAGGCGTTCACCTTCCTCCTCCGCGAGACGAATAATTTCTCCAGCAGGCCCAATTTCCAGAGCAAACTGAATAGCTTCCTCTTTATTGCGCCCAATACAAATATCAGTATCAAAACGCTCGAACTGAATTTTCTCAAATCCGACGGCCTGGAGCATATCGCTAACCATATCAGGGCCGGCCATTGAAAAAGGCCCAGGACCACAGTGAACAGCATCAGTGTCATCGTGGGAAATAACGGGGACGATGTTTCGAACGCAAAGTTCTGCATCGTGTAGCCACGGGTTGTCTTCGCGTTTACGCCATACTACTTGGGTGAACTTCCCCCCTGGCTTCAAGGCAGAGCGAATATTTTTCATCGCGAAACTGGGTAGATTAAAAAACATGGTTCCGAAGCGCGCAAAAGCTTCGTCATAAGGGCCATCAAGATCATCTACTTCTACGTCAGCCACTAAAAACCTAGTGTTCTTGATTCCTTCTTTGGCGGCAGTCTGATTGCATTCGGCAATAAAATTGCTGGCACAATCAACCCCAGTCGCGAGCCCATGTTCGCCAACGGATTTCGCTATTTGCATAGTACAGTCCCCAAAGCCACAGCCAACATCAAGTACGCGGGCTCCTTCTGGGTGCCGGTGTCTTTTTAGGGCTTCTGCACTAATGGCGGCGTAACCCTCTATAAACAGATATTTAAAGCGCGAAAACTTTTCGAATAGTACGGTATTCCAGGCTTCTATAACGACATCGTTACTCATGTGTAACCTCCGGTGCGATGCATTGAAAACCAGACTCAGGTATTTAGTGGCAGGAATCCTTTAACATTACAACCGGACTTCCCGCCGAATGACTGGTACGGCTAAAGGGGGCAGGTCAGGTAAGGACGCGAATTTGAGGAAGCGCGTCGCCGAAGCGCTGCTCGCTGCGAATGTTCCGAAATAGGCCAATATTGCGGCGGAGGACCAATGTCCGCAGTTGGCCGGTTGTACTCACTGACGCCCGCCGCCTACTGAAATTCCGGCCAGCGTCAGCTCTTCGAAAACGCGAACTCACCAAATCGACCCTAAGCAGAAGTAGCTCGATTGGGAAAGCGGACGTCCACTAGCCGGCCGAAGTCAAGATCAAGAAGAAGAGTACGTTGCAAATCAATTGCGTCAATTGACCGCAACCGAAACGCGTAAATAGGTCGCTGGAATAGAGGTTGTATCCTTGCTCAAACTCTTGTTTTGGCTGTTGAACAAATCCTCCAGTTCTCTTTGCAGGTCGTCGGCTCGACCGCTCTTTTCTGCCGCTTCAAAAGCATTCATGGTTGGTCCATAGAATTTCCTGAATATATCTACGAGCTTTGACGGCATGTGGGGATATTCGAAGGTGAAGGTATCCCTTGCGAAGGAAACATTCTCCCTTGGTATTCCGGCGCCTAAGAATCGTTCAATCACGCTGCTTTCGACTCCCCAAGTCATGGGGCTGATGAAACCTTCCGGCGGCGGTGGCGAGTAGGCGGAGCTTACTTTCAGGATTTGGGCTACCAATGTCGGGTCATTTGGAATCCAGTTTCCCATAACGATCTGACCTCCTGGCCGACTTACGCGAATCATCTCTTTGGCCACATCGAATGGCTTAGGCGCAAACATGGCGCCAAAGATGCTCACCACCAAGTCAAAGGAATTGTCTTTGAGTTCGTGAAGGTTGGACGCATCGCCCTCTTGAAACCTGCAATTCTTCAAGCCCTCTTCATTTGCGCGTTTGTTCCCGGCTTCAACCAGATTGCTGGCAATATCGACACCGAGCACGTCCGCTCCAAGCCTTGCTCCGGGTAGTGCAGTCGTACCGTCACCACATGCCAAGTCCAGAACCTTGAGACCCTTGGTAATTCCAAGTCCTTTGACGAGCGACTCTCCGCTCTTTCTCATACTTTGCGCAACGCGAGTGAAGTCGCCTTTTTCCCAAAGTGCTTTGTTTGGATTCATGGTGATACTCCTATGTAGAGTAGAGGGCTTGTATTCGATCGAGTTCAGGTTCTTGCTTCGGCTTGACTCGCGCCGGTTGAGCACGCTCGACGCGAGTCTCAACTGGTGCCTAAGCAGGCTGTTGGCTCTTGAATTGCTTGCGACGCAGCCTGCGCGAAGCACCGTACTAGGTTAGGTTCTTAATGTCAATGATTATTATTCATCGCAAAACCGTCCCCGGCGGATGGCGGATGGCAAACGGTCGAAATTGGCCTGGACGTGCCGATCGTTCGCCAAGCTCTAAGCACCGGCTCAATTCATTATCGCGAAGACATACTCGACGGTATCGAACATGCTCCTGGATCGATCGCTAGCCTCTACCGCGGCGAGAATCTCGGCAAACGCATAATCCGCATCTCGCCTGAGAACCCGTAGCGCATCTAGTACATCCGCTGAGGATCGTACGGAGCCACTTCTGTTCTATCTGCTGGGAATCGCACGATAGGGCGGCCTCTTGCAGACAGTTCGAGGAGCGCGGTCAGGTGGACTTGGGCTTGCTCATGCGTTCGAGGATGTCTTTGGGGATGAAGTTGACCAACTCGGTTTCGTCGGCTTCGACCAACTCGACGTAGCGCTTGACGACGTCGGCGGGGTCGAGTTGGCCGACTGTGATGCGCTTCACGAGCGAGTCCATGATCGCCACCTCTTCGGGGTCGGCGGTGTTGCGATCGAACCAGTCGCCCGGATCATTTGCCATGCGGTCGTTGAAGCCGGTGGCGAACGGGCCCGGGTTGATGAGCGCGACGTCGATGCCGAACGGCGCCAACTCGCTGCGGAGCACGCCACCCATCGCCTGCAGCGCGTGCTTGGTCATCACATACGGCCCGGACCCGATACCGGCCCGAACGCCGGCGATCGACGACACGATCAGGATCCGGCCGGCGCGCTTGCGCTTCATCGCCGCCGCAACGCGCTGGGTGATGGCGAAGGTGCCGAAGACGTTGACCTCGAACACCGCGCGCAGACGGGCCATGGGAATGCTGGCGAGGGGCCCGGTCTGGCCGAGGCCGGCATTGGCGATAAACACGTCGAGGTCCCACCGATCGACCGTGGCCACATCGTCCGGGTTCGTGATGTCGAGCTTGGCGACCGTCAGCTCCGGGTGGGCGGCCGAGAGCTCAGCGGCCTGCCGATCGGTCTCGACGGTGGCGATGACGGTGTGGCCGCGCCCGGCGAGTTGAACGGCGGCGTGGCGGCCGAAGCCGCTTCCAGCGCCGGTGATGAGCACGGTTTTCGACATGGGGTTCTCCTGTGTGATCAGACGATGTGGATGTCGAGCACGGCCCTTTCGGCCGGCGTCGACCTGCTCGAGCGCGGTTTGCAGCGCAGGTCAGGCAATAGCGGCCACAACT
This sequence comes from Betaproteobacteria bacterium RIFCSPLOWO2_12_FULL_64_23, assembly GCA_001770575.1. Classification (GTDB taxonomy): domain Bacteria; phylum Pseudomonadota; class Gammaproteobacteria; order Burkholderiales; family SG8-39; genus 2-12-FULL-64-23. The sequence continues at coordinate 3,575 of MERK01000063.1, forward strand.
GGTGAGTCGCTGGTAAGGCCAATAATACGCACTGAGCCAGGGTTCCGCAAAGCGGACGCAATTCGTTCGTCCGCAACGCACTCACGAGAAAAGAAAAGGCCCAGAACACCTTTGTCCCGGGTTGTTACGTAGATGTCCTCGCCACCAAATCCGCCCGGCCGCCCGGAGGTGACGTACAGAGACTTTGTCCGTTTACCCCTGCATTGCCGGAAACGGCTGTTGCTTGACTGCGGCGCGCGCTAGGCGGATGCTTGCCCGAGCCGAGGCGAAGCCTGTCGCTATGCCATTTCGACATTTCTGCTTCAATCTTCGTTTCCTGATCCTTAATCCCGACTCCCCATGCACATCGACCGCGACATCAAGCTTGATTTCAAGGACGTTCTGATCCGCCCGAAGCGCTCGGCGTTGCCATCGCGCGCGCAAGTCGACATCACGCGCGAGTTCAGCTTCAAGCATTCGGGCAACCGCTATCGCGGCGTGCCTGTGATCGCGGCGAACATGGATACGGTCGGCACGTTCGAAATGGCGCGCGCGCTCGCGCCGTTCGGCCTGTCGACCGCGCTGCACAAGCACTATGGCGGCGACGAACTCGTCGCGTTCTTCAAGGCGCTCAAGCTGAAATCGAACGCGTTTTATTCGCTGGGCATTACGAAGAACGATCTGGACAAGTTTGAGCGCGTGATGCGGCGCGCCGGCGACGCGGTCCGTTACGTATGCATCGACGTCGCCAACGGCTATTCGGAAACCTTCGTCAAATTCGTCGCCAGGTTTCGCCGCTCCTACCCCAAGGTTACGCTGATGGCCGGCAACGTCGTGACCGGTGAGATGACCGAGGAGCTGATTCTGTCCGGCGTCGACATCGTCAAGGTCGGCATTGGTCCCGGCTCGGTCTGTACCACACGCGCCATGACCGGCGTGGGCTACCCGCAGTTGTCCGCCGTAATCGAATGCGCTGACGCCGCGCACGGTCTCGGCGGGCGCATTTGTTCCGACGGCGGGTGCACTTCGCCGGGCGACATCGCCAAGGCCTTTGGCGGCGGCGCGGACTTCGTGATGCTGGGCGGCATGCTCGCCGGTCACGACGAGTGCGCGGGCGAGGTCGTCGAACAGGACGGCGGGCGGTTCAAGCGCTTCTATGGCATGAGTTCGCGCACCGCGATGGAGAAGTACGCGGGCGGCGTCGCGCACTACCGCACCGCGGAGGGCAAGGAAGTGCTGGTACCGTATCGCGGCCCGGTGGACGAAGCCGTGCGGGACATCCTCGGCGGCCTGCGCTCCGCGTGCACCTACGTAGGGGCGCGCACGCTGAAGGAACTCACCAAGCGCACCACGTTCGTGCGGGTGGGCATGGAATCGAACGAACTCTTCGGGGAAAACTGACCGGTCGACCCCGCTCGGCATGTCTGGGGGCTGCGTTACCGCGTTACGCCGACCCCCCACCGGCCACGGTGCCGACTTGGACAGCCAGGCGGAGTCTTGGGGGCGGCAGCGCTTGGCGGCGGGTTCAACGGGTCGACGCAGCACTTTCTGACTGGCCTGGCTAGGCGCTCCCGTACGGCCGCGAGGCGAGCCCTGCCGCTTACGCCTGCAACTCCGGCATGTTCCGAAACAGCGCCAGCACCTCCGGATTGGCGAGCGCGTCGGTGTGGGTCACCGGCATGCCGTGCACCATCGCCTTCACCGCGAGCTCCACCACCTTGCCGTTCTTGGTGCGCGGGATGTCGGGCACCTGCACGATGCGCGCGGGCACATGGCGCGCCGAGGTGTGCTCGCGGATCTGGCGGCGGATGCGCTCCTCCAGCGCCGCGTCGAGCACCAGGCCCTCGCGCAGCTTGACGAACAGCACGACGCGCGTGTCGCTCGGCTGTTCGGGCGGCCACAGCTGACCGATCGCGACCGACTCCTCCACCGCGTCGATTTTCTCGACCTGGCCGTAGATTTCGGCGGTGCCGATGCGCACGCCGCCCGGATTCAGGGTCGCATCCGAGCGCCCGTAGACGATCATCGTCCCGCGCGCGGTCAGCTCGCAATAATCGCCGTGGCACCAGACATTCGGATAGCGTGCGAAATAGGCCTCATGGTAGCGCTTGCCGTCCGCATCGTTCCAGAAGCCGACGGGCATGGAAGGAAACGCACGGGTGCAGACGAGTTCGCCTTTCTCGCCCACGAGCGGGCGTCCGTCCTCGTCCCAGACCTCGACCTTCATGCCCAGGCTGCGGCACTGCAGCTCGCCGCGGTACACCGGCAGGATCGGATTGGCGTCGGCGAAGCAGCCCATGATGTCGGTGCCGCCGGAAATTGACGACAGGCATACGTCGCGCTTGATCTCGCGATAGACGTAGTCGTAGCTCTCCGGCACCAGCGGCGAGCCGGTGGAGATGATGGTGCGCACCGAGGCGAGGCTGTGCGTTCTGCGCGGTTTCAGGCCGCGCTTGGCGATGGCGTCGATGAACTTGGCCGAGGTGCCGAACTGGGTGAAGCGCTCGGCATCACAATAGTCGAACAGGATCGCCGCGTCGCGCACGAACGGCGAACCGTCGTAGAGCATTACGCTTGCCTCGGCGAGCAGGCCCTGGAACAGCAGGTTCCACATCACCCAGTTGCAGGTGGTGTAGTAGAAGAAACGGTCCAGCGGGCGCACGTCGAACTGCAGCTTGTAAGTCTTGAGTCCCGACAACAGTGTGCCGCCGGCGCCGTGCACGATGCATTTGGGCTTGCCCGTCGTGCCCGAGGTAAACAGAATGTAGAGCGGATGGTCGAACGGCAGCTGCGTGTACTCGATCGCGCCCGGCGCATGCGGCGCAATCCAGTCGGCGTAGCGCAGCGCGTTGGCGATGCCGGACACCTCGGGCCATGTGGACAGATGCGACACCACCACCACGCGGCGCACGCTCGGCAGTTGCGCCGCGATCTCCTGCACGCGCGCGAGCGAGGCGTACGATTTGCCGTTGTAGAGGTAGCCGTCGGCGCAAAACAGCATCTTCGGCCCGGTCTGGCCGAAGCGGTCGAGCACGCCGTCTGTGCCGAAGTCGGGCGAGCAGCAGGACCAGACCGCGCCGATGGAAATTGCCGCCAGCGCGAGCACTGCCGTCTCCGGCATGTTGGGCATGAAGGCGGCGACGCGGTCGCCGGCCGATAGCCCCTCGGCGCGCATCGCCTGCGCCACGCGCGACACCTCGGCCTGCAGCCCGGCGTAGCTGATGCGGCGGCGGAAGCCGGTCTCGTCCCAGAACACGAATGCGTCGGTCGCATCGCGCCGGCGCAGCAGGTTCTCGGCGAAATTGAGCCGCGCCTCGGGAAACCATTTGGCGCCGGGCATGCGCTCGCCGTCGACGAGCACGCGCGCGCCTTTGTTCGAGGCGATCACGCCGCAGGACTCCCACATCGAATCCCAGAACTGCTCGGGATGGTCCACGCTCCAGGCGTAGAATTCCGGATAAGTGTTGAATCCGAGCTTCCAGCGCCGGATCGCCCGGCGCGCGAACGCGGTGACATTCGCCTGCTCGATCAGCGCCTGGCTGGGCGCCCACATTGCTTGTTCGGACATTGCTTGCACCGTCGGGTCGAGGTTTGTGCTGATATGGTAACCGGCCGCAGGGTATGATGGAACGGGCATCGGCTCAAGCTGTTCCGGACCGCGCCCGGCGAACGTTCCGCCGCATCAGGAAACGACCAGATCGACCAGGTACGCCGCGCCGCAGGCGACCGCGGCCGCACCAACGAATATCACGCTGCCGCGCATCACCCCCTTGGGTATGCCCATTTCCACAAGCTGACGCTTGATGAAATAGGCCGCGATGAAATACACGACAGCCGAAATCACGATGCTGGCCATGCCCCAAGCATAACGAAAAGCGGCGAAGCGACCAAATCGAGGAAACGCGAATATGATCGAGATCAAAGACGTGAGCAAGTGGTACGGCAGCTTCCAGGTGCTCAGCCATTGCTCCACCCAGGTCAGGAAAGGCGAAGTGGTGGTGGT
>MERK01000064.1 GCA_001770575.1 Betaproteobacteria bacterium RIFCSPLOWO2_12_FULL_64_23
GTTCAAGGAGTATCGATCATGCCCATCGTTTCCATGCGCCAGTTGCTGGACCATGCCGCCGAGAACGGCTACGGCCTGCCCGCGTTCAACGTCAACAATCTCGAGCAGGTGCAGGCCATCATGGAGGCCGCCAGCGAGACCGACAGCCCGGTGATCATGCAGGCCTCGGCCGGGGCACGCAAATATGCCGGCGAGACCTTTCTCAAGTACCTGATCCAGGCGGCGATCGAGACCTATCCGAAGATGCCGATCGTCATGCACCAGGACCACGGCCAGTCGCCCGCGGTGTGCGAGTCGGCGATGAAGCTCGGATTTTCCAGCGTCATGATGGACGGCAGCCTGCGCGAGGACGGCAAGACCATCGCCGACTACGACTACAACGTCGAGGTGACGCGTCAGGTCGTCGCCGCGGCCCACAACATAGGCGTGACCGTCGAGGGCGAGCTCGGTTGCCTCGGTTCGCTCGAGACCATGCAGGGCGACAAGGAGGACGGCCACGGCGCCGAGGGCAAGATGACGCGCGAAATGCTGCTGACCGACCCGGACCAGGCCGCGGACTTCGTCAAGAAGACCCAGCTCGACGCGCTCGCCATCGCCATCGGCACGTCGCACGGGGCCTACAAGTTCACGCGCAAGCCCACTGGCGACATCCTCGCGATCGAGCGCATCAAGCAGATCAACCGGCGCATTCCGAACACCCACCTGGTGATGCACGGGTCTTCCTCCGTGCCGCAGGAGCTGCTCGCGATCATCCGCGCCAACGGCGGCGAGATGAAGGAGACCTACGGCGTGCCGGTGGAGGAAATCCTGGAAGGCATCAAGCACGGCGTGCGCAAGATCAACATCGACACCGACATTCGCCTGTCGATGACCGCCGCCGTGCGCAAGTTCCTGAACGAGAACAAGAGCGCATTCGACCCGCGCGACTACCTCAAGCCCGCGCGCGCCGCGGCCAAGGCGCTGTGCAAGCAGCGCTACGAACAGTTCGGCTGCGCCGGCATGGCGTCGAAAATCCGGCCCGCGCCGCTGGAGTCCATGGCGCAACGCTACGGCAAGGGCGAACTCGCCCAGGTCGTGAAATAGCAAGGAGGCGGAGGCAGCATGAGCATGATCGGCATCGTCATGGGCAGCACCTCCGACTGGGACGTGATGAAGGAAGCGGCGCAGCAACTCAAGGATTTCGGCATCGCCTACGAAGCCAGGACCTTGTCCGCACACCGCACCCCGGCCGAGCTGGCATCCTGGATCGAAGACATGGAACGGCGCGGCTGCAAGGCGTTCATCGCCGGCGCGGGCGGCGCGGCGCACCTCGCGGGCGTGGTCGCGGCGCAGACCCTGCTGCCGGTGCTGGGCGTGCCCATACCCTCGAAATACCTGAAGGGCCTGGACTCGCTGCTGTCCATCGTGCAAATGCCGAAGGGCATACCGGTCGCCACTTTTGCCATCGGCGAGGCCGGCGCCGCCAATGCGGGTCTGTTCGCGGTGGCGATGCTCGCGCTCAACGACCCTGCCCTGGCGCAGCGCCTGAAAGCGTTTCGCGACAAGCAGGCCGACGCCGTGAAGCGGGCGAAATTACCCGAGCTTTGAAGCGGCCGCGCCCGGCGGGCCGCGCGCCCGCCGTCCGTCCTTACCCGATTTGCATCACCGAGAAAAGTGCAATGACCACCCTACTGCAAACATCGATCAAAAGCCTACCCCTATTGCACCGCGGCAAGGTGCGCGACATTTATGCCGTGGGCGAGGACCGGCTGCTGGTGATCCAGACCGACCGCCTGTCCGCTTTCGACGTCATTCTGGACGACCCGATCCCGGGCAAGGGCGAAGTCCTTACCGCCATGTCCAATTTCTGGTTCGGCAAGCTCGGTCACCTCATGCCCCACCACATGACCGGCATCGATCCGGAATCGGTGGTGAGCGGGGAGGCCGAGCGCGCGCAGGTGCGCGGCCGCGCCATGGTGGTGAAAAAATTCAAACCGCTGTCGATCGAGGCCATCGTGCGCGGCTATATCATCGGCTCGGGCTGGAAGGACTACCAGCAGACCGGCACCCTGTGCGGCATCGCGCTGCCCGCGGGCCTGCGCGAAGCCGAGAAGCTGCCGCGGACCCTGTTCACGCCCTCGACCAAGGCGCCGGCGGGCCAGCACGACGAGAACATTTCGTTCGCCGAAGCGGAGCAGCGCGTCGGCAAGGAGGTCGCACGCGAGGTGCGGGATGCGGCGATCTCGCTCTACACCCATGCGGCGGAATACGCCGCCGCGCGCGGCATTATCATCGCCGACACCAAGTTCGAGTTCGGCACCGATGCGGCCGGCCGCGTCTACCTGATCGACGAGATCCTGACTTCGGATTCTTCGCGCTTCTGGCCGATGGCCGAATACCAAGTCGGCATGAGCCCGCCCTCGTTCGACAAGCAGTTCGTGCGCGACTGGCTGGAGAAGCAGCCATGGAACAAGAAGGCGCCGGCGCCGCGCCTGCCGCCCGACATCATTGCCAGGACCGCCGAGAAATATCGCGAGGCCCTGCGCCTGCTGACGACCTGATTTTTCCGCTCCCGCGGCGCCCGGACTGTAAGCGCGTGCCAGCCACTGCCACCAAAGCCGAAATCGAGCGCGCCGCGGCGATCCTGCGGGCGGGCGGACTGGTCGGGTTTCCGACCGAAACCGTCTATGGTCTCGGCGCCGACGCCTCCAATCCGGCCGCGGTCGCCAGGATCTTCGCCGCCAAGGGCCGGCCGCAGGACCATCCGCTGATCGTGCATGTTGCCGGCATGGAGCTGTTGCCGCTGTGGGCGGGAGAAATCCCCCCGGCCGCACACAAGCTGGCCGCGGCATTCTGGCCCGGTCCGCTCACCCTGATCCTGAAGCGCGCGGACGGCGTCCCCGATTGCGTCACCGGCGGTCAGGATACGGTGGGCCTGCGCATTCCCGGGCATCCGGTGGCGCTCGAAATGTTGAAAGCCTTTGCCGGCGAAGCGCGCGGCCGCCGCCACAGCGGCGTGGCCGCGCCCTCGGCCAACAAGTTCGGCCGCATCAGCCCGACCACGGCCGAGCACGTGCGCGCCGAGCTCGGCGCCGCCGTGGACGCGGTGCTTGACGGGGGCGACTGCGACGTCGGCATCGAATCGACCATCGTCGATCTGTCGCGCGCACGCGCGGTGCTGCTGCGCCCCGGGCAGATCACGCCGGCGCAGATCGCCGCGGTCCTCGGCGCCGAAGTGGGGCCGCCCGATGCCGCCGCACCGCGCGCGCCGGGCGCGCTCGAAAGCCACTACGCGCCGCGCACGCCGCTCCATCTCGTGCCAGCCGCGGAACTGACGGCGAGGCTGGCGGCGCTGCGCGGACGCAAGCTCGCCGTGCTCGCGCGCGCCGAAGCGCCTTCAGGTCTGAAAGACATCTACTGGCAGGCGGCGCCGCGCGCGGTGGCGGGCTACGCGCACGAGCTCTACGCCAGCCTGCGCCGCCTCGACGATCTGGATTGCGATGTGATCCTGGTGGAGGCGCCGCCCGCGGTGCCCGGGTGGGAGGGCGTGAACGACCGGCTCAGGCGGGCGTCCTCAGATTAGGGGACCTCCAGGAATCGTCATTCCGAGCATAGCGAGGAATCTTAGCTTTTGCAGCAGACAAGAAGCGGATTCCTCGGCCGGCGGCCTCGGAATGACAACGCTTGCCGCTGTCGGCAACCCGGCAACGGACTCCGATTTACGCTGCAGCCGCCGTCCTGCCGACTTTGCGATCGAGCAGGCGCGCAAAGTTGTCCAGCGAAATCAGGTGGGCGTAGATGCGCCCCATCACGCCCTTCTTGATCAGGTTCTTGTGCTGGCTGGCGTTGAGAGACTCGATTTTCTTTTCGTCCACGCGGTACATGCCGCTCAGGTTCATCGCCGCCCCGGCGTTGGTCTGCGCCTGCATCGCGAAGGGCTCAAGCAGCGCATAGTCCGAAAGGATGGCGGACATCTCCCGGCCCCGCTCCAGGTCGGCCTCATATTCCTGCAGCAGCTTTTCGATCGGCCGCCACTTCGGCAGCGCTTTGCCTTCGGCATCGAACATGGCTTCGCCCTGGTCGTCGAGAAACGCCTTTTCGACGCAGATGAGGCGGTCCGCCTGCTCCACCTTGCCCAGATTTACCCGCGCCATGCAGAAGGGGTGGCGCCGCACATAGACCGGCAGGTAGACGTTCCGCTCCCAGGCGCCGTGCGCGAGGAACAGGTTCTCGCCGTTGGTAAGGCCCAACACCGCCACCGGCGCGTAGGTCTGGCCATCGTCGCCGCTGGTAAACACCAGAGGGTAGTCGCGGCAGGCCACCGGGAACTCGGTATAGCTGATCGGGATGGCATTGAGATGGTTGCAAAACTCAGGCACGGAACCCGGCGCAGGCAGCCTTACCTTGTTGTTCTTGTACAGCGGCACGATTTCCTGGTAGCCGAACGGCGGGTTGATCTGCATGCAGGCTCCGTGTCGCGCTGGATTGAGTGAAGGAACATCATATCGCCGTCCCGGCGCCGGCAGCAACCGGCGCATTGTCGCCGGGCCCGAATAGGGCTAAAATCCGCACCTCCATGGGGTGGTAGCTCAGCTGGGAGAGCGCCGCGTTCGCAATGCGGAGGTCGGGAGTTCGATCCTCCTCCACTCCACCAACCCAGACGCGGCCCTTGGGGATATGAAACCTCAATGGCCGTTTTGCTTTAAGCACACGATAAGCACCAGACGGACTTTCTTTTGGCGCCGAGGTTCGGTAGCAGAAAACCGAGCGCGGCCAGCGGCTGGACGGTCCGTGTGCCGAAGTTCACACCGTCCCCGCTCGTGTCGGTGGAGGGCCGGTTTTCCAGTTAGCGACCGCTGACTCAATCTCCTCGACGCTGCCCGCGTGCTACCAGGTGAGCACCTAGACGGGGATCTGGTCGTCCCAAGATTGAAGGACGCCACTGGAAGGCGAGAGTTCAACGGCTGAAGGGAACGCGGCGTAGAGTTGACACCAAAAATTGGCCTAGTACGATGCCACATTAGTTTCGAAGCATGCCTGCCTTGTAGTCGTAGGAGCGAGCTTGCTCGCGAATTCGATGATTTGCGAGCAAGCTCGCTCCCACATAGCGAATTCGATGATTCGCGAGCAAGCTCGCTCCCACATAGCGGCGCGCCGGAGGTGTCGGTTACTCGCCACATTGTTTCGCAACTAAGGTGTCATCGTACTAGGTCTTAATTGAGGGGGCTGTACTGGGTGCTACGGCGCCCACTCGGAGAATGAATCATGGCTGACAAGGCCAAGAAGAAGCAGAAAGTGCAACTAACGCTGATCAGCGGCAAGGACGCCGCTGACCCAGCCAAGTTGACGGCTTTTTACGAGCAAGTGACTGGCAAAAAGCTGACTCAGGCCGAAAAAGATGAAATGAAAAAGATAATGGCGGCACCAGAAGAGCAGGCGAAGAAGAAATAGCCCGAAAGGCTTCTTCCAACAGCCGGGGAACAATTGTCTCCCGCAAGGATAAGCGCCCTTTCAAGCCGAGGAAACTCCCCCGGAAAAGAATTCTTTCCCGATATTGAGGTGTGCCCCCAATTGATCCTGCGCGACGGAAGGACGGGAATCGGCGGTTGGGTCACAGGCGAGATCCGGAGCCCGCTTGAAATACCATAATCGCCCCGTCGGGGTTTCTGCCGCTTTTGCCGCTTCACCTGAAACCGCATTGGAACTGACCAAAGCGGCGTCCGGTCCTAATACCAACTGCAACCCAGATCTAACGACCAGATCGACGTTGGCTTGGCCGAGCCTCCGGTTTCCGGATATCCTCGGGTGGCGGCGCCGGCCAAGCGTGCAGCTGATCGGGCCCGAAAACGACGCCAAATTTCTGTCCCAAAGCGCGTGGCGGCAACGGTATTCTTAGCGGTGCTTTGCCCGCGTCTTTCTTCGCCCAATAGCCTCGGTGCGGGAAACGGAATGCCAGCCTTCTTGCAATGCTTTGCGAACGTCACGTCCGAAATGCCGAACGAGGACGCAAGCTTTCGCATGGGCGCTGTCCACACCATATCGTATAACTCCTGGCGGGTAAGACTTTTGGTGACGACCGTTTTGTGGGTTTTCCCATTGCGGAAATGTGAGATATTAAATGCTGCGAAAACATAGCAAAACTGCACCGACCCGGATACGTATTGCTAAACATATCTCTGAGTGATAGCATAACTTATGTCCCGGCATTCCGAATCCGGCAAGCCTGATCGGTCGTTACCCATCCTTCTTGATCTGGACGGAACGAATATCGGCGTTGGGACGCAATATTGGGTGAAGATCAGCGCTTGGGTAACCGAGCCCGACGAGGCGCGGCCGCACGGTATTCGGTACGAGTTGACGTTGCACGATGCCAGCAATCGGCGGATTCTGGGTTTCGACAACGCGCATGCGGTGAAACGGCCGGGCGGGCGATTTGTCGAACAGCCGCGTGCTTACGATCACCTGCACCGCGGACCGAAAGACGCTGGAGTGCCTTACTCGTATGTGAGCGCAGGCAGGTTGGTCGGGGATTTTTGGAAGGCTGTTTTCAAGGCATTGGAAGAATTGGGAGAATCGCTATGAGCATTGGCAAAACCATCCGTGTCGGCATCATGCCTTTGGAGCGCGTGCGCGATTACACCCTTGCCATCGCGAATGGCACTTACAAACGCAAGCCGACTGAACCCAAGATTTGGTTTACGTCGATCAAGTCTTTTGCTGCCGTGTTGTCTGACGAGAACCGCGAATTGTTACGCGTCATTCACGACCACAAGCCTGAATCCCTCGCCGATCTTGAGCAGATGACCGGGCGCAAGGCGAGCAATTTGTCTCGCACCTTGCACACTATGGCGCATTACGGATTGGTGCGTATGGAACAAGGGGCCCAAGGGCGGGGACGACGCGCGGTCAAGCCGATCGCCGTGGCCCGATCTGTGAATCTGATTTTAGATATCGGATTAGGAGACGAACCGGCGCCACGTCGTGTGGCTGGCCGACCGGCAGAACAGGGGACGGCCTGATTCTTTCGATGATGTCCTGATTGACCCGCGGCCCGCGGCTTGCGACCCACATCCGACATTCGACAGTCGCGGAAACCGACTCCCACTAGCCGGCTGGAGTGAAGGGCAACTCCCAGTCCAAATTCGTCGACAAGGACCTTTTGCGGTGTCCTGTATATAATTACAGTATCTTTGGCTTTGCCGTTAGCAGACCCTGAGCCGATGCTGCTGTAGAAGATGTCCCCGGTCGCGCGCGGCGCCAGATAGCCTGTTTAGATCGGCGGCGTCCTCCGTCACGCCCCCGACGACCGCGCCGCAAAGCGGCAGTACTCGCAGCCTTGGTTCACCTCCGGCGGCGCGGGCGCGTGCAGCGTGTCGCGGATTGCGGCGAGCGTGCCCTCGACCCAAACATCGTCGCCGTCGTAGGGAATCAACTTGATCCTGAATTCCAGGTGCGCGTCGAACGCCGCCAGGTCGCGCCGCGCGTTGCAATACACGAACCAGCCGCGCTTCGCCACCTGTAGCCCTTGGCGCCGCAAGAGCCACTGGTAGAACTCCATCTGGCGCTTGTAGCCGTCCTGCCACTTCGCGTCCAGGTTGACCTCGTCGGCCTTGGACGTGGCCTTGTAGTCGACGACGATCAGCTCGCCCGTATCCACATCCCGCCACAGGTCGTCGATCGCGCCGAAGAGCTCCAGGTTCGTGCCCGCGTGGGTGTAGCGCACGCCGCGGAAGTTGTTGCGCCAGTTGTCCAGATCCGGGTGCGAATGCGGCACTGCCCGGATGGAAACTTCTGTCATCAAGGGGTGGGCGGCACCGTCCGCCCGGTAACGGTCGAATTCGCGCTTCAGCAGCGCATCCACGGCGGAATTGAGGTTGAAGGGAAACCCGGGCGGCCGCGCGATGCCCAAGCGCCGGTCGAGATAAAAGCAACGCGGGCAGTCCATGAACAACTCGACCTTGGAGCGGCTGAGGGCGAAAGGCGTGGCCGAATCGGGTTGATAGAGTCTGGCGCGGGACATGGCGGGACCGAGTCTAGGGCATTCTGGCGAGTGTAGCGCAACCGCAGATTCGCACTATGCGCCAGATCGAGACAAAGGTTGCTCTGGTCGCGGCGCTGGAGCGCGGCGGCCCTCACCGGCCAAGCCGCCGTCGTGGGCGCCGCCAAGTCGAGATCGACCAACACGAGCTGCGTCTCGATCGCCCAGCCGACGACCGAAGCGATGTGCCCCCGGTCCGGGCAAGTGCGATCGTGGCTCTTGATGCCCTCGGCAAGCGCCGCGACGCGCTCGGTGAGCGGGCCCCAGTTGTACGGGGCGCTCAAGTGATCCACCGCGCCGCCCTGTTGCTTCTGGGTTTTCATAATGCATCTCCATGAGTGTTAAAGAACGAATCGCCGGCCGGCGGGGGCGACAAGCCCCATTGCGGCAGGACGAACCCGTCCCGCTGCTCTGACCGAATGGCGAACGACGTTTTCTAAGTTAGGTCATGGTGTCCGGAAGTCCGGACTGAGATGCCGTAATGATGCGGTTCACGATGCTCTCCAGTGTGTTGCCTTCTGGCCCCCGGATATCCGGAGAGCCAACGCTTTAGCGGCATTTGATGAATCGCCCCGCAAGCTGCTGCTCAAATCGGCGATGTACTGCGAGTACCAAAAGCAAAAGCCCGCTTCGGTGTGCTGCATGCCAAAGCGGGCTTGTCCCGACCGCTTTAGCTGAATTTATAACGCGCCCGCAAGCTGAATATCAAATTGGCGCAACTGAATTATGTACCGTCATGCGAGAATTTCAAGGTCATGCGATGAATTTAGCGACCTTTTTTCGCTTGCCCTGTATTGAGCACACATCTGCCATTATGCGGCCCGCGGGGCGCACAGAGTGAGCCCGCAAAACGGCAGGTCCGGCATGGGTTTTCCTGCGCCGGGTGGTTTGTCGGAGGCGTTTCGGTCGTGCGGGTCATTTAGGGGTGCGCCGCCCCGCCGTTACTGGCTGATCAGCCAGCAGAGGAGTGCGATGGCAAGCGGCGCGTACTCGATCAGCAGTTGGGCTTCCAGATGCATGGCGGCTAGGCCGCGCGAATGAAACCGGCGGCGTTCGGGTTGGCGCCAAGGAGCCTGGCGGTCAGCCTTCCGCCGGTAAGCGTCATTTCCTCGATGGCGCGCAGGAAGATTTCCGCCTGCACTTCTCCCGTGCATCCCGCCTCGAGCTGCAACTGCGCGGCGCGGCGTATCAGTTCCCTGATGAACGAGGCGGTCGCGCCCTTGGTGCGCCGGATGATGTCGTCGAACGCTTCGGCGGCGATCGGCATCTTCCCCGAGTACAACTCGATCAGCCGCCGCCGGCATGCGTCGTCGGGCAGCGGGATCTCGATCGCCTGGTCGATGCGCCCGGGGCGCTCGGCAAGGGCCGGCTCGAGCGTTTCGGGCCGGTTGGTGGTGAGGATGAACAGAATCTGCGCGTCCTCGCGCAAGCCGTCCATTTCGTTCAGCAGCCGGTTGAGCAGCCCGTGGCTGGCCGGGTCGTAGACGCTGCTCTTGCTCTCTGCGATCAGGTCCACGTCCTCGATGACGATGATCGCCGGCTGGATCATGCGCGCGAGCGAGGTGTAGTCCCGGAGGTGGGCCACCTCTTCGGCCGTCACCAGGAAAGTGGTCGCCTCCTTCAGCGCCGAGGCGATGTAGCGGATGGTCAGGGTCTTGCCGGTCCCCGGGGGGCCGTAGAAAAGCACGCCCTTCTTCAGCGGCAGGCCGAGCGCGGCGAGCGCATCGCGCCGCGCGCAAAAGCCGAGGATGTTGCGCTCGATGAGATCGAGCGTGCGCTCCGGGAGGATGACCTGGTCGCGCGTGACCTCGGGCAGCGTGTGCACCCGGAGGCCGGCATAGCCGAAGAGCTGGTCGCGCTCGAAGGAAAGCACCCGGCCGCGGTACACGCGCGTGTCCTTGATCGCCTCGTCGAAGCCGGCGAGGATCCGCCGCGTCTGGCGCCCGCCCGCCTCGCCGGGAATCACGGCGATCTCGAGGCGCAGCTTGCTGTCCCCCTGAAAATCGGTTTCGCAGGTATAGAGGGCGGCGAAACGGTCCCCGCCGGCGCCGCCCAGCCACAGCCCGTTCCTCAAGCAATGAAAGCGTTCGCCCAGGCCCAGGTCGACCTCTTCGTAGTGCGATGCGGCGAGGCGCACGGGCTCGTCGTCGTCCACGAGCAGCCCCGTGAACGTGCCTTTCGAATCGCTGGGGAAATACAGGCCGGAAAAGCCTTCCGGCCCCGTTTCCGCGGCGAGGGCGGCCAGCGGGGCGATGAGTTCCACCTTGAGCCGGCCGGGGAAGTAGCGGCTGGTCGTGACCAGTTTCGTCACCGCGCGCGGCTTGAAGTGCCGGCGTATGAGCGCGTGGGCGAGCTGGTTTCCCGATCGCGGCGTGTCCGGCTGTTTCATCGCATTCTCCCTGGTCATTTGTTTGCTTCGAGCTTGAACGGGACAGGATAACGCCGTCCGGGCGCAGGAACTGAGCCCGCCGCAAGCTCTCAACGAGCGAACGGCATGGCCGCACAATAGAGACCGGGTGCATTTGGTGAGCCCGGGCATCGGGAGAATTGCGGGACTACCCTCGACCGGAGACGAAGATGCACTTGACCCGATCCCGCCCCGATGCGGCCGATAAACCGGGGCGCCGCTTGCGCCGGCTGCCATCCAGGCCGGCGCGCGGCGCGCTCCTCGTCGCGCCGGTTTCGTGTCATCATGCCTTGACCGGGGCTCACGCGGCTAGCCCCGGTCTTGTCGCATTGCCCATGGAGGCCGGCATGAGCATCACCGAGCGCATCTACAAAATCGACCAAATCCTCGCCGCGCGCACATCCGTCTCGCGCAAGGCGCTGGAGGAATCCCTGGGCGTGTCGTGGGCCACGTTGAAGCGCGACCTCGCCTACATGAAGGATCGGCTGAACGCCCCCATCGTCTTCGATCGGGAGCTCGGCGGCTACCGGTTCGACAAGAGCGGGAAGCGCGTGGGCCCCCAGTACGAGTTGCCCGGGCTTTGGTTCGGTGCGGAGGAAATCCACGCCCTCCTGACCATGCAGCACCTGCTCGCGCGTCTGGACCGGGGCGGCTTGCTCGGACCCCACGTCCAGCCGATGCTCGCCCGGTTGACGGCGCTGCTCGGGACTGCGGAAAACACGGCCGAGGAGGTGCGCCGCCGGGTCAAGATTGCGGCGCTCGGTGCACGCGAGTTCCATCTGGATCAGTTCCAGACCGTCGGCTCGGCACTGCTGCGGCGCAAGCGCCTGATGATTCGTTACTACGCCCGCGGCACGAACGAGACGACGGAACGCGAGATTTCCCCGCAGCGCCTGATTCACTACCGCGACAACTGGTACCTCGACGCCTGGTGCCATCTGCGGGACGGGCTGCGCTCGTTTTCGGTGGACGCGATCGAACAGGCCGAAATCCTGGAAAAGCGCGCGAAGGACGTGGCAGAGGCGCGGCTCGACGAAGTGCTCGGGTCGGGTTATGGCATCTTTGCCGGCGACAACGTGACCTGGGCGACGCTTCGCTTCACGCCGGAGCGCGCGCGCTGGGTCGCGACCGAGCGCTGGCACTCGAAGCAGGAGAGCAGGGTACTCAAGGACGGCAGCTATGAGCTGAAAGTACCGTTCTCCGACGATCGCGAGCTGATCATGGACATCCTCAAGTACGGCGCGGATTGCGAGGTGGTCAGCCCGAAGGCGCTGCGAGACAAGGTGGCGGCGGAGCTTGCGCGGGCGGGGATGAAGTACCAGCATTAGGGCGCTGGGGTTTTGGAGAGGTCTCCATTCCGCCGAACACCCATTTCTTGAGTTTCTTGTCGCTGCCGCACGCGCGGTTCGTCCCGAGCGCATCCGGTGAGCCCCTCTTCTTGTAAGCTGATTTTCATCTCACGAACGAGGAGGATGGAAATCATGCTTGCACTCACTCAACATGCCCGCGCCCGCCTCCAGCAGCGGGGCATTCCGCAGGACGTAGTGAACGAATTGCTCGACTTCGGCCAGGAAATTCACGACCATCAGGGCGGTTCCGTCGTCTATTTCAACCGGCGGGCGCGCGAGCGGCTGCGCCGCACCCGCGGGGACGCGGAGTACCGGCGCCTCGAGTCGCACCTCGACGCCTTCGCCGTGATCGGCCGCCAGGGGCAGGTGGTCACCGTGGGCCATCGCACCCGCCACCTCAATCGCGTCTGAACAAGGAGCGTCGATGCCGGCCCTGCGCGATGGCATAGGTGTAATCGTTCCTGCCGCCGCGGGACCGGGCGGGAGGAGCGCGACTTTCGGTCCGGGTAGTTCGGTCGGGAATTTGCAATGACCGCGCAAATCGGGGAAGAACTGCACTACGAAGGGCGCGTGGTGACCATGTGTACCGAGCCGCTCGGTGACTATTTTGTCTTCGGCGGCGCCCGCCCTGAATTCGATTTCAACTGCACGGCATTGTGGCGGGGGTATGTGGGCACCTGGGAAATCCGGGAGGGGCGTCTATACCTGGTTCGCTTGAGCGGGACCCTCAAAGACGGCGGGCACGCGAACCTGGCGACAATATTTCCTGGTTTTCCGGAGAGAGTCTTCGCGCACTGGTACACCGGAGCGCTGCGCATACCCGAAGGAAAGATGATCGAGTACATCCACATGGGCTACGCG
>MERK01000065.1:0-1836 GCA_001770575.1 Betaproteobacteria bacterium RIFCSPLOWO2_12_FULL_64_23
CTGCCTTCGGCCGCGAGCGACAGCGGAAACAGGCGCCCCGCTTCGGCCGCCGCCTGCTGCAAATCGGCGAGCACGCAGCCCGCCTCGACGGTGATGGTGTTGCTAACTGGATCGACCGCGCGCACGCGATTCATGCGCGCGAGCTTGAGCACGATTTGCCCGCCACCCGCATCCGCTGTCGCGCCGCCGCACAGGCCGGTGTTGCCACCCTGCGGCACGATGGCGGTCCGGGTGGCCGCGCAAAGTTTCACCACGGCGGCGACTTCCGCCGTGGTGGCCGGCATCACCACCGCCAGCGGCTTGCCGAAATAGCGCTTGCGCCAGTCGGTGGCGTAGGGGGCCGCGTCCTGGGGATCGGTGAGGACCGCGGAGGCACCGACGAGGGCGCGCAGTTGTTCGATCAGTTGAGTCATGTCTTTGCGTTCGAGGATCGGCGTTTCGAAGTATTCAATTCTATACGTAACGACTTGAATCGCGCCCCCGTTGTCGCAAAGTTGCGCTTGTTGCGCGGACAAGAAACCGTCCGCGCGGATCGTCAATTGCGCACGGATGAAAACCCATCCGTACGCAATTGACGATCTCGTATAAAAACCCCACGCCTTCCTTGCTGTTGACGTAACCGCGTTTTCTGTACGGATGCGCTTTTTATCCGTGCAGAAAACGCGGTTGGCGCGCGCAGCGCGCAAGGCGTTCCTCGTTCCTCCCGGATCAGGCGCGCGCGGCGCTACGTCGGGTCACCAGAGCGACCAGGACCCCTGCCACCGCGAGTGCTACACCCAGCGCCGCGAGCTGCAAGTGGCTAAGCTCGAGTTCGCCGCCGCCGGGCAGCGCCATCGCCATGCCGCTGGCGAACAGCAGCAGGCGCGCGATGGCGCTGCCGAATCCGCGGTCCAGCCTCCCCAGCCCGACCAGGTAGCCTTCGATCGCCGAGGCGATCAGCCAGATGCCAATCACCGCGGTGGCGACCACGACGGCGATTTCCCCGGGCGCACCGCGCAGAATGAGGGCCGGATTGAGAACGAAGAAAAAGGGCACAAAGTACATGGTGCTGCCCAGGCGCACCGCCCGCAGGCCCACGTCCATCGGCCGCGCCTTCGCGATGCCGGCGGCGACAAAGGCGGCGATCGCCACCGGCGGCGTGATGAACGACACCATGCCCCAGTAGAGCATGAACAGATGCACCGCCACCGGGTCGAAACCCGCTGCCACCAGCGGCGGCGCAAGCACGATGGCAAGGAATATATAGCAGGCGGTGATGGTCATGCCCATGCCGAAAATGAAACTGGTGATCGCGCCCATCACCAGCAGCACGTAGATATTGTTGCCGGCAAGGTACACCAGGTCGTTGGCCAGGGTGCCCGCCAGGCCGGTGACCGAAAGCGAGCCGATGATCAGGCCCACGCCGGCGAGCAGCGCCGAGAGTTCGCCCAGCGCGCCGCAGATGCCTTCGACCAGCAGGCCGAGCTTTTTCCAGTCGAGCCGATAACGGCGCGCGAACTGGTTGATCGCGAGCAGCAGCGCCGTGGCGTAGAACGGCGCGATCGCCTCCTGCTGCAGCACCAGCAGCATCCACACCAGCAGCGCCAACACGAACACGTACTGCCAGCCTTCTGCGAAAGTCCTGCCAATAGAGGGCAGCTCCACGCGCGGCAGGCCTTTGAGCCCGCGGCGCGCGGCGTAACCGTCGATCTGCACGAACAGCCCGAAGTAAAACAGCAGCGACGGCACCAGCGCCGCGACCGCCACCTGCACATAGGGCACGCCGAGGAAGGAGGCCATGACGAAGGCGGCCGCGCCCATCACCGGCGGCATCAGCACGCCGCCGGTGGAGGCGCA
>MERK01000065.1:1917-7135 GCA_001770575.1 Betaproteobacteria bacterium RIFCSPLOWO2_12_FULL_64_23
GTTCGACACCACGCTGCCCGAGACCGAGCCCATCAGGCCGCTGGCGAATATCGCGACCTTGGCCGGACCGCCGCGCACCGAACCGAACAGCGCGAAGGCGAGGTTATTGAAAAACGGCGCAGCGCCGGTGTACTGCAGCACCGCGCCGAACATGACGAAGCCGATCACCAGCTCGCCGAAGGCGCGGGTCGGTATGCCGAGCACGCTCTCCGAGCTGGCGAAGTGATAGGCCGCGGTCGTGGAGAGGTCCTGCGGCAGGCCCGAGATCGGTCCGGGCATGTGCCCCGCGTATACCGGGTAGAGCGAAATCACGGTGACCACCACGAACACCGCCGTGCCGCCGGCGCGGCGCGTCGCCTCGAGGATCAGCAGCCAGCCGACGTAGGCGATCCAGATCGCTTCCTTCGGCGCGGCGAATTCCCAGCCCTCTTTGATGATGCGATGCGCGTTCAGCGCGAAATAGGCGAATACGGCGACCATGAGAAAGTACAGCAGCGCGTCGTACCAGGGCACGCCGTCGCGGCGCGCGTGCTTGGTCGCGGGAACCAGGATGAACACGCAACCGGCGAGCAAGGCGCACAGCCAGTACAGATAGGCCGTGTCGAGCAGCACCTTGCCGACGAAAAAGCCGAGGTTGAGGATGCGGTCCAGGGCGAGAAGAATCGCCGCCGAGGCGACACAGATCAGCACCCCGCGCCAGGCGGGCGAAAGCTTGCGGTAGCGCAGTTCGACGGCCGCCTCGGGCGAGTCCTCCGCGGCTGCGGTCACCGGTTCCGCCCGGATTCAGGGCTGCGCGCGGCGGCGTAGACTGTCGCGCGCAGAAAAATCACCAACTCGTCAGAACCGGGTCCATGCCGGCCTTGGTCAGCGCTTCGGCGCGCGCCTTCATCCACGCCTGCTCGAAAGCCTTGTCGTCGGCATATTTGCCCTTGTTCACCGCGGCCCATGCGCCTGCGAGCACTTTCTGGCGCTCGATCAGCTTGTCGTTGTGCGCCTGGTGCTCCGGCTTCCACTGGCCGGCCTCCTTCCAGTACTTGATCGCGCCATCGTGAAACGGGATCACCCAGGCGAAATTCTGCCGGTCGACCGCCCAGCCGCTGTTGCCCGGCGCCGAGGCCTTGTATAGATCGAAGCTGTCGATCATCGCCTTGGTCATGTTGTACACCAGGTCCGCGTCCTGAGCGGCGTAGGTCATCAGGATCGGATACGGATACGTGGAGGACTCGGCGGGGTGGTCCTTGGACAACTCGGCCCCCTCGATGCCCATGAAGGGCATGAAGAACGGCGCGTGCGCGTTGAGCCGCTTCCAGCCTTCCTTGTCCTTGTGCGAAATCACCGGGTACACCAGGCCGCGCGGCGATTTCGCGATCTGGTAGGCCTTGCCGGAAACCGAGGAGCTGAACGCCGCGTCGACCTGGTTGTTGATAATGCCGTCCATGGCCGCGCCGAAGCCGCCGAACTCGACCTTCTTCACATCGTTCCAGGTGAGGTTGGCGAAAGCGAGGATCGCGGTAATGTTCTCGTTCAGCGAGGGCGAACCGATCACCCAGGCGACGCGCTTGCCTTTCAGGTCGGCGATGGTCTTGATGCCGCTGTCCTTGGCGGCGACCACGGTCAGGAGCTGATCCGAGGTGTTCAACATCAGCCCGCGCACCGGCTGCGGCCCCCAGTCCTTCACGCCGAAATCGTACACACCTTCCTGCGCCAGATAGGCGCCGCCGACGCCGTTGGCGGAGAACTGCACCTGTCCGCTCCTTACCGGCAGGTTGCGCGAGACATCGTTCTTGCCCGGCAGCACGCGCAGGCTGACGTTGTATTTCTGCTTCAGCGCATTGCCGATCCCGACCGCCTGGTTGTAGCCGGCGGAGCCGACATCGTAGGCGCTCCAAGCCAGGGTGGCAGGCAGCTTCGCGTCCGCGGCGGCGGCCTGGGTGGCGGCCAGCGCCAAAACTGCAAAGAAAGCTGCCGCGGCTACGCCACGCGCCCATGTTTGAGCTTTTTGCATGGTGTTCTCCTCAAAGAAAAAAGCGTGCAACAAATTATCGTTGTTATGCACGTATGTTATCCCTCGGCACGCGATCTTGCAATTCATCCCCGAATGTATTCATCCCCGAATGTATTCATCCCCGAATGTACATCGGCTCATCAGGAGAACAATCTGTTGACCACAAGCGTCATGCCGATGACGATCATCGCCGCTTTGCCAACGATGGCGTGGAGTTGTTCGATCAGTTGGCTCATGTCGCGAGGTTCAGGGATTTGCACTTCGATTTTGCTGAAAGAAAACGGCAACTTCGCGGTCGCCTTATCTAATGGGCCGGGCTCAGCGTCCGCAGATCACATTCGCCGCCCCCGGGATTAATCGTCTTTCGACTGGAGCGACTGCCACAGATCGACCAACATCATCGCGATGCCGATCAGGATGACCGCGCCGAGCGCAATCCCCTTCAGCTTGACCACCACCGGGATGGTGAAGGCCAGCAGCAGCGCGATAGCCACAATGGCGGCGAAGATTTTGATGGGCATTTTCCGGTTCTCCTGTTGGGTATTTCAATCCGCCTGGACCCGCGAAACCAGCCAGCGCGCCGTGCGCAGCAGGCGCGCGTCATCCCCGCGCCGGCCGACCAGTTGCACGCCGAGCGGCAGCCCATCCTCGCCCTTCATCAACGGCAGGCTGACCGCCGGCATGCCGCATAGCGTCCAGAGCGTGCAAAACACGGGGTCACCGGTCGCCGCTAGCTTCGGCGCGGTTCCGGGGGCGGCCGGGGTCAGCACCGCGTCGTAACTCAAAAACAACTCGTCGAAGCCCTGGTTGAGTACCGGGATGCGCGCCAGCGCCTTCTGGTAATCCAGCGCACGCACCTCGCGCCCGCGCGCGAGCTGGTCGCGCAGCGACGCCGACAGGCGGTCACGCCCCTTTTCCCACTCGAGGTCGAGATTTGCGGCCATGTCGGCTTCCATAATGGTGCGCTGCCAATCCCAAGCCTCGCGCAAGGAATCGGGCAGCGCGTGCTCCCGGCACTGGTCGCCGAGCACCCCGGCGAGCTCGCCGAACGCTGCGCGCGTCGCATCCTCCGCGCGCTCCCACAGAGGCGTTTTCACGAACGCGAAATACGGCGCGAACGGCGGCTCTGCAGCCGCCGTCTGCACAAACGGAATGCGCGCGCGCGGGCGCGTGTCCGGATCGTTTTCGTCGTAGCCGGTGAGCTGCTCGGCAAGCAGGGCGACGTCCTCGAGTGTGCGCGCGAACATGCCGACGTGATCGAGGGCGCGCGAAAGTTTGAGGATGCCGTGGCGCGAAATCAGCCCGTGGGTCGGCTTGAATCCGTACACGCCGCAGAACGCGGCCGGCCGGATCACCGACCCGTTGGTCTGGCTGCCGAGCGCGAGCGCCACCATGCCCGCGGCGACCGCCGCCGCCGAGCCGGAGGACGACCCGCCCGGCGTATGTTCGGCGTTGTGCGGATTGCGCGTCTTGCCCGGCGTATAGGTGGCGCATTCGGTGGTCACCGTCTTGCCCATGATCACCGCGCCCGCGGCGCGCAGCAGCGACACCACGGTGGCGTCCCGCTCCGGCGTGCGCCCGGCGTGCAGCACCGTGCCGTCCTCGGTCGGCATGTCGGCCGTATCGATGATGTCCTTGATGCCGACGGGCACGCCGTGCAGCGGTCCCGCCGGCCGCCCCTCCTTACGCTCGAGGTCGCGCGCGCGCGCCTGCTCGAGCGCGTGTTTCGGATCGAGGTATTGCCACGCCTGCACCGCCGGCTCGACGGCCTCGATCCGCGCGAGGCAGGCCTCGACCAACTGCTCCGAGCTGATCGCGCCATCGCGGATCGCGCGCGCCGCGTCGCTGGCGCTCAACCACTCAAGCCGCGTCGCGTCCATGCATCAACTGCTGTAAAGCACGCCGGGCAGCCACAGCGTGATCTGCGGGAACATGTACATCAGCGCCATGGTCACCAGCACGATGTAGACGAAGGGCATGCAGCCGCTGAATATCTGCGACAGCAGCACGTGCTTGGGTGCAACGCCCTTCAGGTAGAAGCAGGACATCGCCATCGGCGGGGACAGGAACGCGGTCTGCAGATTGACCGCCACCAGGATGCCGAACACCATCGGATCGATGTTGAAGTGCGGAAGCATCGGCAGGAAAATCGGCACGAAAATGATAATGATCTCGGTCCATTCGAGCGGCCAGCCGAGTATGAAAATGATGACCTGCGACATCAACATGAAAGTGACCGGACTGAGGTTCATGCCGAGCACGAAATCCCTGATCAGCACGTTGCCGCCGAGGTAGGCGAAGACCGAGGCGAAGGTGGCCGAGCCGACGAACAGCCAGCACACCATCGCCGTGGTTCGCGCGGTGAGGAAGACGGATTCCCGAAGAGCCTTCCAGGTCAGCGTACGGTAGCCGGCCGCGAGCAGCATGGCGCCGAACGCGCCCACGGCGGCCGCTTCGGTCGGCGTCGCGAGCCCGAACATGATCGATCCGAGCACCGCAAGGATCAGCGCCGCGAGCGGGAAGAAGGATTTCGCCAACAACAACATCAGCTCTCTCATGCCGATATCGCCCTCCCCCTTGGGCAGGGGCGGCGCCCGGTGCGGCTGGAAGATTCCAACGCCGATCACATACAGGGTGTACATCCCGGCGAGCAGGACGCCGGGCACCATCGCCGCGGCGTACAGCTTGACCACGGACAGACTGGCCATTGCGCCGTAGACGATCAGCATGATCGACGGCGGGATCAGGATGCCGAGGCAACCGCCGGCACAGACCACGCCGGAAGCGAGGCGCGTGTCGTAGCCGTTCTTGAGCATTTGCGGCAGCGCGAGCATGCCCATCAGCGTCACCACCGCGCCGACGATACCGGTTGCCGTCGCGAACAGCGCGCAGGTGGCCAGCGTCGCCACCGCGAGCGAGGCGGGGACGCCCTTGAGCGCGATGCGCAGGCTCTTGAACAGGCCGTCGAGAATGTTTGCGCGCTCGACCAGGTAGCCCATCATCAGGAACAGCGGAATCGACACCAGCGCGTCGTTGTTGAGCACGGTGAAGGTGTTCTGCGTCAGCAGGTAGAACACGCGGTTGTCAAAAAACGCCGTCCCCGCCTGGTAATACGCGTAGTAGCCGAAGCCCACTCCCAACGCCATCAGGGTAAAGGCGACCGGGAACCCGATCATGATCACGAACACCAGGATCGCGAGCATCGTCAGGGCG